>NZ_BTPM01000001.1:3000000-3300000 GCF_036245475.1 Vibrio sp. 10N | reverse complement strand
GAAAAAATACCGCGACCGAGACGAGGCGCGCGAGCGAGCCGCACGTATTTTAGCGAATCATCTTCCAGCTAAAATCACCACTTACAACATCATAGAAACCAATCTCAATTTACCGCAAACCGAGACTCAAATTGATGCTAACACATTCAAACAAGTCGCGCAGGAGCAGCCACTAGATCGTCAGCTTACCGACTCGATGTCAGAGAAAGAGATCGAAAGCAATGTCAGCACGGAAACGGCAGCAATAGAATATGACGGCTTTGATCGCTTTCAATACTCGTTTAGACCAACGCTAGCGCAGTCGATAGGCTCTGCAGAGAACTTCTACCTGTATGAGTTGGGTATCGATGGAACGGCTGATGTTTGGGCAACGAAAAATCTCAATCTATCCGGTACGGTGCATTTAAACGTTGTCGATAACTACGACAAGTTTAATTACATTGTCCCGCCAGATGGTACTAACGTACCTAGGGTTCGAACCCTGTTTAGGGCTTATGTGTCTGACAACACCTTATGGGTGAAAAACTTGCAAGCGACGTACTTTCAAGAGTTTGGCAATGGATTTTATGGTCAAGTCTATGGTGGCTACTTAGAAACCATGTTTGCGGGTGCGGGTGGTGAGTTGCTTTATCGTCCTCTAAATCGAAATTGGGCGATCAGCGCCGACATCAACTTAGTATCGCAGCGCGACCCAAGAAGCGCTTTTGGTCTGTTCGACCAAGAAGACCAGAACATCCCAGAGTTCGGCAGGCCATTCAAAGCGGCAGTGAATCAAACCACAGGCTTTGTTACGGGCTACTACATGCCACAGTGGTCATTCCTGGACAGCACGCTATTCAAAGTTGGGTTTGGTCAGTTCCTCGCAGGAGATGTTGGTACTCGTTTGGACTTCTCAAAACAGTTTAAAAGCGGTGTGATTGCTGGCGCTTACGCGAGTTTTACCAACTTGAGTTCAGAGGAGTTTGGTGAAGGTAGCTTTACCAAAGGCTTTTACGTCTCAATACCATTTGACATTATGACGGTCAAACCGAGCGCCAATCGTGCGTTCTTCAACTGGCAGCCGCTAACTCGAGATGGGGGACAGATGCTTGGACGTAAGTATGAGCTATTTAGCGTGACTGATGCTAGATCACCTTGGACGTCGAGACCTAGCAGCGTTGATTAAATCTCTTTTATTCCTTTCTGGCATCGTTTGTTTAATGCTCAATAACCACTCAAATCATTAGTGAATATTCAAACGGTGCCTCAGGAAAGTAGTAAATTTCCATACATAACTTATAGAGATAACATACAGAGAGAACGATAACAGAAACAGAGCCAGCATGATTGACTCACGAACTTGCAATAATTCTCCGGCTATCCCAACAAGTGCGTGTGCTAGAGAAATCCCGCCAATTATGAGTAGGCTCTGGTAACGTCCCATTTTTAGTCGCGTGCAGATATGATGTAAGTGCAGACGATCGGCTGAAAATGGCGAACGTCTGTTTTTCATTCTTCGCAACATCACCATAGCCATATCCATGAGAGGCACCGCAACCAGCCAAAGTGCAGTAACAGGCCGCATAATGGGTTCTGCTGAAGGCTCTCCGGACGTTTTAGTGGCAGCGATCATCAGCCAGATAACGGTAAATCCAATTAGGAAACTGCCAGAGTCACCCATAAATACTCGTAAAGAGCGGTTTGGGATAATATCTAGGTTGCAGATGGCATAAGGTACCATTGCCAAGACAAACAGCAAACAAAAGTAAGTCAGATTCAACTCACCAGAGGCATAGAATATTGCCGCTAGACCAAGAAAAGTAACACTCGCAAGAACGCTCAATAGCCCATCAGCGCCATCGACCATGTTGAATGCAGTAATGCACCCTATCAATGCGACTGCCGTGAACGCAACGCTAAAGCTTTTTATATCCAGCTTGCCGGATCCCGCCAAGTCTCCAAGGTTGTTTATGCTGTGCCCACCAACGTTTGCAAGCCAAATAGCCAAGAAGAGCATCAAGACAAGTCTCAAGCTCGCTGAAATATCATACTTGTCATCGAACATACCGACGAGGACTAAAAGCGCTCCCCCAATAAGGTAGTCATAGCTCATGGGAACGAGTATGGGCTGTGCCAAGCAGATAAAAACAACAGAAACGAACAGAGAAGCGCCACCCACTAGCGGTATTTCACCTGAATGCCTTTTTCTGCTGCATGGGCTATCCACAAAACCATAATGTAAAGCGGCTTTGCGCATTGATAACAGGCTCAAGGTTGATACCGTGAGCACACCAGCTGTCGTTGTAAGCACTACTCGTTCCTTAACGTTGTGTTTTATTATCTTGAGTTATTAACGTGACATCTTTGTGTCACTTTGGCCTGTTGAAGGCTCACTTACTTTATGTAATTGTTTTCTCGAAGATACTCTACGATTTGAATCGCACATTGCTCGATGCTTTTTTCTCCGCACTTTACGTGTATCTCAGGAGCTTTTGGCTCCTCATAAGCCGACGATATACCTGTAAAGTGTTTGATTTCACCTGCTCGAGCTTTCTTGTACAAGCCTTTCGGGTCGCGAGCTTCGCAAATGTCGAGAGGTGTATCAATAAAAATCTCAATAAACTGAGATGAGTCAACAAGATCCCTCGCAATTTTTCTGTCAGAAGTAAAAGGGGAAATAAAGGCAGTTGAAACTATGATACCTGCGTCAACAAAGAGCTTTGCAACTTCACTCACGCGACGGATATTTTCTACTCGATCACTGTCACTAAAACCTAGATCACCATTCAAGCCATGGCGAATATTATCGCCATCTAAGAGGTACGTTTTGATACCTAGATCAAATAACATCTTGTCAACAGCGTTAGCGATCGTTGATTTTCCTGAGCCACTCAGTCCCGTAAACCACAAAATCGCGGGCTTTTGTCCGAGTTGCGACACGCGCTCGTTGTGGCTTACTGAAGCTAGGTGCCAGACGACATCACTTGATTTTTCATTCTGAGTGTCTTTCTCGATATATGGTGAAGTCATAGTTCCTCTTTATAAACTGTTCTATGTGTTACTTTTCCAATCAGTAACATTGTATTTGTTCAAACTTAGTGCGTATTGGCTATAGGCCATATACCCAATAAATGCCGGCAATCGTCGTTATGCCGTAGACGATGCTAACGGGAGCCCCGATTTTTACGAAGTCGCTGAGTCTATATTTTCCGGCATTAAATACCATTAAGTTTGTTTGATAACCGTAGGGGCTTATGAAGCTAGCGCTAGCACCAAATGCAACCGCCATGATGAAAGCCGTATTGTTCGCTCCAAGTGCCTCAGATAAGCCAAGTGCAACAGGGAACAACAGGGCAGCCGCTGCATTATTGGTGACCAGTTCCGTCAGAAGCCAGGTAAGAATGTAAACCACAATAACAGCAGTAAGCGGTGACAGATCATTCAAGTAATGTTGAACAAAGTGTTCTAAAACTTGCTGTCCTCCAGCATTAGACATGGCCTGAGATAGCACTAGTGCGGTAGCAATAATCAACCAAATATCGACCGGGAACCGACGAAGTAACTCCGAGACACTCAAGCAGTTACAAATGAGTAGAACGCCAAGAAGTAAACAAACGCCCTTAAACAGTGAAACTACTCCGCAAGCAGACAAGAGAATGGTACCTAAAAAACCGAAGCAGGTTAGGAGTTCTTTGTAACCTGAAAGCATGACTTCTGGTTCATGCCCGCTGACAACGATGAAGTTCTTCTGTAAGTTTTGTCGATTTTTAAAGTCAGGGCCGACCGCGAGAACTAGAGCATCACCAGCCATGACTTTAGAGTCACCTAGCTTGCCTGATATCCTTTGCCCATCGCGACGTATGGCCACTACGGCAGCGTCAAATTTGGCGCGAAACCCAACTTTTTTTAGCGACTGACCCAGAAGGCTACTCTCTGGCCTGACAACGACTTCAGTAAGGTTGTTAAGCGGTAAACCATTGTCATGCGCGAAGGTTTTGAGGCCATCAAACTGACTCAATTGCATGACTTTGTTGATATCACCACTAAAGATAAGTCTATCATTTTCTTGCAATCGCTCAGTGGGAGTAACTGGACTTATCAGTTGTCCATTACGAACTATTTCAACCAAAAATAACGACTCGAGATGACGTAAGCCATTCTGCTGGATGGATTGACCAATTAGACTGGAGCCACCCAGGACTTTAGCATCAATGAAGTAGCTTTTAGACTCTCTAGCTGTCTGTTGATAGGCTGGTAGCCAGCGGTTGCAGATGAGTAATGTTAAACCGCAAGCAACAACCAACATAAGCCCGACTTTGGTGAAGTCAAAGAATTTCAGTGACGGTAGTCCAAAATCTAAAACTAGGCTGTTAACAATGAGATTGGTCGATGTACCGACTAGAGTGAGCGTACCGCCCAAAATAGCCGCGTACGACAGTGGAAGAAGTAGCTTGCTCGCGGGGTGGTAAGGGTTATTTCTTATCGGGGCGAGCATGGTAGAGACGACAGCCGTATTGTTCAGGATGGCTGAAGTAGTGGCGGTGATACCAAATAGACGAAGCCAAGTTTGAAGGTAACTTTGGTGAAGGACTTTTGTTGCGATAAGTCGCAGTAAGCGAGTTTTTTCTAGCGCTAATGAACACAGCATTAGCAATACAAGAGTGAGGAGTCCCTGGTTAGACATACTATTGAGTACGTCATTAGCGGATACAGCGTTGGATGCAAACAGCACCATAAAAGCAACGCCAAAAACCATCGCGGGTCTTTGTTGATAGCGAATCAACCCCGCAATAGTGAGAATAAATACAATAAGTACCAACATTGAATAAGCCTTGGGTGAGTGGGTTCGGATAGGTACTCTGGTGTTTATTTGTGTTGTGAACCTAACCGTATAAAGCCCTTGTCGTCAAATGACGACAAAGGGCTTTACCATTTGTAAACTGACGCTATTTCAGTTTCTTAGCTCCCCAATGTGGGAAGTGCTTAGTCACGAGCTTATTCAGTTCCAGTTCAAACTCAGAGTACTCACTCGGTGCTTGTGCTGAAATTAGACTTTTATGGGCATTGCGAATCATGCCCGCACCAACAGTGATGTTAGTGAGTCTATCGATGATAATGAAGGCTCCAGTCGAGCGGTTTTCATTATACGCATCAAAAGTCACAGCCTCGGTAAAGGTAATTTGGCAATGGCCAATCTCATTCAGAGCGAGCTGATTGGCCTCCTCTTTCTCCATCGTGTTGACATCAACTTTATGATAAATGCTTTGCACTTCCCCAAAGACTGATTTGGCACCGACCTTAATTTCATACTGACGATCAACGTGCAATGGTTCCTCTGCCATCCACACAACATCAGCATCAACGATTTGACTAGATTGCGGTTGCTCATGCGGTCGTACCAGCATGTCACCACGGCTAATATCGATTTCATCTTCCAGAGTAATAGTTACCGCTTGATCGACGTGTGCTTTTTCAAGGTCGCCATCAAAAGTTACAATCGATTTTACTTTACTTTGTTTGCCCGAAGGCAGTGCCACAACAGAATCGCCGACACGAATGTCCCCGGCAGCGACTGTTCCTGCGAAGCCGCGGAAGTCTAGGTTAGGGCGGTTTACATATTGAACTGGGAATCGGAACGGTTCAAAACCACCACGATGAATGTTGACCGAGTTTAGAAGCTTCATAAGAGGGGAGCCAGGATACCACGGCATATGCTCACTCTCGTTGACCACGTTATCGCCCTTTAGCGCAGAAATAGGCACAAAGCGCACATCTGTGAACTCTAAATCTTTTGCAAACTCACGGTAGTCATCTTTAATTTTTTTGTAGACATCTTGGTCGTAGTCCACAATATCCATCTTGTTCACGGCAACAATGATATGCTTGATGCCTAGCAATGAACAAATATAGCTGTGACGACGAGTTTGGACTTGTACACCGTGTCGAGCATCAATCAAGATGATTGCAAGGTCACACGTAGAAGCTCCTGTGGCCATGTTACGGGTGTACTGCTCGTGTCCTGGAGTGTCTGCGATGATAAACTTACGTTGTTCTGTAGAGAAGTAGCGATATGCAACATCAATAGTGATACCTTGCTCTCGTTCAGATTGTAGACCATCCACTAAGAGCGCCAAGTCGAACTCTTCGTTGGTGGTATTGAAGCGCTTTGAGTCTTTTTCGATCGCTGACATATGATCTTCAAAAATCATCTTTGAATCATACAGAAGTCGACCAATCAGTGTTGATTTACCATCATCAACGCTGCCGCACGTTAAAAAACGCAGCAGATCTTTGTTTTCGTGAACGCGAAGATATTCTTGGATATCTTCAGCGATTAGATTTGATGTGTGTGACATTTTTAATTCCTTTGGAATTTTAGTGACTGCACGCTTTGCTAGAGGTCGCTTCGCTATGGGACGCTTTGCTATTGGGCGTGTCTGTACTTAAATTCGTTTATGTTCCTTGAGTTCTTTTGATTAAAGCACCTAACATACGACCGATAGTGTCGCATTCATGCTTGAGTTTCATTGCCGGTTCTGGAGCAATGTAGCCAATATTGTTTGCAATGATGACTTGGGTTTTTAACTCGCCAAGAGAGCCTTTCGCTATGGCTAAGAAGTGAGCTTTTTCTTTGCGCGATAAGCGTTCGCAGCCTTCTGCGATATTGCTTGGTACAGAGACAGAACTACGACAGATCTGATCTTTAAACCCAAAATCACGGTTATCTTTCATTAAAGAATAAATTTCAGTAGTCAGTGCGACGCTTTTACGCCAAACATCAAGCCTTTCATAGTTCATCTTCGTCACCCTTGCATGTAGGACGCTTCAGCATATACTAACTCGCTACTCGCTACTCGCTACTCGCTACTCGCTACTCGCTACTCGCTACTCGCTACTCGCTACTCGCTACTCGCTACTCGCTACTCGCTACTCGCTACTCGCTCTAAAAATAACCTTCCATCTTCTTTTTCTCCATCGAGCCAGCAGAATCGTGGTCGATGACGCGCCCTTGGCGCTCAGAAGTGGTACAAAGAAGCATTTCTTGGATAATTTCAGGCAGCGTTTGCGCTTCAGATTCAACGGCGCCAGTCAGTGGGTAACACCCAAGTGTACGGAAGCGAACCATTTTCATTTCTGGTTCTTCGCCCTCTTTAAGTGGCATACGCTCATCATCGACCATAATCAGAGTACCGTCTCGCTCGACAACAGGGCGCGGAGCAGAGAGGTAAAGAGGAACAATTTCAATATTTTCCAGATAGATGTACTGCCAAATATCGAGCTCTGTCCAGTTAGAAAGCGGGAATACACGGATGCTCTCGCCTTTTTCTACCTTAGAGTTGTAGATATTCCAAAGTTCTGGACGTTGGTTTTTCGGATCCCAGCGATGGTTCTTATCTCGGAACGAGTAAACGCGCTCTTTAGCTCGCGATTTTTCTTCGTCGCGTCTTGCGCCGCCGAATGCCGCATCAAAGCCATGCTTGTCTAGAGCTTGCTTGAGCGACTCTGTTTTCATGATATCTGTGTGCTTTGCACTACCGTGAACAAACGGGCTGATATCCATGTCCAGTCCGCGTTGGTTTTTATGTACGATGAGATCGAAACCATACTCTTCTGCCAGTCGGTCACGAAACTCAATCATTTCTTTAAATTTCCAGTTAGTGTCAACGTGCATTAGCGGAAAAGGGATCTTTCCTGGGTAAAACGCTTTTCGCGCTAAATGTAGTAGAACCGATGAGTCTTTACCGATGGAGTAAAGCATGACTGGGTTATCAAATTCAGCGGCAACTTCGCGCATTATTTGAATGGATTCAGCTTCTAAAGCCTTAAGGTGGGTAAGTCTATTGTTTTCCATAGTGTCTGTTTTTGCTAAAGGTCGAAACCTGTTTGCATTCCTTCTAGATATCTAGCCAGTGGCTATCATAAGTTGGACTCACGACTAAGTCGAGAGAGAATCAATCCATACACTCCTAAAGTGAGCTATATACCTCTAAAGCCTGCTCTAAGTCCTCGAAGTACTCGAGCTTCCCTTGGTGCAGAATAACGGCGCTGTCACAAAATTGTCGAATTTCCTTTAAGTCATGGCTCACCATGATCACGTTCGCTGTTCGAGACTTGTCTAATAGCGCCTGTTTGGCCTTACGTTTAAATTTGGGGTCCCCAACGGAGGTCGCTTCATCAATCAAATAGACGTCAAAATCGATAGCGATGCAACACCCAAAGGCCAAGCGAGAACGCATACCGCTGGAGTAGCTTTTGACAGGGAGATCGTACTTGATGCCAAGCTCTGCAAAGTCTCTAACTTTTTCTTCGTATTCCGCTAGGTTGTCTACACCGTTCACTCGACCGATAAAGCGGGTATTTTCTCGTCCGGTCATTTGTGGGTGAATACCCGTCGCCAAGGCGACAGGCCAAGAAATGGATTTGTCAGTGACCACTTTGCCTTTATTTGGGTATTCACTGCCAGCAAGGATTCTAAATAACGTGGACTTGCCTGCGCCGTTAGAGCCCAAAATAGCGATATTCCGGTTGCTCGGGAAGGTGAAGTTTAGGTTCTCAAAAATATACTGATTCCCAAGCTCTGAAGGATAGAATTTGGTAAGGTTACTAGCTCTAATCATCGTGTATCCTTTGCTTGTGGATATAGTTCTTGGCAAGTTTTCATTCTGAATGGATTTTTTTTAACTTAATTTTCGAGGCTTTTAATATCGAACGCGCCATGACTCCAAGTTTTACTGTGATTATCAATGATATGATCTTGGCTGATGTTGTTGGAGAGTTGTTTTTGAAGTTTAAAGCAACATTGCTCAAGTATTTTAGTGATATCTTTCGACATTCATTGTTTACTATTATTAAGTGCTTGCATGTGCTGTTGAAATCAAATTTTTCCCAACAGTCTTCTGGTTGTTTTACATGCGATGATAAAATATTTTCTTCAAGAAGGTGCTTATTGTCGAGTGCTGTTATACCTTTGACATGCCTATGGTTTAGCCTGAACTTGTCGCCAGAAACCATAGATAGTAGGTGTATATTTTTTTGATAGTCACTCCCTGATAGAGGGACTTCCTGATATTGATTGGAGTTTGATATGTAGTTTTGAATAAGTTCATAAGATTGGGCGCTCAAGCTTTCATTACTCATTTTGACTGATTTATATGACTGCTTGTAACCTACTACTTTTTCGAGGAAATATTGCTCTAATCCACGCTTATATTTACATGCTTCTTCAAAACTATGTTCAGTGATTATCGATTGAGGGAAAGTGCGTTTGAGAGCATCAATGCGCAAGTAGTCATTACTCATTTTGCTTGCATTTAGCCCATCAAAGATAGATTGCTCCAACGTTCCACCTTTTAGTCGTTCTTGAACAACACTGGTAATATAGTTACCAATATCTCGTTTGAAGTAGTGAAACTCAAAGGTTGCTTCTTGATCGGCGATAGACTCAATCAGTTTTTTTAACCTCTCAAGATGAGGGGTATCTAAATTTGATATCCCCTCAGCAGAAATCAAGAGAGTTCTACTTGTCGAAGATAGACTTTGTAACTCGTTTAGGTTAGAGCTATTTGATGTTGAAATTTCTATCTGTTTAATTCTGTGTCTTATATTTAGGTGGTATAAAGAGGGTTTGTCACTTACTAGATTTATTATAGGCCAAGAATGATTGGCTGGTTTGAACGTAGCTATGGTGAGCTGAGGGTATGCAATACCATTATTTAGTAGTGCGTTGTGATTCTTTCTAAGCGTTCTCTGAATTGAAGTTGTGCCTGTTTTATGTAGACCCAGGTGGATGATAACGTGCTTAAACAAAACTACCTCGATTATAAATACAACTCAAGTGAACGTTCCAAATTTTCTATGTCTATGCGCCATTTTATTTCATTGCTTGATACTGATATCAAATCATCAGGGGTACAATATCCAAGGCTACGATGACCACAAATCAGGTCGGTGTTTACTTGGTGATTTAGACCTGGGTTAATTCTCATTATAGGCAAGCAAGTTAACCCCAGAGTGGTCGCTGCGTGTGGAATGAAAAATGAATTTTGAAGACCAGAACCAGGGTTTCCCGCTATAAAAGAAGTCTCAGATAGAATAGTCTGCATCTCTTTTTGGGTTAATAGCTCAGGGGTAACAATGTCAAACCCAGAAATTTCAAAAAATCGTTCCACTTCACCTTCATTCTCCAAGATACGCCCTTGAATAGGGTTTTTCACCGCTTTTCTACTTAGATAGATCTTTTTGTTAGGTGGGTTTGAACCGCTGTTATTGCTGTTTGACATGTTGCGGTTTATTGTGTTCCACACATGTTTTGCTTCGTCTGATAGATAACAGTTCCCATCGCTTACAGAGATCGATGACTCTGGGATAACCATATGCTCAAAAATCGTAGGTTCTCTTACGAACGTGATATTTTCTCTTTGCAACCCGAGTGCATGACAGAACTCCATTAAGTTGGATTGAAAGAATTTATCCTCAGCTTCTTTAGTAAAGTTACTAAAGACATGGAATACAAACTTAGTGTTTTCTTGTAGAATCCCTGGTTTCTTCAATGCTAGCCAAATACGAGTAATTGATTCTTGGATAAAGTGTCCATAGTGTGGATTGAGCATCCCCATATAGTAATAGCTACCGCTCAAATAAGTTTTTGGCAAATTTTTTCGGAAAGGATAAATAGGCACTTGTGAGTGATCTCGATATCCTCTCAACACAGGTTTGTAGTGATCAGCAATAAGAATTGGGTTAAGGTGCTTATCATATGCCCAATGCTCGAAAAAACCGCTAGAAGGGATGTGATAAGATTCATTATAAGGTAGTAGTAGAACGTTATCTTCTATTTGGTACCTAGGAGTGAACTTAGTAAAACTAGATTGATAAAGGCGCGTATCGCTGATATCTGAACCACATATCGGAGTAATATGGTCTTTAAGTTTTAAAGAGTAATCATGTTTGACTCTTCGAGCCACAGGATCTTGGTAGTTCATTTCAATCATTTGTTTTCAATCCATTGATATCGTGCTTTTAATCGTTCACAGTCATGTTGATAAGTATTACGAGTGATTTCTTTCTTTATTTTATTACTGACCGATTGTTGATGTTTGCCATCGTAGTCGATGTTTGACAAAAATGAGATCAACTCCTTTCTTTTTTCTACATCGTTACAGACTCGATCAAATGCTCGCAGTGTTTGGGCTGCCTCAAAAGGTATGGAAGAGTTGACCTTTTGGTTCGTCGATATTTCGTCAGGCAATGTGATGTCAATGTCAGAAAAAAAGCTCCGAACAAAATCTTTAGAGTCACGAGTAAACTCTTTAACGTAAATATTTTCGTCACCGATATGCCTTGCCCAGATATCGAGTTTTTCAGGGAGACGTATCTGATTCAGTTCTCGATGACAAAAATCGAAAATATGCTCATTTTGGCGCAGTCCCCACTGCACCTTAACCGCTTGAAGGTAAGCGGATTTTAGATAGTCGGTGTAATCTCTTATTGCAAACAATACCTTGACCTGTAAGCCACTTTTTAGCGCATCCTTTAACATATATCCGATATGATTTGCATTGTCTCGAATTAAAAATTCGCTAGAGACTATGGTGCTGGCATCTCTGTTAACAGCAAAGTTGAGTAGTTCCTTCCATTCCTTTTCAAAAATCGCTGGGCTAAACCCAGGATGAACAGAGGCAAAATGATTGTGTGCACCGCCATAAACGCCATACGGTGAAAAACAGGCCTGTCCCGAATTGTTTGTAGGTAACTCAAGTCCTATGGTTTGAATTGCGCTTGTTGCTGTTTTACCAATTCCAGGGTGGAAAATAAGGGTCTTAGGTTGATTTAGATTGATGCTCATAATGGGTTATTCACCAAAAAACGGGTAACGACCAAAGCTACTAATCATTGGCCCCCATTTTGCAATTAATCGTTCGTTTAATTCATCTTTACCGACGAGAGGGTTATCAAAGCCGGCTGCTTGCCACTTATCAAGTGGGTTTAGGATATGGAGGTTCGCCAAACCAAAATCACCGGGGATTTGTGCATCGGCGACGGCATTGTCACCAATGTGTACGAAGCTGCCCTTGTTTTTAAGGTGACCTTGCATATATGACCACATACTGCCGTTGTCTTTGCGCAGTCCCATCTCTGAGGAGACATAAAGCTGATAGCCATTGGTGACCCCTGCTTTACGCAGCATGAGTACGATTTGATGCTCACTGTAGTAAGTATCAGAGATAATGTAGACCGTTTTTCCTGCGCCAATGAGCGTGTTTAATATGTCTACGATTTCGTCTTTGCTTTCAATCATCGCTAGATCGTGACCAAATTCCACCTCAGCGTATTGCTGCGCTTGCTCGGCTGACCAGTCGAAGTGCTGACCTAGCTTTTCATAGACTTGAAAAATATTCACGTCGCCTTGGAAGTTTGTCTCTTTACGCACTTCAAACTCGGCGTTGTTGCGAAGCTTCACGAATTCATGGGCGCTGGCGACCAGTCCCTCTTTTTCGAGCTGTTGCCCGAACTTAAGCTTGGCGTAATCTGGGACGAAGTGGCTACGACGTACCAATGTATCAAACACATCGAATGAGATGATGTCAAAAGGTCTGACCTTATCCATAAGTTGCTGTTTTGTATTCACATAATTTGAGAAGACAAAACTTTTATCATGAGTAAAAGAACCTAACTCTGGTACATAAAACAGTTGCTTGTGACCGGTTTTCTCTGCAAGCAGGCCAATACAACGTTCAAGTGCATGAAGCTCTGAGCCATCATTGGGCAGCGGTTCGGCCGGGAAATCATCGTATTGGTAGGTTTTGTCTAACAGCGGCTTGAGAGCCGAAGGCCTTGCCCAAAACATTCCACCCACAGGGTAAGCAAGGAAGTCGTCATGATGTTCGATCTGCCATTCTTCAAAGAATCGCTGCTTAAAAGGTTTGTTCTTAAGCCAGTGGTTTACCCAATCTGGCATCATGAAAAACGATGTTGGGTAATAAATGCCGCAGTCTTTGTTTTGAGCAAAATACGTGAGCATTTGAGCGACACGATGCGAGTCTTTGAGCAAGAACTCACCTAAATAGTCTGCCCATTGTGTTTGTTGGCGACCAGAATAAAGAGACTTCTTAGAATGGAGGTGAGCAAAAAGATCATACCGCATCAATTGCTCGGCAAACTCGACCAGTAACGGCCCGAAATTTCGCCCGTGGTTCGGCACAATAGCGACCTCAAGTTTCTTGACGTTATCACATTGATTTAGCTTCGTTTCAGCGAGCTTTTTTGACGCTTCACTGGTCACCGACACAAAGACATCTACTTTTGTCGGGAAAGTCTTTAGGCATTCGAGATAGTAATCGAGAAAGTCATCGTAAAACACATGTAGGCAAAGGGCGATATTTAATGACTCAATCGCCTTGATGTCTATAGGGGTTGTCAGCTTGTCGGTTGGTGTCCAGTTCGGCAAGAACGGTCGTGAAGCTCGTCCCTCGTGACTGCCGGTAGCGAGATAATGGGCTAGCGGTGGTAACCCAGAGTGATAGACATCTGTATTGGCTTTTAAGTAGTGAAGGTTATCGAATGCTGGACTTGGGCTCACACCACAAAAGCGGCTTTTACTTAGATAGTCACCAAATGCCTCAAGTTCGCTATTAAATACGCGCTGTTGGACATCTTCGTACCACTTACGGTCGAACATGCCTTGTTTTTTTGCGTCTTGTAGCAGCTCGATTTGATCGGTGGATAGCGCGGCGACGGTGCCTTGCAGCTGTTTGGTTTGCTTTTTAAGTTGTCGTTTGATGAGGTGAGACTCAGTTCTCACTGCCAAGCGCATTAACATTGGGTTCTTACGCAGCAGTTTTTCTGCCAGTGGTAATTTGTGCTTTACCATTGCTCGGTAGTTCATCGTTTTAGTCCCCAAAAATCTAATGCGTCCAGTGTGCCTTCTCCTGCGATGTCATCATCGAGAGAAAATACTTCCCAGCAACTGCGCGGGAACATGCCTTGTTTTTTCATGTGTGAAGTGAGAATTTGCTCTACTTCTTGTTTTTCAAATGAAATATCGAGAACGGAATGTTGCTCGATGCTTTCAAGAGCGGCTTTCATCATCGCTTCCAGCGTGTGGAAGTTATGCTGTGAGCGAACTTTACGTCCAAAGAAAAACTGGTAGGTTTGCTCACCGGTTTCATCAAAACGAATATCCTGAAACTGACCTGTTGGAGCTGTCAGCACAGCCTCCAACAGCATTGAGCGATCCAATGGCGTGTAACCTTCGCCAAGCTTACTTCCCTCATTTAAGTAGCCTTTCATAGTTAATTGGTTGCCGTTATGCGTGCGTTGACCTGGCTTTGAGGCAATTAAGTAGTGCCCTACCGAATCGACATGAAATAGCAGACTTAGCAGTGTCTGAATGCTGCCACTGTAACCAAGATCAACTAAATGAACCTGCTTATGGTCGAAAAAACCAAGGCTTGATAGATAGTGACGGTAGGCATTCATTGATGGTGCAATGATTGCTTCTAGTTGTGGAAGTTTTTCCTGCAGCAGTTGAGCAATTTTCTCTAAGTCGTGGGGTAATACGATACTTTTCGTTTGTTGTTTCTCATCGAACAGTTTACGGATGCTGACATCACTGAGCATAAAGCGCGTGCGCATTAGCTCATAAAGACTACCCGAGAAAGAGAAGTCGAGTGAAATGTCATAACTCTTAGGCTCAATAAGGCCTAACTTGAACAGAAAAGCTCGAGATGCCAGTAGATATTGAGAGTTTGTCTTTACACCGCGTGCGTGCTGATAAGTATCGTAAGCTTGTTCGAGCCAATATCCTTCGCGGGCAAGAAAAAAGTAGTGATTGGAGGGAAACTGAGCGAGTTGCTGAGAAAAGAAAGTAAGTACAGGAGAGGCGAAGGTTTGCCCCACCTGTCGCAGTGATTCTATAGCCATTTAATACATTGTCCTAGCCGTAAGCTGTGATTGGGAACGCTACCGCCCTATGGTTTCACAGTATTGACGCATCCATTTTGCGTAGTCTTTTGTTTTTCGAGTAAGTTTATTGAAAACAGGAACGATAGATTTTCAATATGACAATAGAGGATACAGGATGACTTTTTCAGCTGCAATATCTCCAGCGAGTCGCTGGGACTAGAGAGCTTAATGAAAGGCTTAGAATGTTACTAATCTTGTTTCATTTGCTGTGCTTATTGGGTGGTTATCTTGCATTGGGCTGCTCGATGTGGCGGGTTTTATAAAAAGATAGGTATTCTGTATATTATTGATGTAAATCACATATTTTATATATAACGGCAGTCAATATGCCCGTACGGTAACTGCTACCTGTTTCATTGTGTAACAATATCAACCATTGTCAATATTTTGTGATTTTTACGTCAAAATGGAGTTGGTATGAAAACAAGGCGAATAGTGCCGATCGTGTGTTTGTCAGCCGTGGGTTTGGCAGGGCAGACGGTTGCGGCCACAACGACTTACTTAGATATTGATCGCGGGTCGAACCATTCTTTAATGATTGATGGTGAGGGGCAGTTATTTGGGATTGGTGCAGAGCAAAACTTCGTTCCGAATACAGGAAGTCAGTTAAATGGAAGAACCACGCCTCTCTCTCTCAGTAACTTAGTACCAGATGTCACTAAATGGAAAGATATTGCTGTTACGCAGGATAGCTCGTTTGCGATTTCAGAGAGTGGCGATCTCTATTCTTGGACAGGGCACTACGAGTCCGACTGGTGGACCGATAGTGAGCATTGTGACCTAGGCAGAGGGACAGGATTGTCCGAAGATACGGTGAACACCCCTATGTTGGTGGACAGTAACCAGACTTGGTCTAGCGTGTACGCCAATGACGACTCAGTTTTTGCTATTACTGATAGCGGTAAACTCTGGGTTTGGGGTGAAGGTAGCAATGGTCGTTTAGGCACCGGGTCTTCAACAGACCAGTGCGCCCCTGTCGCGCTATTGCCAAACGAAACCGTTCAAAAGGTTGTTAATTACGGAAGTGCAACCTTGATTCTTACTGCAGATGGCCGTTTGTTTACAACAGGGGACACTGCTCTTCGCAACTCACTAAATCCGCTCGAGATGGCGAGCAATCATGCTTGGGTTGATATTGCCGTTGGTGATGACTTTGTCATCCTTATTGATGAATTGGGGCAGATCTATTCTCACGGCTATAGTTATTTAGGTGCACTGGGTCTCGGTGACGATGTGCGTCAAACCAATAGCTTGACAAAAATCGATGATTCAACAGATTGGAAGAGTGTTTCTGCCTACGATGATCATGTCATTGCAACCAAAAACGATGGCTCGGTTTGGACCTGGGGTTACAACTCGTCTGGGCAGTTGGGGCGAAACAATACTTCCACATTATATAAACCCGAGAAGGTTGATTTTACTGCGACAGCCAATAAGGTCTTGGCAGACATCTACTCTACTTATGTGATTGATGAAAAAGGTGTTCTGTGGGCAACAGGTTCAGATAGCAGTGGCCATTTCGCATTAGGTGCGACATATTCCAGTTCTGTATTCGTAACACCTTCTTATCAAGTAAGCTATGCGGGTAAAGCGTTAAGCGCGGGTAGGCATCACTATTACGTACTCGATGCAAGTGGTGTGCTCTGGGGCGGAGGGCAAGGAAGTTCCTACCTTTTAGGTATCAATGATGATGTGCACAAAGCTACACCATCACGTCCATCCTTAAGTCAATGGATTGACGTTTCCTCTGGTGTATATACTACAATGGCCATTAACAGCGATGGCCGTCTCTGGGGGTGGGGCGACAATAGTTATAATTTGCTGACCGCAGAAGAAGTTAGTTATTTAAATACGCCATACCCGATCAATGATGATACTTGGCAGGCGATAAGTGTTGGTACTTACCATGCTGTCGGAATCAAAAGTGATGGTACATTGTGGGCGAGAGGTTACAACCGCTATGGTCAACTTGGTGATGGTAATTATGGGTATAACGCCTACTCCGATGATTTTGTTCAGATAGGAGATGATAATACTTGGGTCGAAGTTTCCGCCTTCTTAAATAGCACCATCGCACGTAAATCGGATGGTTCTCTATGGGCTTGGGGATACAATGGCTATGGACAATTAGGACTCGGCAATACTTCAAGTACGATATCTACGCCAACGCCGCTTAATGCTGGCGGCGATTGGGTCGCTATTGCAGACACTGCTCATAGCTCACATATGCTGGCTATAAAAAAAGATGGAAGCCTCTGGGGCTGGGGCCTCAATGGCCACAATCAAGTAAGCAGTGATACTACTGATAATATTGTGTTGCCAACAAGAGTGGGGACGAAATCAGATTGGAGTAAGGTTGCTGTAAGTCGCTACAGCTCTTTTGCGATCAAGACAAGTGGCGTTTTGTATGCTTGGGGTGACAATGATTACGGTGAATTAGGTCTTGGTCATCAGAACGATCAGTCTAAGCCGCAAGCTGTTGAGGGCCTTTGGCAAGAAGTATCTGCTGGAGATAACTTTACAGTAGGAACACGACTTGATACCAATGAATTGTATATGTGGGGTCGAACTGTAACCAATGATAGCGTATGGCTCAGTTATGCGAATTATTTAACCCCAACGCAGTGGTCCTACTACGACCGTGATGGTGATGGTATTGCCGATGGCGCAGATGCTTTCCCAGCTAACCCTAAAGAAAACTTCGACGCCGACTACGATGGCATCGGCGATAACGAAGATACAGATGACGATAATGACGGCCTGAGCGACGAATACGAACTGCTCAATGGCACTGATCCTAACTTACCTGATAATGGCCTGGTGGATCGTGACAACGATGGCTACCCTCTGTTTGTTGAGTATCAAGCTCAAAGCTTTGATAACAACGCGCAGTCTGTCCCGACTCGTGATAAGTATCGCTTATTCACATTTGCGGATGATAAAGACATCGTTAGCTTCGCTTCCCAAGGTTGGGCGGTGACGTCTGGTGTGGATTCAAGAAATGGCCATGCCGTTAAGTCAACCACGCATGCCGATGGTGGTGAAGACACACTCACGCTAACCTCTAAATTCCACAATGGTTCTATCGTCTACTGGGCAAAGGCCTCGACAGAGAAAAAGTACGATAAGCTTTACCTCAAAGTCGATGGTACAAAAGTGGAAACTACTGAGCTCTCCGGTGTCAATGGCTGGACTCAGTTTGTTGTGGATATTGAACAGGGTCAGCATACGGTCAGCTGGCATTACATCAAAGATGATGAAACCAACGAGAACGAAGATACCGTTTGGTTGAGTGACATCGTCATGCCAATCGACCTAGATGGTCTAGACAGTGATGGTGATGGTCTAACCGATGCTTGGGAATACAGCCACGGGCTCGATCCATACAATGCTGCAGACGCTAATCAAGACATCGACAACGATGGACTGACAAACCTAGAAGAGTTCTTCACTGGTACAGATCCGCGCTCAGACGATACCGATGGTGATGGTATTCCTGATAAGTTTGAGATCGATAACAATCTAGATCCACTCGATGCAACTGATGCTCTCAATGACGCTGATGGCGATGGCCTGTCAAACCTAATGGAATATGTGTTGGGTACGAGCCTGTCTAACAGCGACAGTGATGGTGACGGTGTTAGTGACTTTGACGAGCTAAACAATGGCACCAATCCGCTTGATTCGAAGGACTTTGTTGAAGATTACGTACAAGCGAAAGTTTGGGGTGATGTGAACAAGGATGGTAAGTCGGAAGTGTTGGCGCTTGATGCATCGAGCAATGATACGGTCACTGTTATTTGGTCTAGCTCAAATGGAGTTCATAAAACTGTTCTAGAACTTTCCTTGCAGAATCCTACTCTGATTGAGTTAGAAGATAGAAACAATGATGGGGTTGCAGAAGCAGGAGTCTTTGGCTTTGATAAAGTGAAGGGTAGGTATGTTCTGGCTGTAATAGAAGTGTCTTCTTCTATGAAGTTACTGGGTATGTGGAATTGGAGCAATACGCTCAATGACGTTGAATTCCGCCAAGTTCCGGATCTTAATCTCGATGGCCAGGCTGACTATGCTATTGCAGGTAAACATAAGCTAAATTCAACAAACCAGCTTATTGTTCGAAGTAGTGATGACAAAGGTATCATTAACACATACAAATGGGTTGATCTTTGGAAAGATGTCCAATTATTTGCCTTAGATGACCGAAACGATGATGGCGTACCTGAGATCGCGCTATTCGGCAACAGGAAGAGCAACGGTAAAGCACAGCTGTTTGTTCTTGATGGTAGCAATACATCACGACTAGAGGTGTACAACTGGAACTCGGTGTGGAGCAAGGGTACAGCGACTCTACTTCAAGACCTTAATGGTGACGGCACGAGAGATGTGGGGCTGTTTGCGAAGCGCAGTGATGATGGGCGCTATCAGATGGTAGCGAAACATGGACACTCTCGTTTAGGTTTTGCGGGTAAAACTGCTTGGCCAGGAGATCTAAAGCATGTACGTCTTGTATTTGTAAATGATAGAGATGGCGATGGCTTGAATGAACTCGCTCTATTTGGTGAGTCTGGAGAGGGTACCGATGCCAAATATAAAATGTTGATTACGTCAAGTCGCGATAACTCTAGATTGCAGAACCTATCTTGGAAGAAGCTATGGAGTGAAGTGCATATTGAGCAAATTGCTGACCTAGATGGTGATGGGCTTGCCGAAATCGTACTTGTTGGTCGAGATTCAAAGACCGGTATACTTCAATTATCGATTCGTGGAAGCTCAACAGGTTCGACAGTTTCAAGTACGACTCTGCCTGATACTTGGGAGGATGTCACAATCAATACTGGTGATCTAAACGGAGACGGCGTTCAGGATTTAATCATCATAGGGGAAAGCCAAACCGCTCTTGCTACAAAGGTCTTAGGGGTCAGTGGTGCTGATGGCCGCACTGTCTTACACAACCAAAAAGCTGTTCAAATGTAGCTAAAAAGTATTGCTAAAATAATGACAAAAAGCCCAGTGTGTTCTGGGCTTTTTTGTTTGCTTTGAAAAGCTCGCAAACACCTTAGTCAAACTACCTGGATTGCATGGAAGTTGACGCATCCCTTGTTTTGATAGAGATGCGAAGTTTGATACACTAAACCAAGGTTATACAGTACATGGAAAGAACGGTGCAGATAATAGAAGAAAAGCCCCAGAGAGAGGTAAGGTTTCATCTGGATAGTATTCACCAAACAAGTGTTGCCGTGTTTGTCTCAGGATGGTTTGTCACTGACGAGAAAGTTGAAGCGTTAAGGTGGTACTCTAATGACGTTGAATTGGCTCAACATACTAAGTTTGTCTCTCGGCTCGATGTTGTTGAAGAGTTGAATTTAGATGAGAACAACTACTGCAGTGGTTTCATAACAGTGATTGATAGAAGAGGAGGGGATCTAAATGATCTCAGTCTCATGCTTCACGATCAGAAATTACCATTGACGATATCTAACGAAGTTTATCGTTCCAAACCTGATGATATTCTTAATTTGCTTGGTAGTGAAAGAACGGAATTTTTATCTAAAGTCAATCTATTTGATGCTACTAGTGCTAAAGTTAACACTAAGTTTTATATGGATATTTGTGAGGTTGACCAAAATAATTTTGTTGTCATTGAAGGTTGGGTTTTATCTGACAATGTTACCAAAGTATGCTTGGTCAATGCATTTGGAGAGTCGCAGGACATTAGTGAAGAATTAACACGATTTTATCGTAGTGATGTGGCGGAAAAATGCAGCCCAACTGAAATGAGGATTAAATCTGGGTTTTTGACAATATCAAAGCTCAATATTATTAATAATGGCGTTGTAGTTAAAATAGAAACTCTTGACGGAAATGACATCATCTACCCTGTAATGCAATCGCAAAGGGAATATTCGGCTAGTGAATTATTGAAGATGCAGCTTAAGTATATTGACATATATGACAAGGGGTTCATTAATTCGGGATATAAGAAAGTCCTCAATTCGATAGCCACCATTTGGAATGCTGAGGATAAGAAGAAAAAATCTAATGCAAATAAACACCAAACTATTTTTGGTGAGGTGAATTATAAGCCATTGGTTTCACTTATTATTCCTATTTATGGTCGATATGACTTTATACAGCATCAGCTATTGGCCTTCAGTCAAGATCACGACTTTAAAAATCATGAAATAATCTATGTTTTGGATGACCCAAGCATTGAAAGAGAGTTCATGATTTGTGCGGAAGGTGTATTTAATACTTTTTTTGTACCATTTTCAATAGTTTACTCAAACGTCAATTTAGGGTTTTCTGGAGCAAATAATTTAGGAGCGAGCTTCGCTAAAGGAGAGTTCGTTCTTGCATTAAACTCTGATATTATGCCAACCAGTGAAGGCTGGGTAACAAGGCTCGTCAATACATATAACGAAAAATCTGATTGCGGTATCCTTGGAGCGTGTTTGCTTTACGAAGACGACACCATTCAACACTTGGGAATGGAATTCGCTAAAGACCCCTATTACCCTAATATTTGGATGAATTATCATCCAAATAAAGGCATGCCTATTCACTTAATGGGAGATGGTGAAGTTAGAGCCGTAGAAGCTGTTACAGGAGCTTGTATGTTGATTAAACGATCTTTATATGAGTCGGTAAATGGCTTTGATGAAGGCTACGCAATTGGGGACTTTGAAGACTCTGATTTGTGCCTAAAAATAACGTCTTCAGGTAAAAAAGTATACTTAAACCCAAATGAAAGATTAGTTCACTTAGAAAGACTATCACAAAACTTAGTGGATAGCGGAGACTGGAAGTTTAAATTAACAATCGCAAACGGTATTCGTCAGAAAAACAAGTGGGATAGAGAGATTGTTGAGGTAAAGAAAGAGTATGCGTAAAGTATTGATTATGTCGCATGGCCACCCAGATTTAAACAAAGGGGGGGCAGAGCTGGCAGCATACCAGTTCTTTGAAGAGAGCTTGAGGCAAGGAGATGATGCGTATTTTTTAGCGAGAACTGACGCAGAGCCACATGGTGGAGCGGCATTTTCGACTAAGAACTCACCAAGAGAAATCTTAATGCATACGACGCATGATGATGCATTTCTATTCTCCAATATCAAGACGCGTCATCTATGGGGGGATTTTAAAAACCTAATTGAAAAACTCTCTCCTGAGGTTGTATACATACATCACTATTTCTTTATTGGAATAGAAGCGATAAAAATAATCAAGGACGCTCTGCCTTCTGCAAAGATTGTAGTTACGCTACACGAGTACCTAGCGATATGTGCGAATGGTGGACTAATGAAGAAAACCAATGGCTCATTGTGTTACAAATCAAGCACATTAGACTGCAGTCAATGTCTCAAGTTAACCGAGAAGAGTCCAGGTGATTTCTATCTGAGGAAGAGATACTTGATGACATTTTTTAGTTATGTCGACCTCTTTATTTCACCGTCTAAGTTCTTGAAGGATCGTTATGTTGAATGGGGGCTACTAAGTGAAAAGATCAC
The DNA here is from genome assembly GCF_036245475.1 of Vibrio sp. 10N. NCBI lineage: Bacteria > Pseudomonadati > Pseudomonadota > Gammaproteobacteria > Vibrionales > Vibrionaceae > Vibrio > Vibrio sp. 10N. Next base: position 3,277,549 of record NZ_BTPM01000001.1, on the reverse strand, counting down.
TGTTATCGAAAATGGCCAGCCAAAAGTTGAAAAGTTGATATTAACAAAAGAAGCCTCTGAGAAAACCACGCTTTGCTATATTGGTCAGATAAACTCAAACAAAGGATTAGATGTCCTTCTAGAGTCTATTGCGCTGCTTCCGAATGAGCAGTTACAGAAAGTACAAGTTAATATTCATGGCACTGGATTAGACAGTCAGCCGCAGGAATTTAAGAAGAAAATTTCTAAACTTAGTAAAAAGCACAAAGATGTCGTTAGTTTCTTTGGCAAGTATGAGGCTGAAGAGCTTCCCAGCATTCTCCAAGATGCTGATTGGGTGGTAGTGCCATCTACTTGGTGGGAAAATTCACCGATGGTCATTCAGGAGGCTTACAAGCATCAAGTTCCTGTAATTGCGAGTAATATTGGTGGCATGAAAGAAAAGGTCACAGATGGTGTAGATGGTTTTCATTTTAATGTAGGCAAACCACAATCTTTGGCTAGAGTAATAGAGAGAGTTATTGCAAATCCCACATTACATGATGCGTGCAAAAGCAATATTAAAGAACCCAAGAGTATTGCCGACGCCTATGAATTAATAGTAAGTGAGGCGTTTTAATGTACAGTTATTTTAGTAGAAAGATTAACGCGGATTTCTTTGATTTAAGATTGAACTCACCCAGCGCTGGGTTATCTGAAAATGGAGATTTAGGCTTTGAAGGATACTTAATTAGCCAAAGACCCATAAGAAATATAACTTGCACTAGTTACTTCGACACAAAAGCAAAGATAACATTAAATATTGAAAACGCGGAGCCTAGTGAGCGCATACAGTTAGGTATATCTGAAAAACTGCACTTGTTAAAGTACAAAGTGTTTGTGAGTATGATGGAAGATGTCAATGATCTCCATTGTAAGCTTGATGTAGAAGTTGAAGAAGGACAGTGGACACAGTTGTTTGCATTTTGTGTCCAACATCATCAAATTTTTCCAGAGGTTCGATTAGTAGTAGGTTCTCCACGTTCCGGTACCACGGCTGTCGGTATGGCAGTAAACAGGGGGGAAGGAGTAAGATCTCATGGAGAATCTCATGTACTTCAAGGTGTAGTTGCATCAAATCAGTCTTTAGAAGACTTCTTTATCAAGTCTTCAACTGCGCAGGTTACAGGAAACTTGGTCAACGAGATGCCTAAAACAATGACTCTTGCTGCAAATATTAAAATGGTAAGAGAGATTTATCGAAGGCATTATGGAGATACGGTGTATGTGGATAAAACACCGGGTATACCTATGCTGAACTCGTTAGAATTTGCATTTGATGTCTGGCCCAATGCAAAAGTAATTTTTTGCAAACGTAGGGGGATTGAAAACGTCCAATCAAGACTTATAAAGTTTCCTAATGTTCCTTTTGAACATCATGTTAAACAATGGCGGCAAACCTTTATAATTTGGCGAAGAACCCAAGCTTTGCTTAGCTCAAAATTAAAGAGAAACGACTGGTTTTTTGAACTAGAACAGTATGAGTTAGCGAATAAACCAGAGCCAACTATTAGGCAATTATCTGAATTTCTGAACTGGAATAATATGAAGTTCAGCCGAGCATTAAATGCAGTATTGGGCAAACGTCCCCAACAAACTAGTCAATCCGACAGGGCTAAATCATTAGCTGATATGAGTTGGACTGAAGAAAATAAATCTATTTTTTCGACAGTATGTAGTGAGGAAATGGCTCGTCAAGGATATAGTCTAGACAGCCAATACTACGCTAGTGTACTAAATAATAAGTGAGCAGTGCAATAACATGGAAAATATAATTTATTCGGTAAAGCACAACCTTGTGTTTATATCAAACCCGAAGGTTGGTTGTTCAACTATTAAAAACTCGCTGTTAAACAGGGAAGTTGATAATGTACATATAGAAGTGCATCAAAGTCAGGACTTTAAGTTGCCCGCTAGTGCCTCTTGTCCATTTTTTGCATTGACTAGAAATCCTTATTCAAGAGCGCTTTCTGCATATAAAGATAAGATAGGGAAAAGTAAGAATAATGTGTGGTTGGCATTTTGTAAAAAATATGGTTTTAATGAAAATGACAAACCTTCATTTTTCGAATTTTTGACGGTTCTAACCAAAGATGCTAATCCTCAAGATATGGACCCACACTACCGACCTCAAGTGTACAATCTCCATGTAGAAGACATTGTACCTGAGTTTTTGGGGCGGTTAGAGAATATGGCAGATGTGTCAGAGTACCTTGCCCCAAAAGGAGTATTATTAAAGACTTACAACAAGCATGCACGCAATGCATCTCAAACTTACCAGCAGGAAATTACGCCTCAAGAAGAAGACCTCATTAACAAAATATACAAAGATGATTTTGTGAAACTAGGCTATGAAATGAGCCTTAATAGTTCATATGTACCACCGTCTTTATATAATTCACAGCAGGTTAGTGAGCGTTACATGGCTTTGTTCGCTCTAAATGTTGTCGGTCTTAATGCAGATGACTTAAGGGATCTGGCGGTTGCCAATGAAAATGTTAACATCCATAAAGCGTACCAGTTAATGGATCTCGCTAAATTGTTGAGACCTAATGGACCATTTATTGTAAAGAAACACGGTGAATACTACAGCAAAATTAATGCTTTAGAATGACAATCGGAATTTGTGAGCAGGGCTATTTACCCTGCTCACAAGCTGTATGTAAGCTCTATTTCAAAGCTCGCTATTGATTGTCTACTTGTGTCAACGCTAGTTTATTAGAGTATTCATTGATTTTGCTAATGATAGCTTTACCTTTGGGCCTCTTTTGGTGAGCCAGCTTCATAACATACAAAGCAGCACTGTAGTTTTCATCTCGCTCAAAAGCTCTTGCTAGACGAATGCAAAAAGTTGTTTCATTATCTATTGACTCCATTTTGATATCGTCAATTATTTTATTAATGTCACTGAAAATACTGGTTGAATGAGTAGGGGCGTCACTATAATGGTGGTAGAAGTCATAAACGTTTCCATTTGGAGATAATGTATTTATCTTCAAAAAGAGGTTGTTGTTTTGATTTTTTATATAGTCTATAGCTTTGCTGTAAGATTCGAAGCTGATTGTTTGCTCATGAAATTTCTTTGTAGGGTTTCTTGCCAACGCACCTATTAAGGGGGTTAGGCTCTTATCTTCTGAGGTCTTGATATAGCTTTCTAGTTGTTGGGTTAAGTCTTCACTTAACCTTTTATATTCAGTTTGGCTTACTAGAGAATAATAACTTGTTTCTCCCTCAAACTGTTGAAGTATCCTATCTATCGCACTGTCTATTTCGTTCAGCGGTAGGTGGTTCAGTATTCTTTTTGTCTCAAGTGCTTCTAAGCTGTATGAAGGGTTCACTTTTTCATTGTTGCTAGTTTGTGCCAAGTTTATATCAAGAAATGACAGGAAATCAGAGACTATGTTCCAGTTTTCTTCTGCATCAAACAAGTAAGGTCGAAGTTCTATATTTATATCAGAATTTAAATCTTTTATTTTATCTAAAACGGAAAATCTAACACTGTGGGGTATGGAAAGGCGAGTTCTATTTTGTGCTCTCTTTACGGATTGGTTATATCCTGAATAAACAAGTTCTATAGGGTTTCTTACATATAATACTATGGTGGCTTCTGGAAAAAACTTATAAATATCCTCTATGTCGTTATGAAAATACTCAGAAGACAATATAAGTGTTTGGCAGAGAGAGTCTTCAAAGTCTTGTTTTAGCTTCTCTACTAACTGCGCTGATATCTTATTTGATACTTGATCATAAATAACACGTTTGTGACCGCTGCTGATGTTGTTTTTGTCTATGTTGTGAGATGGGTAGAAAATGCCCACACTCTCTAGCGACCTCTGATTACTAAGCAAATAGTGCTGTAGGGCTGATGAGCCAGTTTTTCCAGGGCCTGCATGAATGATTATGGTGCGTTCAGAACTATTTCTATTCACTAAAACTCCTTATTAGTGCATCTTTTTTGTTTATTTCAATTTTTCCAAGATACGACATGTTTTTTGGTAGATTATGTTGGTCAATGCTTATTTTATTCGATGTTGGATTCGCTATAACGAGTCCATTGTCAAACTCTCGGTATGGAATGGCAATGGCATGGATGATAGAGTAATCATCTAAAGATAAGTTGCCATTATCACTTGTTATATGAATCCTATGAACACCAGGCTCTAAGTTGTATAGTTGAAAGTGAGATGTGAAATTCCCCTCATCTGCCCACGTGCTGTCAAAAGGCTCCTTTGATTGGTCTATCCGCAGTGTCACTAACCCAGCAGGGCTATGAGTAGGAAGGTTATTAAGCTTGAATCTATACGTCATGTGAATGTCAGCTCTATCTTTCACGTTAAAAAGCACTTCAATGCTGCGCTCTGTTAATTTTTTAACTTGGGGAATGATTGGCTGTTCTTGATCTTGTTTCAAAAAGAGATAGTTGAATTCAGATTTAGGTGTACCAAGCCATCTATTATAGGCTCGTTTTGAACCGATTAGTTCTGGCCAGCGATCAACCTTTGCGTAATTTGCTTTATATGAAGGGGCAATGGTAGTCCCGGTAAGGAGCGCACTAGCAACGCGTAAGCGTCGATAATTCTCAGCCGGATTATAATGCCCTTTTCCCCTCATCGGCATTTTTCCTATTTTAATATAATTGAAGCTCGGCTCGATACTACGACTATTCCAAAAGTTTAACCGATTAATTCCTGTGTACCATAAGTCGATTTCTTTGTCCCATAGACTTGGCCATGCTTCATTTTCAATACCATTGAGTAAACCAAACCCCCTTTGTTGATTCAACTCGCTACCATCCGACATTATTAGTTTGTTCGGTAGAGATGCCCTGAGTAATGAAAATAGAGTATATACGCCTTTTGAGTAGTTAGCTTGACTCTCAATATCAGCATTAGAAAATTTTCCATCCAGGTTGTAGTCAATTTTTCTATCTCTTGACCAGTGTCGCACAGGTCGTGTATGGGCAATAACATCAAAGCTGATACCATCAAACGTATTGAGCGACCCTTCTTCCCTCAAATAATGTATTAAGTTGTCATGCAACTGCTTTGCAGTATTGGTTGTATCTGAAAAGTAGCTGTAGTTGTAGCGCCAGAGTGGACGCTTAATGTCTTTGTTGGGAGGAATATCCGTAACAATTGGCGCAATATATAGTTGGCCGTTGCCATACTCCTTAGCTGTTGTTCCAAATTTTCCTCTAGACAAGCGTAGTGTATTTGTTGCCTCGTCGATTGCTTCGACTGTTGCGTATTCTGCTTGTTTCCATAATAGTTCACCTTGAGAACTCTTTGGTACTAAAGCGACAGGATCGTTAAATGTGTTTACGCCTTTCATGCCCACTTTATAGGGTGAGATATCTTTGACATTAACGGTCTTGGTATCAGCAGAAATAGCGCCGTTAGCTTCAGCGCCGACATAGTACGTCCAGGAAGTGGGAGTAAAGAAGTGCTGATCGAAAGCAGGGTCGCGAGCATTGCCATTAAAGTGGAGCAAAAGGAGCTTTTCTGGATGTTTTTCCTTATACAGTAGAAACTTTCGTTGCGCCTCCCCACTTCTTCCAGGAAATGACTCGTCGAGTGCTTTAACGATCATGCCGTCCAACTTTGACCACCTTTTTTCCCATCTTTCGTACGAAAGCTTTGGATTCGCAGCACTTCCCTCGACGTAACGGAAGTAAATGGCCTTTGGGTAGTCTGGTTGGAGTATGTTCAGTTTCTCAAGCGGTTGAGCATTGACTATTGAAGTTATACATAAGCTGAACAGTGCCAGTCGTTGATACTTGCTAGTTATTTGAAAAAACCGTTCCATGGCTCACTCACCGCTAATGTTTAGTTAATGGCTAACTCTTCCCGACGCTTTTGATATTTGGCTATTGGCTATTGATGAGATCCTCGCGCAAAAACGCCACGAGCTTTTCATAGTTTAACGTAAACTCGATAGGCTCATGATTCACCTTATGCTCATTGATGTACATGTCCGCACGGACGACCTCTAGTGATTTTTGGGGTAAATCTGGTGCCATTTCAAAAGCGCAGTTGGCAGTAGCTAGTCCAGCGCCGGCTAAATCCTCACGTGATTGGTTGGCAATAACCTCACAAAAAACAATGCCATTTAATTTAAATGCAATATGCACAGGGTGATCCGGGCGCTTAATGTCAAATGCCCAACCTTTAACCAGATGCTTGTCTGTAACATCGAGGTGATACTGAAAGCTATGAGGTGGAATATAGTTTGAGCCTGTAGCTGCTTTGTGTTTGATTTTTCTAAGTATATTGATCATTTTTATTCCGTGAAGAAGTGAAGTATTTCCATAATGGTAACGAAATTTATTGACTACCTAAAGTAAAAACGAATTGATCTCTTTCTATTGTGTTATTTATGTCAATAGTCTAGTTTTAGTTATTGTCAAATCTTGGTTAGAATTACCCAAACATTGCTTCGGATCAAGTTGGATTCGATATTAATGTGAACTTTAAAACAAGAGATATAATTATGAAATACGGAAATTTCAAAGGGTTAGGCTTAGCTCTTTCAATGTTAGCTTGCACATTCTTACAACCTGCTATCGCCGCAGAAGTAGAAGTCGAACCTGGGCATTTGACTTTGAGTAGGGCGATTAGCGCTGCGGAGGCTGGAGATGTACTGGTGTTGCAAGATGGCATTTATTACATGTCGGAAGAAGATACGCAGGTTATTGATAAGTCTTTAACTATAAGAGCGCTTAACGCCCAAGCCGCTCCTAAACTCATATACGATAAACTCTGGAATTTTAAAGTGGAGGTTCGAGGCGCCGACACCGACTTTGTTATGCAGGGAGTGACTGTTATTGACGGTTACTTTGACGTGAGAGGTGAGGTGAAATCTGTAGCTTTTCTAGAGAACAACCTCACAGATAGTAACTTGCATGTATATCCTGAGTATGATCCAGATGGTAACCTGTTGCATTTAGATAAACTTGTTGTGGTTGGGAACCGTTTTGTACGTGGGTACATCGATTTGGCTGCTGAAGACTTGTTCCTTTTTGCGGGAAACCACTCAAGCTTTAGTAGTTTTAGAGCAAGCAGTTCGCTGTCATTATCAGAGCAGCATGTACTCGGAAACTCGTTTGTATTGGATTATAACACACAGTTTCACGTTGGCGACACTTCAGGCACCCATTCGAGAGTAATAGGAAACTTTATTAATCGACTGGTTTCAGATGATAGCAATAGCGCATCCCAAGTTGGACTCTCGCCTATTTACTTGTACGGGAATGGTGTATTTTCTAACAACACAGTACTTGCTGGAGGAAATACTTACCAAGCGCCAGGCACACCAAGTAGCATTACACTAGCTCAGTTTTATGGTTCCTTTGACGTTAAAAATAATGTGTTTCATGTAGAGCCGATAGCATTACAAGACCGAGAGCGTATTAGTATTGATGTTAGAAGTGGTGACGCACATTTCAGCAACAATATTTTTGTTAACTTACCCAATGATGTGGCATTTTCCGGCTTAGATCGTGCCAATGGAACGACGCTGGAAAATAACCTCTGTTTCAGTGAACTGGATGGAGTGCCTTGTATTGAGCATGCTGGTGTCACCGTGGTTGATGATCTGAAACTCGACAGTCAGTTCCGTCCGTTAGCAGGGTCACCCGCAATTAATGCAGGTATTGATGACGTCTTTTATCGCGATGTCGATGGTACCCGCAGCGACATCGGTATTGAAGGCGGTCCACTACCTAAGAGCCAATTCGATGCCCAGCGCTCGGCGAGCGAGTCTGCACCTTATCTATATCCCCTATTCGAGGCCAACGCGAGCTTGAGCAATAACGGTGAGCTTAATGTAAAAGCCATCGCAATCTCTAAATTACGCTAGAGCGAGGTCTCAGGGATGACAATGAATAAATCTCGGGTATTCGCCCTATTAGCTATTGTGCATAGCTATAGCGCATGGGCCAGTACCATCGACTCCGCACAAGTCTATTGGGACAACGATTCCATTAACAACGCTATTTCAGTTCCAGTCGAAGACGCGCTTACTTTGCCTTGGGTAGTCTATACCCAAAAGGTGGATACAAGCTCACTCTCAAGAGGTGAATTTGACTTAGACGGAATCTCGCACAAAGTGAATATTGCGGTGACTGACAGTGAAGGCAATGTGAGTCCTGCTTTTTCATTACCTATGTATTTGCGCCAGTTACCTGCAACGGATACCGAATACGGAAACTTAGTTAGTGCTGTCGTGCTCGCGAGAATTGATCAATCTGAAGCAATAGCTATTGACGAGTTAGAGTTCGGTGTTGGGCCTGAAGAGGAAGGTTCAGGCAAAGTGTGGGGGGTCTATAAAGGGAGCACTCAGTATGGCGCGCCACTGACGGGTAATCAAAAGCTGGCCTTAGCTGCTTTGGATAATTATGCCGGTACTCAAACGAATGCCATTGAGAGCAACTTATACCTTACATCTGAGCGCTATTCACCCATGTCTTCTGTCATCACAACGGTTGATGCAACAGTGAATGGTCAAGCTTTGAGCGTGGCTGAGAGTTGGATTAATGGCCCTATCTATAGTGTCTCTTACCACTCTCCTCAAGCGTTTGATGCTGATAACCAAGCAGCGATAACCGCTGAGGACTTTGATGGCAACGAGATCGCGCTGGGCATTAACTACTTTGGCTTTATCGATGGCGACAATGACTTCATTGACGATCGATTTGACGACGATTGGGACAATGATGGTCTAACCAACGAACAAGAGGCGGAGCTAGGCACTGACCCGCGCAATCCAGATAGTGATGGTGATGGCCTTGGTGACAAATACGAAGTAGACAATGGTCTTGACCCAACCGATCCAACGGACGCGCTGCTTGATATCGATGGTGATGGTCTAAGCCATTTGGATGAAGTGAAAAATGGTACCGACCCCAATAAAGCCGATTCTGATGGTGATGGTGTCAATGACGGTGATGAAATCCGAGAAGGTACTGATCCACTTGATGCTGAAGATTTTAAATCCCAAGCCATCCAAGAAGTACTGACTGTTGGTGACGTCAATCGAGATGGGGCGTCGGAGTTCGTTGTCCTTGATAAACAAGCACTTCCTTTGGTCAATGTGAGCGTGTTGGATGCTCAGCTTGCACCGTTGGCAGAAGTGGAGCTTGATTATCAGTTTAGCGATGTGCAGCTTATTGACTTGAGTGAGCACTATAAAGGGACAAAAGACTATGTCGCCTTATTTGGTTACATTGAAAGCCAAAATCGTTACTCATTAGTGATATTGAACCCAGCGAATGAGCTTAGCGTAGTTAAGCGAATCAACTGGCCAGCAACTCTTAATCGGGTTGAGTTTAAGTCGGTTCCAGACATGAACTCGGATGGTGTAGCTGACTTTGCGATATTTGGTCAGCATAAACTTAACCTCACCAATCAGTTGGTTGTGCGAAGTGGTGCCGATGGAAGCAGTTTTAAAACCTATAAATGGGTAAATAACTGGATTGAGCCAAGCATTATGTTTTTGGCCGACAGAAATAATGACTCAATTAACGAGGTGGGCCTATTTGGTTATCACAAGCGCACACAAAAAAATCAATTGTTTGTACTGGATGGTTCGACAGGGGCTAAACGTGAGGTTTACAACTGGAATCCACTCTGGGAGCAAGGAGAACTAAAATCGATCGCTGACATTACAGGTGATGGTGTTGATGATTTAGCGATGCTTGCTAAACGGAGCGATGACGGTCGTTACCAAGTTGCTATGAAGAAAGGGCATACAAATGCTGGCATGGTCGGCTTTGTGCATTGGCCTGCCGAATTTGAATCTGCTATCGGTGTTAATATTGATGACCGAAACCAAGATGAAGCTCGTGAAGTTGGATTATTTGGTTTATCGGTGAAAAACGGAGTGGAAAAATATAAGCTGTTGATAAATAGCTATAAAGATAACCAGCGTTTACAGACTCTTTCTTGGCCTAATGCATGGCTATCTCCAATCATTAAACAAGTCGGAGATATCGATGAAGATGGCATTAGAGAAGTTGCCCTCATTGGCGTTAACCGCAACTCTAACAATTTAGAGGTGTCCGTTAAGTCAAGTTCAACGGGTAAGCAGCTTGTCTTAACCCCTCTGGAAACTGTGCTAAATGAGGTGACTTACTCAAGCAAAGACATGAATGGTAATGGATACGACGATCTCGTGATTCTTGGCAAGAATGATGATGACAAGGTTGAAGTCGTTATTATTGATGGTCGAACGCTTCAAGACGTTCTTTTGAGCGGTGAGTTACCTTAGAAATAGGTTTGAAAGCGGTGATAAAGGCCAGCTAACAATGCTGGCCTTTGTTTTTATGGTTGTTCTTTACTCATAGAACGGCCATAGAAAGTATAAAAAATGGAAATAATAGAAACTAAAATGGAAGGCTTTAAGTCAGTGATGTTATCAAATAAGAAACTAATTTGTGTATTGATGAGTGCAGCTCTAATTGGTTGTACGTCTACAGGGTCAAGTTCAGGAACAAGTGTTGGCAATGTAGATATGACGTCGACAGAACAAATAACCATGTTTGACTCAATTAGTAGTCGGCTCAAGCAAGCTGAAAAGAAATTTACCACTGAAGAGTTAGACTGGTACGCTGTTGATGCCTATGAAAAAATGGGTGAAGCACTGGAGGAGGCAAGGGAGTATTACTCAGAGTTTGAAAACGATCCTACGCTTATAAACGACTCTGGCTTCTTCTCTAGCAAAAGTTATGGTGAAGAAACAACAGAAGCTTTAAATCAATTTGATAGTGCTTATAAAGTTGCGACAGCCACTAAAAATAGAGTGCAAACTACGATGGCAGTCGCCTTTGAGAATCGCCAGTTCTTAGAGCAGTTAGATGTTAAATCGATTTACCCTAAAGATTTTGGCCAAGTAGAGAAGCAGCTGAAAAATGTCGTTGATTACATTGCGCGAAATGTTGATTTTGATAGTCAGCGATTACTCTCTTTGGAAAAAAAACAGCACAATCTTGAGGTTCGTGCAGTTACAGAGAAATACTTAGGTGAGTTAGAAAAAAAGCTTAAAGCTCAAGAAAAACAGCGTTATGTAACTTATGCACCCATTGTTATGTCTAGGTCAAAAAGCCTGCTTGAGAAGTCTAACGCATACATAGATGCCTCACCGAGAGATTACGACACAATAAAGAAAAACTCAGAAGACTTTGCTTTCTCACTTGAGCGTAATGAGAAGATGGTGACGCAAGTTAAAGAACTAAAGTCACTATCTGAAAAACAGTATGAGAGATATATTCTGGCTCTAGAATCATCGCTTCAAGACATTGCGTCAGTGACGGGTATGGATGATATTGGCAATAAAACGCTGAAAGAGCAAGCGCTGGCGATCAAGGTATCCCTAATGGACAAGGGGAACAAGTCAAGGCTTGCTGACGAGAGCAAGTTTGCCAAACTCCAGCAGTTAAATGACAGCCTAAAAAAGCAGACTGAAGCGTTAATCGCGGAGGCACAGCAACACAAAGCCGAAAGCCTCGCTCTACAGCAAAAGGTTAAACGCTTATCTGCGATATCGCCTGAACCTACAGTGTCAGATCTCTCAGATACGGTGGCACCTAATCAAATTACCCCTGACTAAATGTTCTGCTGATAATTTTACTTTTACGAACGACCTAGTAGCTTGCTACTAGGTCGTTTTGGTTTATCAACGCTTGGTCTCAGCTAGCTTACTTGCTCATGAGCTTAAAAGGTTTCGCTGTCTTTCCGATTAATAACGACAAGGTTGTTGAGTTATTCGCAGTGACATTTGAACTTGATGTGTTTAGTGGTCGATCGTTATGCAACATAGGTCACAATGCGGATGTCGTCTCAATGAGAGATAGCAAAAGATCTGTATAATTTTTGATCAACTGCGTTGAGGCTCTTTTTACTCTTAGTGTGTATCGGGATGTTGAGTATCTCTTTCAAAGAGCTGGAATTTTGCGCCTAGTGGAACAAAGGAAGGTTATTGTGAAAAATGGTACTTGGTGGTTCGGCTTTCGATATCTAATATTCGTCTCTATTACGGCATTGACTGTCATGCTAGCCAGTGTGGTTCAGGCGCAGCAGGCTGCGCATTGGCTGCTTAATGATGTTGAATCGGATGAGTTTGTATTTAATGAGTGGGTGAGCCTCGAAAACCTTAGCTCACATAAAACTGACAGTAACGCTTTTGGCTCTAGCATTGCCTTTCTTGGACAGCTATTACTTATCGGAGACCCTGACTCAAGTGATACCGGAGAAGTCTTTGTCTATAGCTTAGCTAATGGGCAACCTGTATTAGATACCGTCTTACGACCGAGTGATGGTCAAACGAGAGATCAGTTTGGGGTTCATATTGCAGCGAAGGATGGTGTTATTGTTGTGGCCAGTGCTTGTGGTGGCAGCCAATTTGGTGGCTGCGTGTATGTGTACACCAAGGATGAGAATAACCAGTATCGAGAGCAGCGCCTCCAAGGAGTGGGTGCTTTTGGAAGTCAGTGGGATTTTGGTAGAGCAATCGCAATAAATGAACAGTATATCGCTATTGGTGCGCCCGAAGCATGGACAGTAAACGAGAGTTCGAGCATTGAACATGGAAAGGTATTTCTATTTGAGGCGGATGATAGTGCTCATTATTCACTTGTACAGACGTTAATTCCAAGCAATATAGCAAAGGGGCTCAAATTTGGTTCGTCCTTAGCTTTTAGCGATGATGACTTACTAGTGGGAGTCTCTGGCGCAGCGACCTATGGTCGTTTGTCGGGAGATATTGCTCACTATGCCAAAAGTGGCAATGGGCTATATGAAGTACGCGACTCAACCAGTGAGTTAGAATCGCAGGGCTTTAAGTTTTACGCGTATGGCAGCAATATTGAGGTCAATCAAGGGTATGTATACTCTTCAGGTGTCGCCAGTGCCCAAGTTAACCGCAGAGTGGATGATATTGCCGCTTTCAGGCATGTCGATGATTCTTCTCTTCACCTACTCTCTACATCTTTCGTCGATTTTGTTAATCCGACGGTAAATGTTAGTGATTCGTTTACAGTTGCAGATAAGCAAAAGTTAATTGGTTTATCTAACGGTGAGTCAGAAACACTTCCTCCTTATTTTAATTGCTGGAACATGGGCTGTGGTCAAAGTGGATATGTTCATGAAATAGCGCATAAAGATGGTGTCAAAATACGAGAGAGGCGATTTCGCCTTGCTGGAGAGAAATTTTACCGCTCTTCAGAGATTTCTAGCAATTTTTCTAATAGCAGTGGCTCATTACAAGTTAATGACGATGGCAGTGTATTCGCGCTAGGCGTCAGGAAAATTGGGTTTATCAATCAAGATGGTTCTCTTATTGAGGGTGAAGAGACTAACACCGGCCGCGTCTTTGTATATAAGTTAGGTAATCGGCTTAATAATCATGACTATTTATCTTACGCAATCAATGAAAATACTCAGTTTGCACATCGCCTAAAAGCACATTACCCCGATGGCCAGTCTGGAGAGGTTTTGCTAGAGGGGGATGATGCCTCTTTGTTTGAAGTGACAACAGAGGGCGCGATTACATTTCGCACACTTCCGGATTATGAGAGCCCCAGCGATGCGAATGGAGACAATATCTATCGGCTTTCTGCCACTGTTGTGTCAGCAGATCAATCATCGTCTTCGACAGTTCACCTCTTTTTGGAAGTGGCTGATATACCCGACTCCGACTTAGATGGTTTAGAAGACAACATCGATCTGGATGATGACAATGATGGGGTTCCTGATCTTGTAGAGAAAGCGGAGGGGACAGACAGCAAAGACATCGATAGCTATTTAGACTCGGATTTAGATACCGTGCCGGATTTCTTTGAGGATGGAACTTATGGTTATGACAAGCTCCAGCCAGATGCGATTGACTCGGATTTAGACGGTATCAATGACTATATCGAGGCATTTAGTGGCATCAATGATGCGCCCGTGTGGTCTTATGTCGATGGAAACAATGTCAACTTTGGCGTCGCGCTTAGGCAGTTGAAAGCACACCAGACGTTTGATGAGGATTTTGATCAGACAGGCGAACTCACCAAAGACTCGGGTTTACTTTACGTGCCTGCGCCTGCTCACAATATTGTCTATGTGTATGACACGACGGTAACACCGTACCAAAAGATCACAACCATACAACCCTCCGATATCGCATTTGATGATGACAATGATATTGATTTTGGCGCATCCATAGCGAGTGAAAATGGCACCATTGTCGTTGGAGCTTATTCGGACTCCCAAAACGGGAAAAGCGCCGGCGCGGTATATATTTACACTGACCTGGGGGATGGGCATTACCAAGAACAGAAAGTTGTGGCGTCTGACGGTAATGAGGCTGACTTTTTTGGCCGATCTGTTGACATAGATAACGGTGTGATTGTCGTTGGAGCCGATAACTGTGCGATAGAAGGGATTAGAGTTGGCTGCGCTTATGTGTTCACTCCGCAAAGTGATAATTCGGGATACAGTGAAACCAAGCTGTTCAGTCGTAATGTCTCTGAATACGCCTATTTTGGGCTTGATGTTGCGATAGATGGTCAGACCGTCGTGGTGAGTGCTTCGGGGGATGATAGCGTCTTTGAAGATTCGGGCAGTGTGTTTGTCTACCAGCGGAATACTGATGGTACGTTCAGTGAGCAAAAGCTCACTCCGAATGACCCAGAATATCGAGGGGACTTCGGCGCAGATGTGGATATAGAGGATGGCACTCTAGTAGTCGGTCTGAGAGAGGATAGGAATCAATCTTACATAGGTGGCTCAAACCCGGGTCGGGTTTATGTGTTCAATCAAAATTCACAGGGAGATTACTATCAAGCTAGTAAGTTGTACGAAAATCTTCAACAAACCCATTCGCGTGACTCTTCCTTCGGTCAGGTCGTAAAAATACACAATGGGGTCATTTATACCGGTTTCTATCAAGATGACAATGTGGCTGAAAAAGTTAAAGGAGTATATCGTTTTCACTTAACCGACCAAGGCATATATCAGCAAGACCGATTGATGACCACGGTTCCAGAAAACTATATCCGGGTACAAAATAACTTGGTCAGGGATTTTTATGTTGACCCATCTTCACTGTACATGGCCGCTAATTATTTCTTTGTCATTGCTGACAATGGTAATAGTTCGACAGTTGATCCATACGGAACTATCACCGAATTTGAGTTGGACCGTTTCCTTCCAGATAGCAAGCAGGTATTTATCAACCTGCAAGAGCATGACACTCTGGATAATGTTATAGAGGTCTCAGACCCTGATGGTGATGATATGACAATCTCTTTGTCTGGAAGGGATGCTGAGCACTTCCAATATCTATCAGGAGCACTGCAGTTTATTCATCGTCCATTAGCGAGTGCACCGAAAGACTACGGCAAAGACAATACGTACGATATCACCCTAACGGCAAGTGATGGCGAGTGGGAGAGCGTTGCCTCAATCGCGGTGAGTGTGTTAGCGGATGTCGATATTGATAACGATGGCATTCATAACAACTCCGATCTGGACAACGACAACGATGGTGTCAATGATGCTCAAGACGCCTTTCCACTGGATCCTTCGGAGACGACCGACACCGATGGCGACGGTATCGGCAATAGCGCTGATCCAGATGATGACAATGATGGAATGAGCGATGCGTTCGAAAAAGCAAACGGCCTTAATCCACTGGATCCAGACGATGCGCTAACCGATCTTGATTTAGATGGTATTACCAATCTTGACGAGTCGTTATATGGCACAAGTCCTGTGCTTGTCGACAGTGATGGCGATGGCGTGTCGGACTATGATGAACTGGTCAACAGAACCGACCCGTTAGATCCCAAAGACCTTCTCAAGCGCCACATCAAGCATTGGGTTTGGCAGGATATTAACGACGACAGTGCAGCAGAGATGGTCGTTCTTGTGCCCGGCGATAGCTCCCAATTGAGTGTCGAAGTGCGAGAGGCACCGGACATGGGAGTGGTTACCCGACAGCAGTTTGACTTTAACCTCCTTTGGGCGGAGCTCCATGGTTTAGGTGACCTCAACTTAGATGGTGTGAATGAGGTTGGGGTATTTGGTTACAGCGAGTCCGAACGTCGCTTCAAACTCGTTGCACTCGATGTGGTCAATAACCTAAATGTCGTGCGTCGTTTTAATTGGCCAGCGTCAGTCGTTGGGGGGAAACTATATTCATTGCCGGATTTGACAGGAGATGGCACGTCAGAAGTGGCCTTATTTGGTCAGCACAAACTCAATAAGACCAATCAACTTATTGTTAAAGATGGCCTTACAGCAGAGCCGGTTAAAACCTTTAAATGGGTGAATAACTGGCGTGATGTCGAGATCATGACATTAGTGGATAGAAATGATGACAACATCCCTGAAATTGGCCTGTTTGGTACGCATAAGAGAACTTCCAAGGGGCAGTTGTTCGTGCTTGATGGTGTAACCGCCAGCAAAAAAGAGGTTTATAACTGGAGCAAAACACTTGCCGAGGGAATGCCGTTTTTGCCTGGTGACCTAAATAGTGACGGAGTGAGTGATATTGGCTGGTTCGCAAGACGAACCGACGACAAACGGTATCAACTTTTTGTGAAACATGGTGATACAAAAGCAGGACGAGCCGCTTCGATTACGTGGCCGAGTGCGTTGGAAAATGGGAAGCTATTTTCCGTGAGCGATATGACATTCGACGGCGTTGCAGAGCTGGGGCTTTATGGCGTATCGGGTAGTGGCGAAAACGCTCGTTATAAAGTGTGGATTAATAGCGGTGCAGATAACCAAAGAGTGGCTAATCTCTCTTGGCCACGACTCTGGAGTGATATTTCTGTGAGGCAAGTGGGTGACTATGACAATGATGGAATTGGAGAGATCGCGCTATTTGGACTTAACACCCTGACAGCAGAGTATGAAGTATCGGTGAAATCGCCAAGTTCTCGTCTTGAGATAGGAGTGATCGGGTTGGGTCGTCATATTGAGCAGTTAAAAACTGAACAAGTTGATATTAATGGCGACGGTGAAAAAGACTTGGTCATGACATGGCAAGATAGTGATAGTGGACTGTTCAAGCTGCTGGTGGTTGATGCGAATACACTCGCTTTGTCACTTGTGAATGCAACTATAGAGTGATGCAGTAGTGATTTGTGTGAAGCTGATCAATATTAAATCAGGTGATATGAAGTGCGTTTGCTACACTTTTTGATGTCTCGTGACCATATTGTTAGAGTTATCAAGGAAGATAAAGATGCGAAAGCACACACTGATGATCGCACTCGGAATGGCGTTCACGGCTCATTCCGAGGCATCGTACAACGGATTTATTGATCAAGCTTCACTCAATTCTATTTTTAGCCTTGGTGACTTAAATCAGGACGCAGTTCGTGATTACGGCCTTTTTCAGCTCAATTCAGTGACGAACGAGCTTACTTTGAGCCGATTTAGTGGTGCTGGTGACTCGAATCGCTTGTTGGACAGTTTCGCCTGGTCAAATACGTTATCCGATCCGCAAATCTTAATTCTTCCAGACCATAACAATGATGGTATCGAGGACATTGCACTCTTTGGGCAGAAAGTAGGGGGCGCTTCAGATGGTAAGTGGCAGTTAATCCTCCACAGCGGGGCTGATTATACCTCCTTAGCGCAGTATGGCTGGCCAAATAACTGGAGCCAGGTGCAACCTCATATTTTGGAAGATATGGATGGTGATGGTGTAAGAGAAATCGCATTGTCGGGCGTATTCAAACAAGGCTCTAGACCACAGCTTATTGTTAAGAGTGGCAGTGATCCCAGTGTCAAAATCGCGACCTACAGCTTTCCAGCACTTTGGAACCAGCCTCAGTACATTCAATTAGCTGATCAAAATGATGATGGAATAAGTGAAGTTGGCTTATATGGCGTCATAAAGCGAAACGGTAAGCCGCAAATGAAAGTGGTTAGCGGCAAAAATAGCAAGGACATATTTGGTGCCTATAACGCCCCAAGTAAATGGGCAGAGCTCTCTTTGCATAAGCTGATTGATTTTAATGGCGATGGGGCGCGTGAAGTTGGCTTTCTGGGTAAACTGAAAGATGAAAGCGATGGTCGTTGGCAGCTATTGGTGAAGAAAGGCGACACTCATAAAGGCCTTTACCGCATCTACAGCTGGCCTTCTGATATGTCGAAGGTGCGACTTGAAATTATCCCCGACCTCAATTTTGATGGTATCGACGATATAGCGCTGTTTGGTTTTCGAGCTTCCATTAATAAATATCAATTGCTAATAAAAAGCGGTCAAAATCGCAGTGAGAACTTGGGCCGTTACAACTGGCCGAAGAATATTGAACCAATCAGTTTTCAGGCCGTTCCAGATTTTTCCGAAGATGGTGTTGCAGACTTTTCGCTGCTCGCAAAACGTAAAGACAATCGCTTGGAATTGATACTGATGTCGAGTGACATTGGAGCCGACAACCCAGCAAGTATCCTACTCGATGAGAACGCGGTAGATGCGCATATATTGACCGACATAGACAGCAATGAAAGCGGGCAGCCCGAGGTTGCGGTTATTAGCTTAACGGCAGCAGGAGAAAGTACGCTGAGTTTTTACTCGCCGACGACACAAGGTACAACCTTGGTAAGGCGACATGTCACTAACGATCTTGATGGCGACCATATTCCCAATGCCCTAGATAGTGATGACGATAACGATGGTGTCGAAGACAGTCTAGATGTGTTCCCACAAAATGATTTAGAAACACTCGATACAGACAATGATGGCATGGGAGACAACGCCGACAGCGATGATGATAACGATGGAATTGAAGACGATTTAGACGCGATGCCAAAAGATGCCACCGAGTCTGAAGACACTGACGGAGATGGTGTGGGGAATAACGCCGATACAGATGATGACAACGATGGCGTCGAAGACACGCTGGATCAGTTCCCTAAAGACAGTTCGGAAAGTATCGATACCGACGGTGATGGTATAGGCAACAACCGAGATGATGACGATGACAACGACGGCATTCCTGACGCCGAAGATGATAATCCGCTCACCAAAGATGTCATATTTTCGCCAACCGAAATCCATGTTAACCAGACGCTTGCTTACTCTCAGCAACAGTCGGATGTCGCGATAGACGAACAAGGCAATTTTGTCGTGGTATGGGAAGCGCAAGGCACATCGCTAGCTGATGAGCGTCGTAGCAATATTTATGCGCGTCGTTTTTCTGCCGATGGTACAGCGATAGGATCGGAATTTCGAGTTAATGACATGCCGATAGGCGAGGGTTATAACGATCTCGTGACGCCGAGTATATCGATGAATCGCTCGGGCGAGTTTGCCATTTCTTGGATAGATGAGCGAGACGATGATACATCCAAGCCCACCATTGGCCACCATATCAAAGTATTTAATGCGGATGGCTCGGTAAAAGTTGCGGATTTTGCCATACAGTCTAACTCCGATGACTGGGGACATTACGAGAACGCCGTTACTCTATTTGATGATGGTTCCTTCGTGTTAGTTCATGATTATGGGCGTGGTTTTAGTACAGGTCTTGCTTATCATCGCTTTGATGCCAACGGTGACGCTACGGCTGAAGATGAATGGTTGGTGGACGTAGGTTGGGGCAGTGTTAGCCATACTGTCGTGGCGGCGAATGCGAATGACATCAGCATCGTGTGGGAAGATGGCAATTTAAACGAAGACATCAATAGAATTGATTTATCTAGCGATGACTCAATGACATCGGTAGCACAGGTCAATATGACTGAAGAAGGCTCACAAACTGCCCCAGATGTGTCGCTAAATAGCCAAGGAGCGTCGATTGTTGTTTGGCGAGATGCACAAAGAGACGCGATTTACGCTCAGCGATTTGATTCTGATGGCAGTAAAGTAGGCTCGGAGCTGCTTGTAAGCTTTGCTGATGACATTTTTGCAGACACGCCGCAGGTGCACTTATTCGACGATGACAGTTTTGTGGTGACGTGGGAAGGCTATAGCTCTGATGATAAATATGGCTCGGATATCTACTTCCGCCACTTTGATACAAATAACATGCTGGTGGGTGAGACGTTGCAAGTGAATTCTCAGTTTACGCGCCGAGTTAAAGATCTTGCTATGGATGTGAATGGGCAAAAACAAGTGGTGATTACGTGGACGGACACCTATAGAGAAGAGCGTGATGAGGGAGGAGAGACGCATTATAATGATGGAGTTTATGCGGCGGTGTTTTCAATGGACGAGCGGTGATTCAGTTTCTCACTAAATTTAGCGCCGTGCAGTTTGAAGAGGATTCAAAGGCACGGCGTTATATTCTCAACAGAGGATATTAAGCTGGCGACAGCTCCTGAGTTGAGTCTTCTTTCTCTACTTCATATTGAGCAATGGTAGAACTTGGTGACTGTGAATCGAGGTAAAGGTTCTGATAGCAATAATTGGTTGCGTCCATATACCCCTCAACACTACCGCAATCGAAGCGTTTACCTTCAAATTTGTACGCCATCACACACCCTTGTTGGGCTTGTTTTAATAGCGCATCAGTGATTTGGATTTCACCGCCTTTACCTGGCTCGGTATTTTCGATGTGTTCGAAAATATCTGGAGTGAGGATGTATCGGCCAATGATAGCAAGGTTACTTGGAGCGCTTCCTAGCTCTGGCTTTTCAACCATGTTGTCCACACGGAACAAATTGTCCTTGAGTTGCTCACCGGCGATGACGCCATATTTGTGGGTCTCTGATTCAGGCACTTCTTCTACCGCGACAATAGAGCAGCGAAACTTATTGTAAAGTTTCACCATCTGAGAAAGCACGCCATCATCTTTATTTACACACAAATCGTCTGCTAACACCACCGCGAAAGGGTTGTCTCCAACAAGCTCTTTACCGGTTAGGATCGCATGACCCAGACCTTTCATTTCTCGTTGTCGAATGTAAGTATAAGACGCAGAGTCGATGAGAGAACGAATATCGGTAAGCAGCGACTCTTTAGCGGTGCCACTGATTTGGTGCTCTAGCTCATAGTTTTTATCAAAATGATCCATGAGCGTGTGTTTACCACGCCCAGTGACGATGGCCATATGGTTCATGCCTGCTTGAATCGCCTCTTCGACACCATACTCGATAAGTGGCTTGTTCACGACCGGCATCATTTCCTTTGGCATTGACTTTGTAGCCGGTAGAAAGCGGGTGCCGTAGCCTGCTGCGGGGAATAGGCAGTGTTTGATCATGGTTGACGTTGTCCTTTATGTTTTATTATCTAGTTGTAAGCTCGAGCGAGCTTTCCTACACCACTGTATTGGTATTTGAATGTGGAGCAAGGAATAAACGCAGACTCTCCAGTTCTAAGAATAACTGTTGTCTCTGAGGTCTCAATAACCACTTCACCTTCTATACAAAAAAGAATCTCTGCGCTTCGAAGGTACTGTGCTTTTTGTGGTTGGCTAACAGAAAGAATGTCGAATGCGAAGTCATCGACCGGAACTGGGAAGTGAGAACGTCCGTCAGAAAGAACTGGATTTAGCTTTAAATTTTCTGGTTCAATGGGCTCAAAGAGCGTGTTGTCCAATAGCTCTTGTACATCAATATGCTTTGGTGTGAGGCCTGCCCGCAAGACATTGTCTGAGTTGGCCATAATTTCCAGTGCGGTGCCGCGAACATAAGCGTGCGGTGTTTCTGCATGAAGAAACATGGCTTCACCGGGAGCCAACTCTATTGTATTCAATACCAACGGAGACAATATTCCAACATCATTGCTGAAATATTGAATAAAGGATCGGCTGTACTCCAGAGCCTCTTTTGCCATTGATGATAAATCTTGACGTTGAAAGTGATGAGTCAGCTCGTTGATGGCCTGTGACAGTTTGTCATCATTTAGCGTAAGCAATTTGGAGAAAAACGCCTTGAGACCTTCTGTATTTGGTGACTGATGTAAAGCACTCAGCTCCTCTTGGAGTGATGGAAGGTAGAGTTCTTCAAACAAACTTAGAATGTGGTTTATTGGTCTGAAACCGTTCATCGCCTTATAACAAGTAATTGCATAGACCAGTTCTGGCTTATGGTTGTTATCCTTGTAATTGCGCTTAGCGTCATTAATTGCGAGGCCAAGTTTGTCTTCTCGGTTAAATCCAACTTCTGCTTTGTCTTTATTAGGATGCACCTGTATTGATAGAGGCGCATCAGCAGCAAGTACTTTGAACAAAAAAGGGAGGGCTTTGTATCGCTGCGCGGTGTATTCACCTAGCGTCTTATGGGGTGCAGTCTCTATATATGTGGCTAACGACATAGCGTTGGATTGAAGTTCAGAGCAGCCATTAGCATGTGCACCCATCCAGAGTTCGGCCTGGGGCACATTGTCTGGGTTACTGCACCCAAAAAGTTTGTTTAGTGAGTTTTTACAGCCCCATTCATAGTTTTTGATGGGGTTACTAAGTTTGTAAGCCGACATGATATTACCGTTGTCTTTGTATAATGCGAATTAAATTTGATGATGTATGTGTTGTGCTGATGGTCGTTAAAGGCTGTTCACTTTTTGACGATATTGTTGCACTTTTTGTGAGATAACAGGGCCGCTTGGGCGGGCTTTGTGTGCAATTTCCATTAACTTGAGCGCTAGCCTAATGTCTTTATTTTCCAGACGTATTGCTTCATCACGTAAAAAGTCGACATCTTGTTGATTTCTGACATCCGCGAAAGTGACGGCATGAATATCTAAGCGTGGTGGCTGCTTTAGTCTCAAGAATCGATAGCCGCTATTGACTAGATCATCTATGGTTTGCTGACGCAACTCTGAAATGGCGGAAAGTAGTGCAGCTTTATTGTGGCCACTAATGGATACCTGGTTATTTACAATAGCGTTGTTGAGTTCTTCTTTTGTTTGGAGTGATAGCACAGTGTCTAGATTAGACGCGACAGAGATATCAGAACAAACGGGGGCTTTTGAGATCGCATTAAGTTTATGGCCTTCGCTGACAAAGTGCCATGGGTCTTTGATTTCCTCAAGCTTGATGGCTAGCGTTGTCCCATCATCTACCTTTATAGGGTTTTCAGTAAACAGGAAGTTAAGGGCTTTACCAAGGGCTTTACTTTGTAACCGCTTCGGAATAATTCGAATGGCGGTGATAAAAATACGTCTGTTCATCATACTATTGAAGTGTTCCTTTCTGATGGAGATCTTGGTTTACAGTAGCTAAGCCGACAAAGTGGAAAGCATCAGCCATTTTTCGTAATCCGTTTTGAAATGAATATTGCTCATTTGCGAGCGTGTGTGCGTTGCATGAAAGTTGTTGCCAAAGCAGCTCATTACTATACAGCTCAGTGATTTTTGCAATCCATTCCTGTGGCGTATCTGCAATCAGGGTGTTGATGTTATCGATAAGCCCGGTACTTTCAGCAGCGATAGGTGAGAGCACACTCGGCGTACCGTATGCTGCCGACTCAAGAACTTTTCCCTTGATTCCTGCACCCGACAGAAGTGGTGCGATGAATAGACGATGATTTAAAAATACATCATCAAGGTTTTCTACAAACCCAATCAAGTGTAGATTTGGGTGAGAAAAGCGCTGGAAGGTGTCCGGCATATGACTGCCATATAAATAAACGTTAATATCTGGTGCTTGCTCAACGAGTGCTGGGAAAACGTGTTCCAAGAAAAATTCTACGGCTTCAACATTGGGCCAATGTTTATATCCGCCTAAAAATGCAATACCTTGACTACTCTGGAACTGACACTGTTTTTCCTTCGCCTCTAACACCCAAGGACACTTAAATATCTTATCTTGGGTCAATAAGTGTGAGGTAATGACTGCGTGTTCTGAATCATTGTATGAGAGTACCGCATTGGCTTGCTTCATGACATCCAGCTCACTGTTTTTGGTCTCCAGGGCTGCATTAAGTAACTGTTGCTGGATTCTTTTCTGATCTTCTGATTCAGCTGGCATTGAGAGTGCCGAGCGGATTTCGCGCAGGAAGTGTAAATCAGCATTGTTGAACAGCACTGGCACATCAGGGGCGTGTGTTCGAATAGTCTCTAAGCACTGTGACGCAACATGATGCCTTGTAATGTACACAGCACTGGAGGTTGGCAAATGATTCAATATCGCGTCCAGAAATGAATGGTAATATGGGGCATAACATACCTCTATCCCCATGCTTTGAAGCCTTTCTGTGTAGTGGGGTTCGAACGACATCTTCAGAGGAATAAATACAACATGGTAGCCAAGAGCCTGAAGAAGTTTTATTTCCTGAATGGCGGCATAGGAACCAGCGTCGCTGTCGGGCGTTGGGGTCTGGGCGTCAATGACGAGTATGGTTCCGAGTATTGCTCGACGTTCTACGGTGAGAGTTTGCGTATTGTGCCGCTTGGCCGCATGTCTGGCGAGAGTATTCGCCTCTTTTTGATGATATCGCCAGTGCTGAGCCAGCTCTTGCCCTCGAGCAATCGCATTAGGTTGGTACATCCCTAATAGCTTTTCGTCGCGTAAACGTATTTGCCAATCAATTAATACATCCGATATTGATTGAGACTCTGGGTTAATGCCCAAGGCCGCAATTTGTTCGGTACGATACGCTGACGGAGCAACTAAACTGTAGTCTATCGGTCGTACGTAACGGTGGCGACAGTGTGATGCCAGCTCTAACTCAGTGACGTGACTGTCTCGACAGACATCAATGCCGGTATCAATGATGTAACCGTGATAATCCTGAAGGCTACTTCCAACAAAGCCAATACCGGTTTGATTCAATGATTGCTGTAGTGTTTCTAGGCAATGCGAGTCAACATCAACGCTATGCGGGCATACAATAGTAACCGGAGCAAGTGCAGAGTTTAATGCCAACTGTAACGCTGATGCAGGTGCTAATTCATCCGTCAACGAGACAAGGGTTAGGTTGGCAATGTCGACGCTGTCTGGTGAGCTGGTTGGCCAAATAAGCTGGTAGGTAAGATCGTTGTGACTTAACAGTAGAGCACCAACAAATTGGTAAAGATCAGCTTTGTCTATCCCAACGGGAAGAATAACCGATACATCAGGTTTGGTCACATAAGGGAGTTGAAGTGACGCGTGAGGTTTGCCCAATGATGCGAGCAGTGCATCATAGAGCGAACTTGTCGACTCGGCGGTAACTGTTTCTAATCTTTGTACCAGCTTGGCCGCGAGCAATTCCTCTCGAGATTGAGTGGTTTGTCGCACTGCATTTTGAGTCTCGGCGCTAAATGCACTGTCCGAGTACAATCTGGCGAGAAAAAGTCTCCGCTGCCACAAAAAACATGGCCAACCACTCAATGCGAGTTGAAAGTCACTTTCTCTACCTATTAACTCATCTCTGGATACCGGCACCATTAACGTCCCGACCCCTGCTTTTATACCGATTTGTTTCGAATAAATGGGAGAAGCGTTGGCGTGCAAAACCAGATGGCTATCGATGTCGGTGTCTGAATAATAAGTAAACGTTAACTGTTGTGGTGCAACAGATACCAAAGACAGTTCTATCGTATGCTCGGGGTCTTTGATACTCAGCTGCGCCTCGGGTATAGGGCGCTTTTGGTGATCGAGTAAGGTTAGAGTCTTACCTACGAGAGATGACAGAGGAAGCGAAAGGGACAAAGAGAAACTGCACTTACCATCGCCGAACCCGGCTTGCTCTAGATCTTTTCTAAACTCATTGGCAATGCCTTTGGCAATGATATCGCCTTGCAAAGCAACATAAAACTCATTTGCCTCACTATGAACCTGTTCATTAAAGATCCAGCCCCTTATCGAGCCTGCATCAAAATTGTCAATAAAGCCTCTTGCAGAGCTGGTGTTTGGTGTTTGATTCAATGCCGCTTCCTCTATACGCATACAAATGCAACTATTAACGATCTTTCTGTAGGTGCTCAGCAACCACACGCTCTAGGATATTTAGGCGTGTAGAGATCTCGGCAATATTTGCGATAGCAACATTAGTGACTAGATTGAGAGAGGTCGATTGATGAGCTTCGCCAACTTCGGCAATTTGCGCCGCGATACGCTGTTGCTCATTACTAAGTTGCTGCTGAAAGCTCTCCATTTGGCTGCCAAACTGTTGCATGAACTTGGCTCTCTCAAATTCAGCAGAGTCAAAGCTTAGTTTAAGCGGTTCAATATTGCCTGGTTTGCCGTCTAGGTAGATCTCGGCAGTGACCGTCTCAGATGGCAACAAGGCCAGGTCAACAGTGAGTTTAAAACCATATTGTGCGTCACCAATATTGGCGTCTTGTAAATCTGAGCGGAATTGCTCTGCAATTGCGCTACCTACGGTAGTCTCATCTACTTTCAGGTCAATAGTAACGCGGTGCTCGTCAACGTGTTGATGCTTACACCAACCGTTAATCATAGTGTCCTTGATGGCATCGACATGGCAAATGTAATGCTCTGGAAGCAATGCTTTCATGGCAAGAGGGAAAGGCGTTTCATTGGCTTTAAAACCATCAATAAATAAATCGACGGTCTCAATATCTGAGGTAAGCGCTTTGATATCCGGCTTTATCGTGAAGGCACAATCGCCCAGTTCGGCCTGTGCTAAATCCGCACGCGACTGCGATGCCTGAGTTTGCCAAATTACCTGCTCATTGGCACGTACCTCAATAGAGGCAGTTTGACCGGTTAGTTTATTTACCGCCCAGCCAGAGATAAGCTCGGGTGTCACTGCATCAATATGAAATTGATAGTCTAGCAAGCTAGGTGTGTGTGTTTGTGGTTGCTTTTTTTTCTTAAACACGGATTTGTATTCCTGTAACGTGTGAGCAAGTTGGAACTAAATATACCATTTACTGTGTTCATGGACACTAGCGTCCTCGCGCATTTGCTCTTTTGTGAACCATTGGTATTGCCCATGTTGTTTCTTCGGTAGGTCGTCAAGAACGATGTCGAGAACAATTCTATAGCCCAGCACGACATAGTGAGTAGAAACCTCTTCACCAAAGACAAAATCATTGTAAAAGTGCTCGTATGGTCCCAAGTGTTCCGCTTGTTCTCGAGTGAGTGTTATGCCCAACTCTTCTTGGCATAAACGCATAAAAGCGTCATCTAGTTTCTCATTCTTTAAAATACGACCACCAGGAACAAACCAAAAGCCTTGAGCTGGTCGATTATTTCTAAGCCCAAGCAAAACTTGACCTTTAGAGTTTTCAATGAGTAAGTCAATGGATACGAGTGGTGTCGACTCGATGACAGTGGTGAATGTTTCTTTGTCTAGGTACATAGTGGAGCCTTTTAGAAGCTAGAAGCTAGAAGCTAGAAGCTAGAAGCTAGAAGCTAGAAGCTAGGAGCTTGAAATGAACCACAGATCGAAAGAGAAAATGAATCACACTCTGTGGTTCAAAACGTTCTCGCTCTAGCCACGGAAATTGTCTTGATTGTCTAAGAACCATTGGTAAGCGTCTTTTAGACCCTCTTCTAAGGTGAAACTGTATTTCCATCCTAGGGCAGCGAGGCGGTCTACGTTCATTAACTTGCGAGGGGCGCCATCTGGTTTAGTCGTATCCCAAACAATTTTACCTTTAAACCCAATGACCTTAGCCACCGTTTCAACCAGTTCACGAATCGTACAATCTACACCTGTACCGACATTTATGTGGCTAAGCATAGGCTCTGTATTTTCGTCGTAAATTGCTTTGTCTAATTCCATCACGTGAATAGAGGCGGCTGCCATATCATCAACGTGCAAAAACTCTCTCATTGGCGTACCACTACCCCAAGCAACGACCTCAGAATCGCCGCGTAATGTTGCTTCGTGAAAACGTCGAAGCAGAGCAGGGATCACATGCGAATTTTCTGGGTGGAAGTTATCGTGTGGACCATATAAGTTGGTTGGCATCACACTACGGTAGTCAACACCATACTGGCGGTTGTAAGATTCACATAGCTTGATGCCCGCAATCTTGGCAATGGCATATGGTTCATTGGTTTCCTCCAATGTACCAGTGAGCAATGCCGTTTCTTGCATTGGTTGCTCTGCTAGCTTTGGATAAATGCAAGAAGAGCCCAAGAACAGCAGCTTTTTTACGCCATTCTGGTAAGCCGAGTTGATGATGTTGCTCTCAATCATCAGATTTTCATAGATAAACTCTGCTGGGTAGGTATTGTTTGCATGGATCCCTCCCACTTTAGCAGCGGCTAGGTAGACCTGTTCAATGTCTTCAGAGGCAAAAAAATCAGCGACTGCTTGCTGATTTGTTAGGTCTAACTCGGAACGTGTTTTAGTAATGATCTGTACATCATCACGTTTTTCTAACTGACGAACAATCGCCGAGCCCACCATCCCACGATGGCCTGCTACGAATACTTTTTTCATTGTTTTTTCTCGGATGTTAGAGGCTAAATATTAGCATTTAGCCTCCAATATCCAGCCTTTAGTTCATTTTAATATTTGGTGTGTTTTCTTTGGCTACCGATACATCAAAGCCGTGCTCTTTTAGTAGTGCGTGTTGCTTAGCCTTATTAAGGTCATAGGCCACCATTTCAGAACACATCTCTTCTACCGTAATTTCAGGAACCCAGCCTAACTTTTCTTTGGCTTTAGTTGGGTCACCCAGTAGTGTTTCTACCTCAGCTGGGCGGAAGTAGCGAGGATCTACTTTAACAATTACATCCCCTACTTTTACGCCTGGTGCATTAGTGCCTTCAATAGCAACTACAGTTGCAATTTCATCTACGCCTTCACCTGAGAATTCTAGGGTGATGCCTGCTTCTTTAGCTGATAGGCGTACAAACTCACGCACTGAAATTTGCTTACCTGTTGCTATAACAAAGTCTTCCGCTTGGTCTTGCTGTAGCATCATCCACTGCATACGCACGTAATCTTTGGCATGTCCCCAGTCACGCAGTGCATCCATGTTACCTAGGTACAAGCATGGCTCTAACCCTTGGGCAATATTAGCAATAGCGCGAGTGATTTTGCGCGTTACAAACGTTTCACCACGGCGTGGTGATTCGTGGTTAAACAGAATGCCATTACATGCATACATACCGTAAGCTTCACGGTAGTTTACTGTAATCCAGTAAGCATACATTTTTGCCACTGCATAAGGAGAGCGCGGGTGGAATGGCGTGGTCTCTTTTTGAGGAGTCTCTTGTACTAAGCCGTAAAGTTCAGACGTAGAGGCTTGATAAAAACGCGTTTTCTTTTCTAAACCTAAGAAGCGAATAGCCTCTAGTAAACGCAATGTACCCATTGCATCGACATCAGCGGTATATTCAGGCGCTTCGAAAGAAACCGCAACGTGCGACTGTGCACCCAAGTTGTAGACTTCATCTGGCTCAACTTCTTTTAAGATACGCGTTAAATTTGACGTATCGGTTAAATCACCGTAGTGAAGTATAAAATTCGGGTTCTCAATGTGGGGATCTTGATAAATGTGGTCGACACGTTCTGTGTTAAATGATGAAGCACGGCGTTTGATTCCGTGAACTTCGTACCCTTTTTTCAATAAAAATTCGGCTAGATACGAGCCGTCTTGGCCGGTGACACCAGTGATTAACGCTTTTTTCATTGCTTCTACCTTTCTAATTTCCAATAGCCTTTTTGACCAAACTCTTCATACATGCCTTTAGCCATCATGCACGCTAACTCTATATGCATTGCCTGACTAGGATAATAGTTGTTGTTTTTGTGCAGTCCATCTGGCCTTTCTATTTGGACCTTTTCTCCAGTAAACTGATTAATAAAAGGACTCGGAAAGCCCAAAGTGGATACATACTCATAATAACTATTAAAATAGGGCTGAAGTGAGTCAACAACCTCATCGTTGACAAATTGAGGAAAGCCGCCCATTAGGGTTGCAGGGCTATCAAACTTTAATGTGTAAGCTGGGTTTCTATTGGAGAAATACACCCCTATAATAGGCACACTTATTTTTGAAAAAAGCTGGATACAGGCATCAACATAACTTTGCCTACTCTGACTTACTAGTTTTTCGATAAAATCTTCAGAATAATTTTCGAGCACCTTACCATAAACAGAAAAAGCGTGGTTATTCCCACTGTATTCACCTTCAAAGTGACACCCTAAAAAGTCTCGATTTAACTTAACCACTTCATTGCTACTATTCCTCGCTGGTAGTACTTGAAACACTAAACACTTGCTTTGATTTATTAAATCGAGAATTAAATCATTGTTTAGGTAGTATTCAGGTGAAGCACCTGGCACACTCAAGTTTAAACAACTCAAATTCAGTGCCTTAGATAAAAGTTCCGCATAAGTAGTATCAACTAAACACCCAAACGTATGAGCAGTGCCTATGAATGATATATTATTTTTACTTTTCAAGCGAAGCGGTCTCGGCCCTCGAAAAAACCTCTCGAAACCTTCTATGTTAAACATATCATAAGTGTTCGTTAAAAAGTCTTGATACTGATATGGAACTTGCATTTTAATAACCTAGAGCCTTCAATTGAGTTTCATACTTACGTGAAAACTTCTTTATTTGCTCTTCTGTCAAGTAACTTTTAAAGTTTTCGGCCTTAGATTTCCAATAAAATTTCTTATTTCCACTATTTTTTGTTTTGCTATCAACAGAATTGACGTTTAACTCAGTAAAGTCATCCGTTCCAAAGGTAGCATTTAACACCTCCAAAGTTATCTGCTTTGGATTTTGAATCAAGTCTTCATACTTCACTGATATAACATTATCTAACTGGATCGCAGATAAATTATACTCAAAATAATTAGATTTCTCCGAAAGCATTCCAGGCCAGAAATTTTCTCCTACCGTATTTAAATACTCTTCAAAATAGTGGTCCAACTGAGAGTCTTCAACGATCTTGTCAACCCCTTTGGGTACTCCATTCAGGAATAACTGCCTCTTTCTCTCTTCTGAAAACTTATCTGACTGATGATATAAATAATTTAGCGCAGACAAAAAAACATCTAATGGATGCCTATATATATGAATGATTTTGTTCGGTTTCTCCATGTTATTATTTAGAATGTGACTTTTATAGATAAAAAAATCTCGCCCTTCGAAATCACATATACTCTCATTTTTTTTCTCGGAAAAGCCCTTCTCATGGATATCAATTGGCAAATAATTGATATCAAAGTTTTCTCTTAGTGCAGACTCTACTAAGTGCCTAAACCAAGTATTACCAGATTTAGGATAGGAGCTTATTT
Source organism: Vibrio sp. 10N (assembly GCF_036245475.1). Taxonomy (NCBI): domain Bacteria; kingdom Pseudomonadati; phylum Pseudomonadota; class Gammaproteobacteria; order Vibrionales; family Vibrionaceae; genus Vibrio; species Vibrio sp. 10N. The sequence goes on along the minus strand of NZ_BTPM01000001.1, from coordinate 3,246,431 downwards.
CGACTTTTAATAAATTCATTTTTTTACCTTTTTGTTAAAATTATATAAACATTCCAATTACTGAGAATAAAGTTGGTTCGCAGTTTCATTAACCAATAATGCGAGACTCTGAATAAAGTCCTTGTCATAATCTATAGCACTGTGATTGATTCTTTTTTCAAAGTATTCGGTTTTGTACTTTAAGTTGAGCGTAACTAAATCATTTTTAATCCACTGATATTCTTGCCGATTTTCTGGTATTAAGAAGTAAAATTTATTCCCCTTAATTTTTTTCAAAAGCTTAGAAATCATGTCTTGTGGAGCGCGCCCCTCGGAAAACTTAGGAAGTACCTTGCTCAATTCGTTAGCTATAAAAATGGCCTCTTGGGATAAAGATGTATTTAAGTCTGCCGGTGGTCTTAGATAGGCGATATCTGGCAGTTTTAGCGTTTTACAAAAGTCACTTAAGAGATCAGGGCACTCCAACTTTCTTACTTTAACTCTTTTATCTCCAAACACCGACACCCACCTGTCAATTAAGTTATGAAATATCATGAAGTTAGGGGTTTCAATTGCTTGCTCAAGTGTTTGTTCACCGTTTTTAACAGCCTCTTGCACTCCGCTACTAGCCCAATCAAACGGGTTTCGAACATAAACAAGTACAGTTAGTTTTTTCGCTTTCCGTTTAAATAGTGAAAGTAAAGCATTTATCTCGTCTTCTTTAAGTAATACTAAATGTTCAGATGAAAATAGTAACTTTTTGCTATTACCTGTTTTACTTAAAAAGTCTGTCAACTTAGAGTCATGCCAAACAACAGATTCAACTCTAGTTCTACCTGCTGATCTATTAAAATCTAACTCTTCAGGAGCATTAGAAAATTTAGACACCAAGAATTGGTGGTTTTTCGAACAGCCAGGTATAGAGATCCCATGACTAAATAACGAATCACGGTTAAGTGCTAAAAAATCTTGAATTGTAGTCGTGCCTGTTTTAGGTGCACCAATATGAAATATCACTTCGTCAAACATATGTAGCCTTTAATTTTAATACAGTCCAGCAGATATCTGGCTGGCCACCAACTTCCAACTCAAATCTATAGAAGAATCTTCGGGTAGACCTTCATTAGACAATTTTGAAGTTATCAAACTGCAAAAATCAGCAGGGGTAATAGCAAAATTGGCAGTTTCACTAGTGTAATAACGAGTAGAAGGCAAATCACTTGTAATAATTTTAGTATTGGCCGCTACCGCTTCTAAAATCGCATTATTCGCAGCCCCACCTTTAAGCGGCAAAAACATCAATTCACAGCGCCTGTATAACCAGTGCAGTGCTCGATCAGAAATGCCAGTGTTAAGTAATATTATGTTTTTATCATCCTGATTGAGCTCTAACTCTAAACCTCTAGAAACTGCAACAAATACAATATCGCTGTGCTCTCTGAATGAACGCGCCACTTCTAAAACCATATTGTAGTCACGCAGCCAGTTGCCGACAGTGATAATCACCTTACGACCGTCAAATTGCTGTTGTAACTGTTTGATTTCGGCAGAAGCTGGCTCTCCAACATCTAATGGTAAAGCTGGCATATAGTGCTCGTGCGCCACACCATGAGGAACAACAACAAGCTTGCTTTCATCAACACCTAGTTCAATAAAACTTTGCTTTTGGCAAGGGGACATTAAATGAATCGTGTCAAAGCCGCCAATAAATCCAGGATTAAGCACTAAGTCTTTAATGACATAATCCGGCTGGTGGAATGTTGCAACTAACTTAGGCCCCTGCCTTATTACTCCTTTTATATTGGCTAATGCGACCATAAGGCCAGCGTGCTCGCCATCAACAAAGTGAATTACGTCGAAATTCTGATACTGCGTGATAATTTTTTGCTCAACTTCAAACGCATTTACTTGATAGGACTTAAGATGATTGTTGGTTGCTTTTAGTAATTCCCAGCGCTTACCATCGTTTATAAATGGTACACGTTCATGACCTAAAGGTACTAACACCTCTTCTACTTCATAACCTAGTTCAGGCAAGTAATCTACAAAACCACCAGGGCCGGAAAGCTTGGTAAAATGTCCGTAGTCGGTGCGAACAACTAGTATTCTTTTCCTTTTTATTCGCGGCTGTTCATTCTGTTCAACTTGATACTGGCTATTTAGGTTCTTGAGTTGAGCAAATACGTGCTCGCCAAAGTCAGACAGAAGGGTTTTAACATAGCTATTACGATAAGTTTTTGGCGTTACTATATTGTTTTTATCTGCTAGGAACTTGGTTACAAGCCCGCTGACATCACCATACTCAACGGGGTTATAATTAGCACCCATTTGGGTAAGCTCTTTTTCATGCCAGGTATTTTGACTGACAAAAACCGACTTGCCTTGTGCGTGCCTTAACACATCCCATAATACGCCGGAGGTTTTATATTGGTAATGTTCAGGGTCGTAAAATAAAAAATAACTTGAGGCTGAGGCCAGTAGGTCCTCATACGTATCTTTAGCAATATTGCCCTCGATAATTTTAATATTATCGTTATTAAGCTCAGTTAACTGCGACACCAGAGATTGATAGACATCCGCCCCTGGAAATTCATTATTATAATGAAACACAAACTCAACATCAGGTTGTAGCTGACTTAGCCTGACTAACGCTTTAACGGTAAATTCAATACCTTTGTCCCACTTAGGCCCACCTAAATAGGCAAGAACGCGCTTGTCTTTAATTTGCTCAACTGTTTGCCCGCCACCACACACTGATGGGTGCAAGGCCATTGGCTTTTCAGGCCAAAAAGATTGATACGCATCGAGGTAGAGCTGCGTGGGCGATTCTATGCAAAAATTAAAGTCACGCTCACTTTCAAGTTGCTTAAAAATGCCAAACGCAAATTTATGGCGCATGACCTCATTTATACTTTGCGTTTTAACGTCACCAAACTCAGCAACTCTACCGGGCGAAAACATAGTTGACAGATAAACACTCACTCCCTGTTGATTGCTAAAATATAAGGCTCTGGCAAGGGCTTCGTATACATAGCTAAAGGCTGTATGAATGATAAGCTTATCATCACCGCGCAAACCAACAACCTCAAACAACTTGACAAAATGCTGGTAAAAGTCTGCCATTATTGCCTGATAGGGCTCGTGCTCTAAGTTATGGTAACCAACCGGATACATATTGAGGTCAAAAAACGGCAACACTTTAACAGCGCATTTTTTGTTTTCTGTTTCAGCTTCCTGGTACTGCTTGCCCGCAACGATTATGATTTCGTCACTCTCGTTCGCTGCAGATAAAATACGCGAGTTTACGACTTCATGGTGTGAGTCATGATGTTCAAAGCCTGGGTCTAGAATAATGTATCTATGACTCACGATTCGCTACTCCCCATTAGTTGAATAAAATAATCGGCAATTTTATCGGGCGCGTTGGCATTGGTTTGCCCTGCTACCCCCCCGGTTGTTAATGCAAAGTTTAACTCTTGAGCATTCATCTGGTTATAGTGTTGCTCTTCCACTTTGATGATGCTTTTTACCGGCAGTGATAGTGTCCGTCCTCCATTTTCTTCTTGAAAATAGTCTGAAAACGTTAGAGTTAATAACGATTCGCCGCGTGGCAAATTGAACTCGACAACAAAAACATCCTCAAAGTCTGCTTTTATCGTAAAAGCGACAGGTTCACTATTACTCCCCAGTGCTGTAAGGTGCAGAAGTCTGTGATTTAAGGTGTCAATGGAAAATATCGCTTTAGGCACCGTAAACAAAATAACCGAAGGTGCATCCGCCGCTTGAAAGAATAGCGAACATGAATTCTTCAACCAAAAAAAGTCAATGCCTTTATATTGCTCTTGAGGATAATGACCTGACCAGCAAAGTTCGCTTCCGCCTTTTACTTGGGTTGCAAGTGACTGCAGAACATCCATCTCGATAGGCGTATTAGACGCCATGAATTGATAAAATGGAGAAAAACTCATTATGCGCCACCTCCAAGCTGATGATAGAAATCTAGCAATTGGGTTGCAATATGTTTTTTGGAGTATTTATCGCTGTTTTTGCTTCGCCAGACTAATGTACTCTCTCGCAAAGCGTGGAGATCCGAATTCAGAACTAATTTACTTAACGCTGATGAGTAAGCTCGTTCAGAGCGTTCTATAACCAACTCGCCATTAATACCGGCTCTTACAATGTCGGGAATGCCGCCTAAATCGAAACCGAGTACCGGGCAGCCACACATAAGCGACTCCAAGATGACATTGGCAAAGTTCTCTTCAATAGATGTAAAAGCAAGTAAGTCAGCGCTTCTAAATAAGTCTCTTACTTGCGCTTCTTTTAGCACTCCGAGGTGTACATATTTTATATCTGGGTTATTGCACTCTAAAACATGATCGCCACCGCCGAATGCGACAAACTTGATTTTACTTTTGTTTGAATGGCCAAATTTAGCAGTATTAATTTTTTTGACAGCATCTTCAAAGTAATTGAAGCCTTTTCGAATTTCGTGATTATTTTCAGCCCCTGAAACAACAATGATTTCATCGGCTGCAAAACCAAATTCATTTCTGAGTTTAACGCGTTTTTCGGGATCCGCCGGTGAGAAATAATCTGTATCTAAGCAATTACGAATGACTACACTACTTGTGTCACCTAAAGATTGCCCTATTGCTGAGGCTTTATATTCTTCATTCAACCAATCACTTGGGAACACATATGTTGGTTGGGCTACCTCAATTGCCTTTTTCTTTTCACGATGGGAGGCTTCGATAAGCAAATAAGGATCATTTTCCAGGTGAGTGCATCCACTGCATAACTCTTGATGCTTACCGCACCCAGCGTCGTAGTGGCAGGTTCCGGTAAAATGATTCATATCATGCCCAGTGATAACCACAGGAAGTTTTTTTTCTGAAAGACGAGCTAGCAATTCAGTCGATATAAGGTTCGAGGCCCAATGAAAATGAACTACATCAAAGCCATTTTTAAAAATATAGTCAGTAATTTGAGTGTCAAATTCTGTTTTTGTTTTCCATAGCGACATGTAGGTATTGCTAACAGGCGTGCGGTTGTTTTCCAAATACTTTTGAAAAAGCAGGTCCGTTTTTATATAAGTTGGCATATGAGGCTTAACATGCACATTATGACCAAACTCTTCTAGCGTTAGCTCATGGCCTTCCCAACATTGGTCAATAAATAAGTGTTTTACATTACAACCCAATTCACGCAAAGCAACGGCTTGCCTTTCAGCAGCTATCGTTGCTCCGCCTCCCTTATTGGTTGACAGCTTTAAAATTTTCAAAATATCAAATACCCTTATTAACTTTCTTAATTCGTTATATACGAATTATCAACTAGCCAATCCGTGAATTCGTGCTCTATTCGTGACACAACCTCCGAAGATAAACTCATACCGTAATCCGTTTTTTGATTGGAAATATGATTTGGATGAAGCTGTGTTTTTTTATCGTATTCTTTTGGTGATCTTAATCGAGAAAGTGCGCTAACTACCTCTTCGACCATTTCATTTTTGGCCGAAACCTGAAGCAGTTCGCACACTTGACGTATCAAAATGCCCGGCTCAGCTAAAATTCTGGAATATTCGATTTCAAATTTTGATCTTTCTTTCCAAAATGGATGAACGCAATTAATTAGACGGCGTGCTTCACTCATTATTTGCTTTTCTTCATTGGCAATCCACCCCATTCTTATTAATGAGACAAGCGCATTTCTGATATCTCTGCGCGTAGAAATGATCACATCTGCTTGGCTTGAAAGACGATACTCTGGATCATGTACTTTTATTATGTGCAAAAAACTGTTGTTACTCGGAACATAATCTTCAATCCATTCACTATAAAGATCCACCTCCTGATTTTTATAGATTTCTCTCACACAGTTAAACAACCAAGTACTTCCACTTCTCGGCATAGTCGCGATCAAAACTATTTTCTTGTCTTTCAGTTTAATTAATTTCTGAATTTCAAAATACGCTTCAGCCTCACCTATCGCTTCCAAACTTGGTGTTGTGCTGAGTTTACAGTTGTAGTGTTCATTTTCATTAGCTTGCCAAAAAAGAAGCTTATCACTACGCAAATCATTAATGTGTAAATCATAAGTGTCATCAAACGGCAGTTGTAATAAAGAGCATAACTTCTCTGTAAACTCTGACTCAGAAAAATACAACTCTTCAAATGTAATTAACGGCTTATCGCTATTTACTTTTAAAAACTGCAATGCTCTATCGCAATACTCAGAAAATTCTAATTTTTTTCCCAAATAAAAATCATTTAGTGCTAATGAAGAGTAGGCATCAATTGTGTCTCGATATAAAACGACTGAAATAACGTCAAAGTGCGTTTCTAACAACTTAATGATGCTGTTTTCGAAAATTGCATCTTGCGACATGTAATCAAGGTGTGCGTTATCTACAATGACTAACTCTCCCCCACTTTCAGCCACTTTTTCATAAGCTTTAATAACTGTTTCTAAATATGCCTGCTTTTTAATACCTGTCGCTTCTGGTATACCTAATGCATCTAGAGAGCTCAATACATTGAATGAGTCACACTTCTGATTGGGCAACTCCAAAAATGGGTGAGACTCTGCCAATAAATAGACATTAGGCATTGCAGAAAGAATATTTTCGACTAGTGTACCACCGCTACATGCAAGATGTTGAATAGCCCTTATTTTTGGTTTATTTGTTTGATGTGTATCGCAAATATGCTCACACCTTTGCAGTAGAGACTGCGTGTCCACCATCTCATCATTAAGTTTATCCGGTAAGGATTGTTTGCCTACTTGTGGCACATCTTCTAACAGTTCAAGAGCACTATCAATTTGGTGCTTAAACTCGGTAAAGTTATTACTCATAACAGCCCTCCTTTTTACTTATTTTCAGTCGCGGTGTTATGAAGTAGTTCGGGGTGCTCTTGTTGTAACTGGTAATAATATTTTGAAGCGATGGTGAGTTTTTCTCGTAATTCTTTAATTAACTCAATTAAGTCTGACTCTGAGGATTTCTTCTCTGCGTATTTATTTCTTAAGTCATCTAAATCAATTTGAGATTTAGCGAGCATTTTTTGATTTAAGCGCGCAGAGCGAGTGAGTTCTTGGTTTTCAGATTCTAGGTTTGAAATAGTAGATTCGAGTGACGAGATGCGAGATGCGAGGTTTTTGCGTTCGGCTTCTAACCCTTTCTTGCTCTCTGTGAGCTCAGTGTTCTCTGTGGTGAGTTCTGAGGTTCTAGATTCTAGGTTTGAGATACTAGATTCTAGATGCGAGATGCTAGAGGCTAGGTTGTTGCGTTCGGCTTCTAACCCTTTCTTGCTCTCTGTGAGCTCAGTGTTCTCTGTGGTGAGTTCTGAGATTCTAGATTCTAGATGCGAGATGCGAGATGCGAGGTTGTTGCGTTCGGCTTCTAACCCTTTATTACTCTCTTCAACCACTCTTTTACTCTCTGTGAGCTCGGTGTTCTCTGTGGTGAGTTCTGAGGTTCTAGATTCTAGGTTTGAGATGCTAGAGGCTAGGTTATTGCGTTCAGCCTCTAACCTTTTCTTACCCTCTGCGAGCTCGGTGTTCTTTGTGGTGAGATCTGAGATTCTAGATTCTAAGTTCGAGATAGTAGATTCTAGATGCGAGATACTAGAGGCTAGGGTGTTGCAATCGGCTTCTAACCCTTTCTTGCTCTCTGTGAGCTCAGTGTTCTCTGTGGTGAGTTCTGTGTTTCTAGATTCGAGATGCGAGATGCGAGATGCTAGGTTATTGCATTCAACTTCTAGTGCTTTTTTACTCTCTTCTAGCACCCTTACAACCTCTGCGAGCTCTGTGTTCTCTGTGGTGAACTCGGAGATGCGAGACTCTAGAGACGAGATACTAGAGACTAGCCCTTGTTTCTCTTCAATAAGCTTGTCTAGCTCTTCATGTAGTGCGCTAAATTCTTCCGAGACGGTTTGCTGGTATTCATCAAACTCCGCCTGGAGCGGTTTTAGTCTTGCCTCACTAATCGATTCCATTAATGGCGTCGATGGCTCCGTTTGTTCCAGTTGCCGAGTCAACGTTAATGTAGTGGTCAGACCGGATTTTTTAATATCAATTAGCTCAAATCCGAGGCTTATCAGTGAGGCGAGCGCACAAGCTTGGCTTATAGGCTCTGAGGTGTCTTGGTTTGCTTTAACGGTTCTTAATTCAATGTAACTAAAATGGTCAAGAACTTCTCTGGACGTGCTATTAATTACATCGCATTCAATCCCATTTAAATCTAAGATCAAGCCATTTACGCTATTAGCATTCTTTAAGGACGGGTGCTGCTCAATGACGTTCGCTAAAGAGAGAGCGGGAACTTGCTGTGTGCCTTCACATACTGCGTTTTTAAACGCTTGCGTCACCCATTTTGTGTTGATGCCTGAAAATTGTTGAGGCTTGTGGTGGTGAAAGTCCGTTATTCCTTCTACCGCGGCAACCACTCGATTGATGACTTTTATGTTGTGGCTAGATGGCATTGTTTCACATAGAGCTTGGTAGGCACTTGAGTGCCCTTCATACAAGTAGAACTGCTCAGCCTCGTGCTTAAGTAAAGATTCTAGTTCAGTTCCATCACCTGCGCCTAATACAACTAAATTGGTCATTGGTTGTAAAAATCTTGGCGTTGTAAGGTTTGACTGTGCGCTCATACTGCTCCCTGTATACGGCTAATCTCAATAAGCACCGAGTGGAATAAGTTATTCGATCTCGGTTCAAAAATAAAGATGCTGTTGTGTGATTAATGTTCAATCGAATTTACTGTGTAACCAAGAATTGAGTGGGGTGAAAAGAAGTCCTTTGTAACACTCTGTATTGTGGCCTTTTTTTTCGTTTTTATAGAACGGCGACTTTTCTGTGATTGATGTCACGATTTCAGTTTTTTTTTCGCAATATGTGACCTCGCTTATCAGTCGTTTCGCTTCTCTTTCTAGCCAGTTCTTGGTTAGGGTGATTACCTTAAGGTCAAAAAATGCAGCCAGCCACAAGACGCCAGAGCTCTGGTATTGGTATGTTTCGGAGTCATAATTGAGCACTATGGTTTCACTGGTTTGAAATAGCGTCATCAACTCTTGGTGGTCAAGAAACCTATTCACTAATGTGAGGTTACTGTAGGTATCGTTAAGCTGTTTAAGCTGACTATCGATATTGGCTAGCAAGCTCGACTGGTTAGTGAGAGTGTATTGTACGATAAACTGTTGCTCAGGACAGTTTGGCACTACACTACGAATTAAGTCAGGTAGTAGCGTAAACCCTTTATCGGGCTTCGCGTCGCCCGTAAACAGTAACACTTGATTCTTATCGTGCTGCTTGAGTTGCCGTTGTAGTTTGATCTCTTGTCCTAATAGTAAGCACGGCTGTATATCAATAGAGCGTTTTAACAAGCGCTGATAGTAGTCTTGTATTTCGAAGTCTGCCGCTAATAGCTGTACTGAGCTCAAAGATGAAAGTCGCTTCAATGCTAGCTCGTGATGCATCTTACGTGTAATGACTTCAGGCTCAAGTTTAGGCAACCGACTAAAGGGGTGGTACATTAGGCCTACCATTACATGATATTGCCTTAATTTCGAAGTGGGCAGTGTTTGGTGTACCTTTGACAAGGCTAGGTATAACGCTTGTGCGTGCTGCCAACCAAGAGTGTGGCACCATATTACCGTAGAGCTAGCATCCTTATTTTCGAGAGCTTTTAATATTGCTTGGTAGTATTCACTGGCTAAATTGAGCGTATAGTGCGTAAGTTGCTGCCGGGTCGGGGACTGATAAAAGTACTGATAGTACTCAGTAATAAAGTGTGCGTTAATTTCGACCCCTTGTTGCCGTTTTGGCTCTACGAATGAGGTCGAAATCTCCTTGTGACAATAAACACTTATCCGTGGGTTGTTAAACGCATCGAGAGAAACGTCGAGTGCATTTACAATCGCCTCGATGCTTGCCGGGTGGTGCCCGCTCAGCTCTTTTAACCCAGGGTCGAGTATAACAAGTTGCTTCATTTTATTGGCTGACGACTAAGTACACTAGGATAACAATTGCAACGTTGTTCGTAAGTGACTACTGTCGTTAGAAACGCAAGCCTCTAAAGGTGTCCAACTCGCTTGCTGTTGATACTTCAAGTAGTAATGCTCGAGTTCTTCTTGCAATTGATGGATCTGAAGCAAGGCCAGTTCGTTTTCAGCTTGTAGTTCGGTCGTGATTGTCGTTTGTTGTGCGAGTTTGTTGTTGAGTAGTTCTACTTTGGATTGTTCTTCAGACAGTTTATCCATAAGGTGCTGTTTATTTAGATCAAGCATGTTTTCTTTGCTATCCATTGACTTTTGAAGCTGGTCTATTTCGCTCTGTAGCTTAAGTACCTGCTTTGCTGCAATCTCGTTGTGTGAAGCTAATTCTTGACTTTTAGTTTGCTCGGATTCTAGTGATTGCTCAGACTGTTTTGCCGCCAAGTACGTTTGCTCTAGCTCTTCTTGAAGCTGGTGAATTTGAAGCATCGCTAATTCGTTTTCTGACGCGAGATCCAGATTTGTCGTGACTAACTGAGCATTTGTATTGTCGGATTCAATGGTGACGTTAGCGAGTTCATCTTTTAATTCTTGCTCAGTTCGGGTCGCTGATAGGTGCGCTTGCTCAAGCTCTTCTTGTAGTTGGTGAATTTGCAGCAACGCTAACTCGTTTTCTGAGGCGAGTTCCAGGTTTGTCGTGACTAACTGAGCATTTTTTTTGTCAGATTCAATGGTGACGTTAGCGAGTTCATCGTTTAATGCTTGCTCAGTTCGGGTTGCTGATAGATGCGCTTGCTCAAGCTCTTCTTGTAGCTGGTGAATTTGCAGCAACGCTAGTTCGTTTTCTGAGGCGAGCTCAAGGTTTTTCGTGACTAATTGAGCATTTGTTTTGTCGGATTCAATGGTGGTGTTAGCGAGTTCATCTTTTAATGCTTGCTCAGCTCGGGTAGCTGATAGATGCGCTTGCTCAAGCTCTTCTTGTAGCTGGTGAATTTGCAGCAACGCTAGTTCGTTTTCTGAGGCGAGCTCAAGGTTTTTCGTGACTAATTGAGCATTTGTTTTGTCGGATTCAATGGTGGTGTTAGCGAGTTCATCTTTTAATGCTTGCTCAGTTTGGGTCGCTGATAGATGCGCTTGCTCAAGCTCTTCTTGTAGTTGGTGAATTTGCAGAAACGCTAGTTCATTTTCTGATCTTAGCTCGAGGTTGGCAGTTTCAAGCTGAGTTGTTTTCTCTTTGAACTGAGAGGTTATTTTGGCTAAATTGGCTTGCTCTGTCTCATGAGCTAGTTTTGCTTCTCGCTCGTGTTCACTGATTTTCTTTTGATAAGTGGCTAACCTGTGGGCAATGCTTGGGTTAAAGTCCTCTCCGAGTAATTCGGCAGCACTTTCGAGCTGCTCAAACAGTGTTTGACTTTTTGGTTCTGCTTGTAATAAAGCTAGCGCTCCCATTTGTGATGCTAATTCGCTGATGGAAACTTTAAGTGATGGTAACTGTGGTAAAGACAATGCGACGTCATACTGGTCGCTCAATAGAGCGCAGAGCGCAGTTAGGTTTTGAAAAGTGCGATATTCTTCGACTAGTATGGTGGTCTCTAAGCGCTCCATCGCCCAGCTTAGGCGCTGTTCATGCCTCTGATACCAGTCTTGCTGAGAGGTGTCATGGCTTACTGCCAACTCAGGAGCGCTGTAAAAGCAGATATATAGACAGCCCTCTCGTCGTTCTAGCTCTTCTAACTCACCTGTGTAGATAACGGTGTTCCACCCACTCGATGCGCGAGAATCGGAAGTTTCATTGATGATACCTTGGTGTGCGATGTGCTTCTGCGATTGCAAAAAAGAATCCAGTGCATCTAGGTGACTTTTGTTTTCAATACCATAAAAAATGACTTGCTTCATGCTCTTCTCTCGATGCGGCTAGGCGCCACAGTAAATGACTGTAGCGCCTAGCCATTGGTTCTAGTGTGTTTTATCCGTTTATTTTTTGCACTTGCTCGAGAGCTTGGGCAACATAGTTCGAAGCGATACTGTCCTCAGCAGCTTCCGCGTAGCAGCGTAACTCTGGTGCATTGCCAGATGGTCGAAGGTGAATAATATCGCCGTTATTGAACACCATTCGCAGACCATCGGTGGTGTTTAATGCCTCGAGGTGAAGGTTATCAAACCCTAGATTTTCGATAAGTCGCTGAGGTTGTTGCGTGCCTTGCGTAAGAATCGTTCGGCTTCTGTCAGTCGCAAAGTTCTGGATGCGGTCACTAGCGGTAAAACGTTTTGGTAATGCGTCAACCAGAGCTTTAATTCCGGACAGCTCTGCAGCGACTAAAACAGCAATAAATGGCAATACTGCATCACGCGTAGGTAGTGCCTTGAGTGATTGGTTGTTGATCTCAATATCGCTACCTAAAAGGAAACCGCCATTGGCTTCAAATCCAGCTATACGTTGATATTTTGATGCAAGGTTTGCGAACTCGGCAATCACGTAAGGTGAGCCAATTCTGGTTCGTTCTGTATGTGAAAAGAACCGGCTGAGTTCTACAGCTGTGTTGCAGCTCACTGGGATGGCAAGAGCCTCAACATTGAGTGCGCGGGAGCACAACAGTCCGAGAATGTCTCCGCGTAGCCAGTTCCCCTCCTCGTCAGCAACGAGAGGTCTATCGCCGTCTCCATCGGTAGAGAATATAGCGTCAAAGCCATAGTCCTTCGACCACGTTTTTGCTTTTTGCTGGTCTTCCTTGCTTACTGCCTCAGTATCTATAGGGACGAACGTATCGGTTCGCTCTAGGCTGACGACTTCTGCACCAAGTGCTGTGAATATGCCAGGGTAAAGGTCACGCCCTGCACTCGAGTGCTCGTAAATACCGATTCGTTTTCCCTTCAATGCGTCACGGCTATATATTGAGGTGTAGCGTTGGATGTAGTGTTCAGCAGCCGTATTATCAGCAATCAGTTCTGAGAGAGTTGAAGGCAGAGTAAAGTCTACAGATGCATTGAGGATAGCTTGCTCATCTTGTTTTTCAATCTCGCCATCCGGTCGATAAAATTTAAGACCATTGCGATCAAAGGGGATATGGCTTCCAGTGACCATAATTGATGGAATATTTTGTTGCATCGCGGTATATGCAAGCGCTGGCGTTGGTATAACCCCGTAGTAGACGATAGCTATATTGGCCTGCTTAGCTGCTGCAGCACAAGCTTGTGCCATGGCAACACTGCTTGGGCGATTATCTATGGCAATAGCCAACGTATCAAACGCGAAGCTTTGCTGCATCACTGAGATAAAAGCACGGGTAAATGCGGCACATACTTCAGGCGTAAAGTCAGTGACTAAACCACGTGCGCCGCTCGTGCCAAAGGCGACATTGCTTTGGCTCAGACTGGTTGAGGAATTGAAAGTCATGTATTGGGTTTCCAATGAATTACAAAATTAAAAGCGGTTCGAAGAGTAATTGTGCGTATTAGATTCTGACCAACTAATATTTATCCTTTTCAAATCCGTATATGTCTTCAAGTCGTTCGATGTCATCTTGACCTATATAGCTACCCGTTTGAACCTCGATCATCACTAAGGGGATATGGCCTGGGTTCGCAATAGAGTGCTCAGCACCAACCGGAATGTAGGTCGATTGATTTTCGGTCACTATTGATTCTTGACCATTACAGGTTACCTTCGCGGTACCGGATACAACAACCCAATGCTCGGCTCTGTGGTAATGTTTTTGTAGTGATAGTCGGCTGTTGGGTTTAATGGTCACTTGCTTCGACTGGTAGCGGTACCCTTTTTGTAGCAAGTCTATTTTTCCCCATGGGCGATAGATGGTTTTGTGCTCGGTGGCTTCGCTGCGCTGCTCCGCATTGAGTTGATCAACGATTGTTTTTATGTCTTGAACGCGAGATTGATCGGCGACCACAACTGCGTCACTTGTTTCCACGATGACTAAGTTTTCTACACCAATAGCCGCAACCATTTTGTCTCTTGCATCGATAAGAGAACCCGAGACATCAATTGTTTTTACATCACCACGGATGCTGTTGTTTGCATCATCTTTAGGTGAGGCCTCCCAAATGGATGACCAAGAGCCGACATCACTCCAGCCCGCATCAAGCTTGACCATAGCGGCTAAAGTCGTCTGTTCCATGATGGCATAATCAATCGAGTCGTCTGGACTAGTAAGAAATGCATCGTTGTCTAGTCGGGTAAAGTCAATTTCTTTAATTGAACCTTCAATCGCGCGCTGACAAGCGACAAATATATCTGGATTGTGTTTTTCTAGTTCGGAGAGGTAGACGCTTGCCTTTACAAGGAACATACCACTGTTCCAGAAGTATTGCCCTGAAGAGAGGTACTCTTTTGCGGTCTCGAGATCTGGCTTTTCTACAAATTCTCTGACATGAAAGCAATCGGAGTCATTAATAGGGTTGCCGGAGTTGATATAACCGTAGCCGGTTTCTGGCTTATCTGGGACGATACCAAAAGTAACGATGTGGCCTTGCTTGGCGCAAATCAGCGCTTTTGACACTGCGGTCTGAAAGGCATCCACATTGCGAATGACATGGTCAGCGGCGAGAACTAATAAATACGGGTCTTGCTGTTTTTTGACGGCATCAAAGGCAGCAAGGGCAATCGCCGGGGCGGTGTTACGCCCTTGAGGTTCAAGTATGATTTCACCACCTAGCTTGTCGATTTCGGCAAGTTGCTCTGCGACGATGAAGCGATGTCCCTCGTTACAAATTACCGTCGGCTGCTGGCAATCCAGTCCTTCTAGGCGAAGAATGGTCTCTTGCAGCATGGTATGCTCACCTACCAAAGGAAGGAACTGTTTTGGGTGCGCTTTTCGAGATAATGGCCACAAGCGAGAGCCATTGCCACCTGACATTATTACGGGCAAGATCATTGTTTTTACTCTTGTGTGATTTTTAATTCTTTATCTGGTTTTAAGCCGAACCAGAGTTGCGTCTAAGTTGTAAACTAAAACACTTTGTTTTCTAGAAGGTTTAGTAAGTATGTACCATAGCCTGACTTAACCAGAGGAGTGGCAATATCACGAAGTTGTGCATCATTGATATAGCCTTTTCGGTAGGCAATTTCTTCGGGGCAACATATTTTTAAACCCTGGCGCTTTTCTATTGCTCTAATGAAAACAGCAGCGTCTAGCAGGTCATCAAGGGTTCCTGTGTCAAGCCAAGCCGTGCCGCGCCCCATAATCTCCACTTTTAAGTTTTGTTGGCTCAGGTATTGGTCGATGACGTCGGTAATTTCAAGCTCACCGCGTGCAGAGGGTTTTACGCTTTTGGCATACTCAACCACGTTATTATCAAAAAAGTAAAGTCCCGGTACTGCGTAGTTTGACTTAGGTTGCTTCGGCTTCTCTTCAATAGATATGGCAGTACCGTTGTGATCAAATTCCACTACACCATAGGAAGTCGGATTGGCAACGTGGTAACCAAACACGGTTGCGCCTTGTTTTTGGCCATTGGCATTAATTAGTGACTTAGCAAGGTCGTGACCGTAGAAAAGATTGTCACCTAATACGAGAGCCGCTGGCGCGCCATCTAAAAACTCTTCTGCGAGGATGAAAGCTTGGGCTAAGCCGTCTGGGGTGGGTTGTTCCTTATACTCAAAACGAATACCCCAATCAGAGCCGTCGCCAAGTAAATTTTGAAAGCGCGGTAACTCTTCTGGCGTAGAGATGATGAGGATCTCTTTGATACCCGCTAACATTAAGCTTGAAATCGGATAATAGATCATAGGCTTGTCATATACTGACATTAGCTGCTTACTCACGCCTTTCGTCAAAGGGTAAAGACGAGTGCCTGAGCCTCCAGCAAGTACAATGCCTTTGCGAGGTGTGTTGGAGTTTTCCATGATTAAGCTCTTTGTAAACGTTGTTTTTGTATAAAATGTTAGCTGTTAGCTGTTAGCTGTTAGCTGTTAGCTGTTAGCTGTTAGCTGTTAGCTGTTAGCTGTTAGCTGTTAGCTGTTAGCTGTTAGCCTCTCGCTTCTCGCCCCTAGCTTTCAGCTCATCCATCATCGCTGATAGTTGTTTGCGCCAGTGTTGAGTTTGTACTCCGCTGTGTGCTTCTGTGCTCGATTTATCGATTACGCTGAAACTTGGGCGTTTTGCAGGCAGAGGATAAGCGCTAGCAGGGATAGGGCGCACGGGGATGGACTTATCTAGCATACCTTTTTCTAAAGCTAGCTCTTGAATAGCGGTTGCAAAGTCGTACCAAGATGCCACGCCAGCATCTGTCCAGTGTAAGATTGTGCTGTCAGCTGCAGGCTTAAAGCTGTCAGCTTTCGCTGTTAGTGCCCATATAAGTTGTGCTAAACCTTTGGCCCAAGTTGGTGTACCCACTTGGTCGTAAATAACACCTAGTTCAGACTTCTCCGCCATTAGGCGGAGCATGGTTTTGACAAAGTTATTGCCGTGCGTAGAGTATACCCATGCGGTGCGAATAATGCTGGCGTTTCCACCAAGAATGTCGGCAATTTTCATGTCACCCATTAATTTGGATGCGCCATAAACGTTAATTGGGCTTGGGGTGGCATCCACAGAGTAAGGCGTGGTTTGCTTGCCATCAAACACAAAGTCGGTAGAAACATGGATCAGTTTTGCGTTGATCTCTTTACAAGCTAATGCTAGGTTTTCGCTGCCTTTTTCGTTGACGGCATAGGCAATGCTGCTGTCGCTTTCAGCATTGTCTACCGCGGTGTAGGCGGCGGCGTTAATAACGATGTCTGGTGATTCCTGCACCAGAACCTCGTATACACGAGCGGTGTTAGTGATGTCTAGCTGTTGAGCGTCGAATGCAACCCAATCAATATGACTTGGTGCTGTCTGCTCCAGTTCCCAAGCCAGTTGGCCACCTTGACCCGTAATTAAAACTCTCATAAATGTCCTTGAATGGTATTTCGGTTAGCTTTTTTGCTAATCTCGTTTTCCTACTTTGTTTTTAAGGCCGTGCCAAGTCCCTTGCAGCATTGCAGTCATGTGTTGGCGTTTGTTGCTAGTAAACAGAGAGTACACGATAAATCTGGGCACCAATTTTAATAGCTCTGTGCGCTTCCAAACCCGCGGCACATAGGAGCGCTTCAACATATGAATGAGGTTGCGAAAATAGTAGTAGTGACGAGTTGCAGAATGGTTCACCATGTTCACGCCAAATACGGATACAGGTTGTATTCCTAAACTGTGTGTTAGTTTGGCTGCGGGAATAACACGAATTTGATAGCCCTTTGCATTGGCTCTCAGTCCCCAGTCGATATCGACAAAATCAATAAACAGCGATTCGTCATGAGCACCTATGTCGTGATAATGAGACAAGCATAGGTAACTGCCCGATGTAATCGTATAGCTGGCCCACTCCATATGTTGCGGCGCTCTCAGCCGAGAAAGCTGCGATCCTTGTATTTGAATTATGCGCCCACTACGTTGCAAGTTAGTGTCATAGTAAACAGGAGCGATAGCCGCTACTGGTTTTGCGAACTGTTTCTTACATCGCGTTAGGTGGTCGCGAGCGGCTCGCATATGTCGAAAAAACTCGCCATCCGGCCTCGAATCCTGATCAAATAAAAAGCACCAATCTGCACCGTGATTGAGGGCGTAATCAATACCATCGTTAAGTGCTTTGGCAATACCTAAGTTATCATTGTTGGCAATATAGTGCTTGAACTGTGCTAAATGCTGTTGTATGTCCAATTCTTTGGTGTTGCATGGTGTGTTGTCGACAACAACAAGTTGACCATTGCTTTGCTGGTATTGTTTTTGTAGCCAAAGTGCATGCTTGATAGCATCTTCGTCGGGGAAGTAGAAAACAATCACTGCCCAATCACATACTTGGTTTAATCTAGCGTGCTTCATTGAGGCAAGTGCCTTTTTAGTCCTTTTACCGATAGCAAACGTTTTGAACTTAATGAGTAGATAAACACACTTTTCACATGCCAAAAGAACGCTCGTGAAAGAAAGCGTTGGCTACTTCTCCTGCGATGGTGAGAGGCGTTGACATTACTCAGAAAGGTCACGGGAATGCCTTGTTTACTTGCTCTTCTGCAAATGTCGATGTCTTCACAGTACAGGAAAAACCGTTCGTTCATTCCATCTAATTGTTGGTACACCAGTGAAGTAAATGCCAAAAATGCCCCGCTAGCCCAGTAGCGCTCAGGTAGTTGACTTGGTTTACTTTTATCTATGACGCTACTTCGATCGTTGAATAAATAGTTTTTTGTGAACGTCAGTATTGATGGGTATCTACGTAGATTGTCATCATAGATTGTGTGTTCGTGATCCAAAAATAAGTTGGGAGCCGCAATTAATGGTTTGCTTTTTTCTAACGAGATGATGAGTTGTTGTAAAGCAAGAGTGTTGATGTGTACGTCGCAATTTAGAAGAACGAAATAGTCATCGTCGCGCATCCCCAGCTTTTTAGCTTCCCAAAAATTAAGATTGTTATTGGTAGCAAATCCTGCCCTTGTTTGATTTGGGAAGTAAAGAATACCGCTGCACTCACAGTGTTTTTTGAGTGCTTGGCTATTCTGATTGTCGCGGCAAAGAACCGTAATGTCAGGGTGGTTAGCCAATCGTTTTAGCGTTTGAAACTTACGAATTAATCGTTCGTGACCATGCGAGACCGCAGAGATATATAAATGCATTCTGTTCCTTAGATGTTATCTCAATTGTCACATGGGGTTTTATTCTTGATGTTGCAGTAGCACAGCGTCCAGTCAAGCTTTAAAAGGCTGGTGCTTCTGTAAATTTGAGGCCTGTCTCGTCTTTGGCTGATAGGCTGGGTGGCAGGTTGTCAACCAGTGGCCACTTAATGTCCAGTGAAGGGTCATCCCATTTAATAGATACTTCAGCATTCGGATTGTAAAAATCCGTGCATTTGTAAACGAACTCGGCTTCTTCTGAAGTGACGTAAAACCCATGGGCAAATCCTTCTGGTACCCAAAGCTGTTTTTTGTTTTGTTCAGAAAGGTAGACGCCCACCCATTGACCAAATGTTGGTGAGTCTTTTCGCATGTCAACGGCTACATCGAACACTTCACCTTTTACGACTCGAACCAACTTACCTTGAGTGTTTTCGGTTTGGTAGTGTAAACCGCGTAAAATACCTTGGCTGGATTTACTGTGGTTTTCTTGCACAAAATCACGCTCTGCACATTGTTCGTTAAACGTAGTGGTTCGGAAGGTTTCCATAAAAAAGCCACGCTCGTCACCAAAGACTTGTGGTTCAATGATTTTAACGTCTGGAATGGCAGTATCGATAATCTTCATGTTTGTCTCTTTTGTTATATATTGTTGTGAAGTGATTCGTTACTTAAGCGCTTTGCTATTTAAGTTCGTAAATGGTAAGTAGGATGATGCGACCGATTGCAAATACCATACTTGCTAGAATGGCAAACAGAGTGACGTTATAAAACACTTCTGGATACTGATTGTCTTCTGGCGTTGTTGCTGACTCCACCGTGACGAGGTATTTAAGCTGACGATATGCCTCAATGCGTGATTTCTCAAGTGAGATCTGTGAGGCAGTGTAGGCTTGCAGCGCTAGCTCCATTTTTACTCTTAAGTCTGTAAACGTGGCCAAAATTTGGCTCACCGAGAAGCTTTTGCCTTCTGATGTCGCGAGTTTGGTACGTTCAGAGAGCAGCTGCTGCTCTAAAGCGGCAATTTCATTTTGCAACATCTGTACTTGAGGAGCTTGTGCGCTCATGATTTGACTAAGCCCAGTGAGTTCGGCATTTTTTGTGGCAATTTGTCCTTCCAGGCCATATGCAATTTGCTGGATAGCCGCGCCCTCTGCGGTAGGGTCGATCAGGTTGTACTTTTGTTGAAATCCAAGTAAAGCGGTTTGAGCATCACTGAGCTTCTGCGCAACAATCTCGTGCTCACCTTGAATAAAGGTTAACTGCTCCTGTGCCAGTTGATGACCAATGGAGTTAATGTACCACTCTGCTCGATTGACTATGGTTTGTGTCAGCCTTTGAGCGTACTCAGGGCTAAAGGCTTGCCCAAAGATAGTAATCACGCCCGACGCAACGTTGACTTCGACTTTGACGCGCTTTTTGTAGTACTCAATTAAGGTTTCTCGGCTATCGTTGTCGTGCACGCGACTAAAATAGTCGATGCTCGTGTCCGCAAAGTGATCGCGCATACCAAGCTCACGATTGAGGTATTCGATCATGTCATTGGAATAAATGTACGCTTTAACAAGCTCAGAGTCTGTTCCTTGGGAGCCACTCACGCCCAACCCGCTCAGAAGCGCCATTGAGGCATCCATGGTTGCCATACCATCGGGTTGCTGAACGGTTACTTGAGCTTGACTCTCGAAGCGCTCGGAGGCCCAAAATAGTTGATATGCAGCAAATAGTAGCGTTGGAATAAGCACCAAAGCAATAAAAGGGCGTCTTGATACCCAGTCAACCAAAGGGCTAAAAGGGGCGTACCAGTTTGGCGCCTCCTCTGGTGCATTCGCTTTGGAAGGTAATGCTTGCGTTGTCTCTGTATCGTCTTGAGAAGAGGTGGCGTTTTCAAGGGAGTTAGGTGTTAATTGGTCAGTTTGTGTTGCTTGTTGCGAACTGGATTGGGCTACCTTTGGCTGCGTTGGCTTATTTTGTTGCTGCGTTTTCAGATTTTTGACTCGAAGTCGAATGCGGTTGGCGAGCTGTGGGTCGCTACTATCGAGTTGCTTGGCTTCGTTCATTAAGAATTCTATATCATTAAATTCTACGGGCTTTACACTGAGCCTAAACTCGTTAAATCGTTGTTCAATCATAGGTACTTTTCAATCTTAACTGCTCTAGAGTGGCTACTTATCGGCTAATGGCTTGTTTCCAACCTACGTGATAGCAAGCTAGTGAAAAGAACACCAATACTATAGTGACTGTGTCTAGGTAAAAGTCGCTCACGCCTTCGGTTCCATAGCCAGAGTAAGCGGCATAGCGCGCTAACTCCACCGCATGGAGAAGAGGGTTCCAGTCTAAGTAGTGCCAATACTCTCTGGGGATGTCTTGCAAGCTAAAGAATATGCCGGATATAAAGAAAAGCGGTCGCATAGCAAGGGTTTGTAACTTACTTACCTCTGGGACATAGCTTGACGCAAGCGCTGTTATCAAACCAATGCTTGTTGCTAGCAGCCAAACACGCACGACAATGAAAATGACTTCAATAGGATCGTCAATGTTATGTTCCATTTTCAACAAAAGGCATAGCATGGCTATGGTCAGAATGACAAACACCTTCACCAAAAACTCAAAACCAGCGATGGCCAGCACAGAGCTAATAGGTTGAACTTGTCGAAAAGCATATAAGGGCTTGTTTTTTTTGATGGAGTTGGACACCACCTCAACGGTTCCGAGAAAGAACTGTATTAAGATCATGCCGTAAACCATGAAGAAAAACGTTGGAACACCATGTGTATTACCACCGTCCATTTTTCCTCTCATAAAAGAGAGGAGAAAGATAAAACTGACGGGTGAAATAATGCTCCAAGCAATCCCTAGCTTGTCATTGAACTTGCTTTTTATTTCCCTGAGGAATATCGCAAATATTACATCTTTCCAGACCGCTAGCGTCGAACGCTTTTTTACCTGAGCCATGCCTAATTTATTCCTAACTAAACACGGTGCTAACGTCTCAATGCGACATTAGCTGATACGGCAATTTGATAAACGATCTGAGTAATATCTTTAACCGCTTGCATGGTCTTAGTATCTACTTTTGGTAGTACGAGGATTTGGTCGCCTTTGCGGATCTCTTTGTCATTTCCAAACTCGACCAGCCCGTTGGCGCGAACAATGGCAATGCGTTGATCTTCGGCTCGTTCAGTAAACCCGCCTGCCCAAGCCACATAATCATCAATGGTCGCATTCTTATTAAACACCACAGCTTGTGGCATTAACACCTCACCACCGATAGAGATCAGGTCGGTTTTGTATGGAATGACGATTTGGTCGCCTTCTTCGAGCATGATGTTAGCGATGTTGCCATTTTCGGACACAATCACTTTACCAAGTGGTTCCACTTTTCGCGCTTTTTCTGAGAATTGCAGCACCATTTCAGCTTCTTTGGCTCGAATAGCAGCTTCACCATCGGAAGACGCTGGCGCAGTAAAGACACTTCGCTCTAGTCGGTCGAGAGAGTCATTGAGTGTTTGTTTTTGGCGTGCGGCAACACTTTTTCTTTGGATGTAAATAGAGCCGTAATCAGCCAGTTCTGGATTGATTGGGATATAATGCAGCAAGTCGTGGAGCTTAGCGGTTTTTTTGACGGCAAAGTAAGAAGGGCCTAAATAGCTACCCATGACTTGAATATCCATCACCTGTGCATGTAAGTCATCGTTATAGAAGACTTTGTCGCCATCCTGTACTTCAAATTCAAGGAAGTCTTTGTAGGTAAGGTAGCGTGAGAATGGGCCACTTTCTCTGTTGCCAACCACCCCAACGTGAGAGATTTTTGCCAGTGGTCGTGCATACTCAGAGAGTTGGGAGCCTAGTGCTTTGTTGCCGTCTAGCTCGAAACGGAATGGGTTTCTTGCACCACCGGCTACAACCACAGCAGATTTTTGTGGTGAGACTAAAATAGTATCGCCATCTTTAAAGCTCACCTTTGGAAGCTTGCCACTGCGAATAAAATCATAGAGATCAACTTCAGCAATCACTGAGTTGTTACGACGCACCTGAATGTTACGATAACTGCCGCGTTCCGAGTCAATACCGCCAGCACGTTTTAAAAAGTAGAGCAAAGAATCGGAAGCCATGCCAGCATATTGGCCAGGACGTATTACCGGTCCACTTAAGTAGATGCTCACGGGCGTTGAGGTCAGTAGATTAACGTAAACACTGACATTCCGAGTGTAGATGGTTTTGATTTTGGAACTTACGAGAGCGTTGACTTCGCTTGCTCTGACATCTTTTACTTTAATTGGGCCAACGTTCGGAATAAAGATATTACCTTGGTTGTCCACGGTGGTGACATCGGAATAATTCACAGCGCCCCAAAGCCAGATGTTGATTTTGTCACCAGCGGCGATCAGGTAGTTGTCATTGAGACCGTCACTTCGCTCGGTTTCGTAACCGCCGGCAAATAGGTTCGCGCCATAAGGAGGAGGTAGTGCTTCTCCGGATGACGGCAATAGCTCTTTAACGTCTACTTCTCCCGGAAGCAGCGTACCATTGCGCCCGGTTGTATTGTAACTGCCCATTTCGAGTGCTTTGGTTGGAGAGAGCCCGGCTTGAAGCTGTGAAGAAATAGCGACTTGTGATGAGGTGCTAGTGGCAGGAAGTGAAGAAGCACCGGTTGGTACTGCTGTTGTACTTGTGTTGTTGCCCATTAATTCTGGTGGAATGGTAACCGCAGATACTGAGGTACAAACAACACTTAGCAGTAAGGTGCCTAGCCGAGAAGATAATTGCAATACTGACATTATTGGATCTTAATTATTGTGGATGATTCAACGATATCGTCGGTTAAAAACCACGCTTTCTCTGTTTTCGTTGAATTCGAATCGGTAGTGACTATTTTTGCGCAAGCAATGCGTGTGCGGTTTTCATTCAGTTCTGTGGTCATTTGTAGCTCGCGACATTCTTGCCCCAAACCTGAGGTATATGGCGAACCGACTTTAATGAGCATGCCGCTGGCGTTCACTTGGGTCGTGCTTGGATGATCCAGTGACGCCCAGTATTTGCGCGGAATCGCTTCTTGGTACTGAATGTTTTCGGTTTCAACCAAGGCGACTTTTGCTTCTACTTCTCTCGGTGTATGGCTGCAACCAGAGACCGCCATCACCAAAAAGGCGGCGGGAATGAGATACTTGTTCATTGTTTTAAACATCAATTTTGGGTGCTTAGCTGCAGGTTATGGGTATGCTACCGCCCTACGGTTGGTTGCGTTATCCATAACACGCTTTAAATAGAGGAGGCAGCGTACGGTAGGCTTGGAGTCAGGGATGAATCCATGTTGTACCTGTCCTTGTGATACATAGCTTAGGTTAGTGAGGAACTACTCTAATAGTGCTAAATGTTACCGTAACCGATAAGTTGAAGCAATGTCACTATGTGCATTTTTGAATACTACTGTGCATTTTTGAACACTGCTGGGCTTTTCGTTGAAACTCTGTTTCCATTTGAGGTACGTTAGGGAACATCAAAACCAACAACTGAAGTTAAGGTGACTCATGGCTCATTACGATGTATTCAATGGGGATGCAGATGGAATTATCGCATTGCTACAACTTAGGTTTTCTCACCCTAAAAAGGATGCGAAGCTCATTACTGGCGTTAAGCGCGATATTGCTTTGTTAGAGAAAGTATCATTTGAAGCGGGTGATAGCGTGACGGTGCTGGATATCTCTATGGAAAAGAACCAGCGAGGGTTGCTTCAAGCCATAGAAAAAGGGGCTGAAGTGTTTTATGTTGACCACCATAGAGCGGGTGAAATACCGCAATCAAATAACTTGGAAGCTCATATCGATTTGGATGCGGAGACATGTACGTCATTGATTGTGGATAAGTTATTGGGCGGCAAATACCACGATTGGGCTATTGCTGCTGCTTACGGCGATAATTTAACGGCGACGGCAGAGAGCCTTGCTTTACAAGCAGGTTACGGTGTTGAGCAGCGCGCATACCTAAAAGAGCTTGGAGTGCTGATTAACTATAATGGCTATGGCTCTTCTGTTAGTGATTTGCACTTTGACCCAGCAGAATTGTACCAATCTCTATCCATCTACCCATCTCCTTTTGATGTTCAAAAAGACAAAGCATCCCCTTACTATGCACTTAGAAGTGCTTATGAAGCTGACTTTAGTGAGGTGAGATCCTTAGACCCCGTCTATTCCTCGGATTATCTGACGGTGTTTGAATTACCTGATACAAAAGCATCTCGCAGAGTCAGCGGTGTGTTTGGCAACTGGCTAGCCAATGAAGCGCCACATCAAGCGCATGCGGTTCTGACAAGAAATAGAGATAATAGCTATACCGTTTCCCTTCGAGCGCCACTTGACAATAAGCAAGGGGCAGGGGATATTTGTGCGCAGTTTAGTACTGGAGGAGGCCGAGCGGCCGCAGCGGGCATTAATGCCCTGCAAGAAAGCCAGTTGCAAGAATTTATTAATAAAGTTGAACACTTTTATAAAGCGTGTTCGAGCTCATAATATAAATCAAGGAACGTTATGAAAATTCTGGTTACAGGTGGCGCAGGCTTTATCGGTAGTGCCGTCGTTCGTCATATTTTAGGTAATACAACAGACAGTGTGGTTAATGTCGATTGTTTGACTTACGCGGGTAATTTAGAGTCATTGCCGGGTGCTGTTGGCAATGAACACTACGCCTTTGAGCAAGTCGATATTTGTGACTTTGCTGAGCTGCAACGTGTGTTTGAGCAGCACAAACCGGATGCGGTAATGCACCTAGCGGCTGAATCACACGTCGACCGTTCTATTGATGGCCCATCTGCGTTTATTCAGACCAACCTTGTAGGTACCTTCAATATGTTGGAAGTATCACGACAGTATTGGAACACCTTAGAAGATAGTAAAAAGTCGGCGTTTCGATTCCACCATATCTCCACAGATGAAGTATATGGCGATCTAGAAGGCACCGATGACTTGTTCACTGAAGAAACCTCTTACGAGCCAAGCAGCCCGTACTCAGCGAGTAAAGCAGGTTCTGATCACCTCGTTCGCGCTTGGGGGCGTACCTATGGATTCCCTGTATTGGTGACCAACTGTTCCAACAACTACGGCCCTTACCATTTCCCAGAAAAGCTTATACCGCTCATGATTCTTAATGCGCTAGAAGGTAAGCCACTGCCGGTTTATGGTGATGGTATGCAAATTCGTGATTGGTTGTTTGTCGAAGATCATGCCCGCGCCCTTTATAAGGTAGTGACGGAAGGTAAGCTTGGCGAAACCTATAACATTGGCGGCCACAACGAAAAGGCAAACATCGAAGTCGTTAAAACTATTTGTGCATTGCTTGAAGAGTTAGTACCGAACAAGCCTGAAGGTGTAGATGAATACCAAAGCTTGATTACTTATGTAAAAGATCGTCCCGGTCACGATGTCCGTTATGCTATCGATGCGTCAAAGATTGAACGTGAACTTGGTTGGAAACCAGAAGAAACGTTTGAATCGGGTATCCGAAAAACGGTTGAATGGTATCTGAATAATAAAGAGTGGTGGACTCGCGTTCTTGATGGTTCTTACACAAGAGAGCGCTTGGGTAACAACTAATTAGCTCAAATGACTCTATGCCAGCGAGGCGGCGCTCAATGTAGCGCTGCCTTTCATCACTTTCTTTGAGAGTGTTTTCACTTTTATGTCATAGCGTGCAACACTTCCCGCCTATTTGCCTTCTCGGTCGCAAATAGTAAATCGCATCGAGTTTCTCTCCCGGCTGTTTTTTATCCTCCACCGACTCAATGAGCAATAGGAGGCAGCATGCTGTATATTACCAACCGAATTCCCATCCAATCTGCGCGTTCAAGACAGAATCGCAACATCTCACTCAACACTCAAAATGCCGATGTCTCGAAATGGCTCGATTTCTGCGAGCGGCGTAAAGAAGCCGATTATGTCGAGATCCTCTCCAGCGCTTTTTTTGCAAGAGTTAAGGCGCTCTCTATACAAACACAGTCAACAAGGAGCGAGAATGCCAATGTCTAAAAAAGCGGTATCACTAACCAATGAGGTAAGCGTGATACATCATGGTGGCAAGGCATCTGTGACGGGCTCGTGCCATGAGCTGAGTGTGAAGGGGAACTCGTTACTCATTGATTGTGGTCTGTTTCAAGGGAGCGATGTCAAACAGGGCTCGCTAGATATTGAGTTTACAATCTCTCATATTCGTGCGTTAGTGCTTACTCATGCCCACATTGACCACATAGGCCGACTTCCTTGGCTGGTGGCGGCTGGCTTTCGAGAGCCGATATATTGCACGCAGGCAACGGCGCATTTAGTCCCGCTGATGCTAGAAGATGGGCTCAAGTTTCAAGCGGGTCTGACCCAGTCTCAACGAACGCATATTGTGCAGTGGATTGCTCGTAAGCTTCGACCAGTGAAATACAACGAGTGGGTTCCTATCAAAAGTGCCCAGCAAGGCTACTTTACTCATATTCGGTTTCAGCCTGCCGGTCATATACTGGGTAGTGCTTATGTCGAAATTATGCTTCCTAACAAAGAAGTGGTGGTGTTTTCTGGGGATCTCGGACCAAGCCACACTCCATTGCTGCCCGATCCTAAACCACCTAAACGAGCTGACTATCTGTTTTTGGAATCCACCTATGGGGATAAGCATCATGAAAACGTTGAGACCCGCTCCAAGCGACTGCTTGAGGTCATTCAACGTAGCCTGAGTGACGGGGGCGTCATTTTAATTCCTGCATTTAGCGTTGGGCGGACCCAAGAGCTGCTGTTTGATATAGAAAGCTTGCTGTCGCAACATCAGCTAAGTGAGCGCTTACCTATTATTGTGGATTCACCACTCGCGGCAAAGGTGACCAATGCCTATCGGCGTTACCGTAAGCTTTGGAATAGAGAGGCAAAAGCAAAGGTCTTGCGTGGGCAGCGCCCGCTCAGCTTTGATCAATGTATTGTGGTGGAATCTCACCGAGAGCACACAAGGCTAGTTAATCGCCTCGCGACCAGCGGTGAACCTGCGATAGTGATTGCGGCTTCTGGTATGTGCCAGGGTGGACGCATTGTGGACTACCTAAAAGCGCTCCTGCCTGATGAAAGAACCGATGTGGTGTTTTGTGGTTATCAGGCTGGTGGCACGTTAGGGCGTGAGATTCAGAGCGGATGCGCCTCAGTAACAATCGAGGGGCGGCAAGTTGATGTCAGTGCCAAGATACACTCGATGTCCGGGTATTCTGCGCATGCCGACCAGCAAGATCTTCTCAAGTTTGTGGCAGGGTGTCAGGATACTTTGAAACAAGTGCACCTTATTCATGGAGAGGCGTCTTCACAATGCACTTTGACGCGAAAATGCAATGAATTGAAGAATGCTAAACTGGTTATAGAGTGAAAGTGGTACTTCGGTACCAGAGATGAATAAGTGAAAGAGTCGCACGACCTTGTTAACTCAGGTACAATTCTGCGTTACCTACGCTTGCTACTCTCTGGCATTTAGTTTTTAGATGCTCGATGTGGAAGTTGGGATGTGAATTAGTAATCTGCTTTTGAGGGCGTGACTCAAGGGCGGTAGCGTGTTTGAAACCATTTCATATCATTTAACGTAACTTGCGTTTACTTAGAAAGGTTATCAACGGCTTTTACGCTTAAATTGGTGAGCCGCTAGCTAACGTGATCACCTATCAATACAGGTCAACAACAATGCTAAATAACAAATCAGTATTAATCACTGGCGGCACTGGGTCGTTCGGTAAGCAATTCATCAAGACAATCTTGGAGCGATATGCGGACGTGAAGAAGATTATTATCTTCTCGCGTGATGAACTAAAGCAGTTTGAACTGAAGCAACAGTATCCTCACCATGACTACCCACAACTGCGCTTTTTTATTGGTGATGTTCGCGATCAGAATCGTATGATCCAGGCTTGTGAAGGCGTTGATGTCATTATTCACGCAGCGGCGATTAAACAAGTAGACACCGCAGAGTATAACCCTACGGAGTGCATTCGTACTAACGTAGACGGTGCAGAGAATGTGATTCAAGCGGCTCTGCAATGTGGTGTTAAAGACGTAGTAGCACTTTCAACCGATAAGGCTTGTGCTCCAATCAATCTTTACGGTGCGACGAAACTAGCATCAGATAAGTTGTTTACCGCAGCGAATAATATTAAAGGTTCGAAGGACATTCGTTTCAGTGTAGTTCGTTATGGAAACGTTATGGGCTCGCGTGGTTCGGTTATCCCATTCTTTATGAAGAAGAAAGAAGAAGGCGTGCTGCCAATTACTCATGAAGAGATGACACGCTTTAACATTTCTTTGCAAGATGGCGTCAACATGGTGATGTATGCGCTTGAACATCACCTTGGTGGTGAGATTTTTGTACCTAAAATTCCATCTTACAAGATTTTGGACATCGCAAAGGCGATTGCTCCAGAGTGTAAAACAAAGGTGGTGGGCATCCGACCTGGAGAGAAGCTTCACGAAGAAATGATCACTGATACAGATTCTCTTAACACGATTGACTTGGGCAAGTACTACGCTATTTTGCCGTCGGTTTCGTTTACCTATACGGAAGCTGAGTATCTAGATCATCACAAAGCAGAAAAAGTACCGTTTGGTTTCAAGTATAATTCGGGCACTAACACTGAATGGGAAACCGTTGAAGGTTTGCGAGAGTTAATCAAAGAACATATTGATCCTCAATTTACAGTGTGAGAAAGAACGTGATTCCTTACGGCAAACAAGATATCGATCAACAAGATATAGATTCAGTGCTTGAGGTTCTTAAGTCAGACTTTCTAACACAGGGACCAAAAGTGCCTGAGTTTGAAAAAGCGTTGACGGAGCATACAGGTGCGAAATATGCGTTAGCAATGAACAGTGCAACGTCTGCTCTGCATGTGGCCTGCTTAGCTTTAGGGCTAGGTGAAGGTGACTGGTTGTGGACATCGCCAGTAACGTTCGTCGCCTCTGCCAACTGCGGTTTGTATTGCGGTGCCAAGGTGGACTTTGTTGATATTGATCCTGCCACTTACAATATGTGTCCGAAAAAGCTGGAACAGAAACTCATCGCAGCGAAAGCAAATGGCACCTTGCCTAAGGTAGTTGTTCCAGTTCACCTTTGTGGTCAGCCTTGTGATATGCAGGCGATATCTGCACTGGCTAAAGAGTATGGCTTTAAGGTGATTGAAGATGCTTCCCATGCAATTGGTGGGCGATATCATGATGAGCCGATTGGAAATTGCGCGTACTCTGACATTACCGTGTTTAGTTTTCACCCAGTTAAAATCGTGACGACCGCCGAAGGCGGTGCTGCGGTGACAAACAACAAAGCTCTCGCAGACAAAATGGCGCTGCTTCGCAGTCATGGTATTACTCGCGATAGTGAGCAAATGGTTGGTGAAAGTCATGGTGGTTGGTATTACCAACAGATTGACCTTGGGTTTAATTATCGTATGACCGAGCTGCAAGCTGCGCTGGGTGTTACGCAAATGAAGCGACTCAATGAGTTTGTTGCTGCCCGACATCGTTTAGCAGAACGATATTATGAGAAATTGGCTCACTTGCCGGTAACGCTCCCTTATCAACTTGAGAATACTTATTCAGGTCTGCATTTATACGTAATCAGGTTAAAGCTTGACGATATTAGATTGTCGCATCGCGAAGTGTTTGATGCACTCCGTGACAATGGGATTGGCGTGAACTTGCACTATATTCCTGTACATACTCAGCCTTACTATCAAGCGAAAGGTCATCGCACTGGTGACTATCCTGACTCTGAACAGTACTATCAAGAAGCCATCTCTCTCCCTATGTTCCATGCAATGACTCAACAACAACAAGATGAGGTTGTTGAGGTGTTGTCGAAAATTTTGGTGGGGTAATAAAGATGAGAGTAGCCGTTATTCCAGCCCGAGGGGGAAGTAAAAGGATCCCTCGAAAGAACATCAAACTGTTTCATGGCAAACCTATTATCGCCTATTCGCTTGAAGCTGCGCTCGGCGCAGGTTGTTTTGATAGGGTGATTGTGTCTACTGATGACCAGGAGATTGCTGACGTTGCCCGAGAGTACGGCGCTGAAGTTCCTTTTATTCGCACTCCGGAGCTAGCCGATGATTTCACGGGGACTAATGCGGTGGTTGCAGATGCGTTGCGAAGGCTCAATATCTCTGATGGTGAGGCTTGTTGTATCTATGCAACCGCGCCGTTTGTGACTACAAAAACGCTAAATTGTGGACTGAGCACCTTGAAAGCAAGCGGCGGCGATTATGCAGTGACAGTGACGTCCTTTCCTTTCCCTATTCAGCGAGCTGCCAGGGTAAACGACGAAGAGATGTTGGAGCTGAATGAGCCCGAACATCGAATGACACGTTCTCAAGATTTACCAGAGATGTTTCATGATGCTGGTCAAGTGTATTGGGGTACGGCACAAGCATTTCTTCAGGATGTTCCCCTTTTTTCGGGCACCACTTCTCCGATAGTGCTACCGAGACACTTTGTGCAAGATATAGATACGCCAGAAGATTGGGTTAGAGCGGAGGCTATGTACCATGTGCTTCGCTCACAGGGAGCATTTGAGTGAATATTGTCATTCGAGCTGATTCAGGTATAGAAATCGGTACAGGTCACGTAATGCGGTGTCTGACGCTCGCTAAGGCGCTTAGAGCAGCAGGGCATACGATTGTTTTTGTCTGCAAAGATCATAATGGAAACATTGTTCGTCATCTAGAAAATGAAGATTTTACGGCACGGCTACTCTCTGTCGATAGTAAAGACGAAGAGGGCGCTCTCGAGCACTCAAAATGGTTAGGTGGCTCTCAACAAGCTGATGCAAGACAAACCATCGCAATGAGCCTGCAATACTTCGAGAAAGCCCCTGATTTGGTGATTGTCGATCATTACGGTATCGACAGAGTGTGGCACTCGATAGTTAAAGCACACTCTGACACAACGAAGATTTTGGTTATTGATGACTTGGCAGATAGAGACCACGAGTGTGACTATCTTTTAGATCAGACTTTTATGCGCTTAGATTCGGATTATTCCTCGCGTGTACCCAGGCATTGTCAATTAATGCTAGGTACTCCATTTGCCTTGCTTAGGCCTGAGTTTGCTTCATTAAGCTCTGAAGCTAGAGATGTTCGTCGTTTGGGCTTTGATGAGACCGCAAAGCGTATTCTCGTGATGATGGGGGGGACTGATCACCTTAATGTGACGGCGACGGTGTTAAATGCCATACAGCCGGAATCTTCAATTTCAAAAATCACCGTGGTGTTAGGTCCTACTGCACCTCATCGTGAGGCGATAGAGCTGGCATTTGGATCCGATAGTCGCATAGAGCTCCTTTCTGGCGTGTCTAACGTTGCAGAGCTAATGCTAGAGCATGACGTGTGCTTTGGCGCAGCGGGGACGGCTTCTTGGGAGCGTTGCGCAATGGGTCTTCCAAGCATATTGGTTGCTTTTGCGAGCAATCAAAAGACTATCTTGTCGATGCTCAACCAATTTGGTGCGGTTTCTGTTTTTGAACTTATTGATCAACCAGACACCATCAAAGAGCTGTTATATAAGACCTTTGATACGAACACATACAGTAAAATGGTCGCAAGCTGTTTTAAAGTGAGTGATGGGCTTGGTACTCAACGCGTGGTAGGAGTTTTAACGCAATGAAGAACATAAAAACAGTCAATGTATTGGTTGATAATGACTCGTGGGTACTCCCGTATGCAGAACAGTTGGTGACGGCTTGCAAAAAAATGGGACTGGACGTAACTTTTGCACGCAATCAGCATGAGTTGGTTCAAAGTGATGTCAGCTTTTTTATTGGTTGTACTCAATTGGTGAGTCCGGAAAATCTGAAAAAAAGTGCGCTAAATCTCGTCGTGCATGAAAGTGCCCTCCCTGAAGGTAAAGGCTTTGCGCCGGTGGCATGGCAGATCCTTGAGGGGAAACAAGATATTCCAATTTGTTTGATAGAAGCATCAGAAGCCGCAGACAGTGGGGATATTTGGCTTCAAGACAGTTTTTCACTTTCTGGAAATGAGCTATACCATGAGTGGAGGGCTAAGCAAGGGCAAGCCACATTAGCGCTGTGCATTAAGTTTCTAAATGACTCTCAGAGCATTACTCCTATCAAACAGCATGGCGTGGAATCTTTTTACGCCCGACGTACTCCTCGCGATAGTGAGTTGTCGATTGAGAAAACGCTAGAGCAACAGTTTGACCTATTACGTACAGTTGATAATGATAATTTTCCTGCGTTTTTTCACCATCGTGGGAAAACATACAAACTCGAGATTTCAGAATATGACGTCGAATAATTACCTTGTCGCTACCATAAAACCTTGGAACATCGAACAGTTCCAAAAAGTGAAAGATACACTTCCTGGTAACTGGCATTTAGTTACCGATCATACTGAGCTGACAGTAGAACTACTCGAGAAGTTAAACCCACGTTATATCTTCTTCCCTCATTGGAGTTGGATTGTACCAAGTGCGATACTTGAACGATGGGAATGTGTCTGTTTCCACATGGCCGATGTTCCTTATGGGCGAGGTGGCAGTCCTTTACAAAACCTGATTGTAAGAGGGCACACTGAAACCAAGCTTAGTGCACTTAGAATGGTAAGTGAGTTAGATGCTGGTCCTGTTTATCGTAAACTTCCGCTTTCGCTGGAGGGGACGGCCCAAGATATTTTCCATCGAATGGCACCATTGATGCTTGAACTGGCCCGAGAGATTGCCACTGATGAGCCAGAGCCGAAAGAGCAAGAAGGTGAAGTCACCTTGTTTAAACGACGGACGCCGGAGCAGAGTGCACTGCCAAGTGAAGGGGATATTGACTACGTATACGACCATATTCGCATGTTAGATGCCGAGACCTATCCGATGGCGTTTTTGGAGCATGGTGATTTTCGTTTAGAATTCAGTCAAGCAGAGATAGATGAACACGGTCAATTGCACGCTCGTGTGAGTATCGTGAAGAGTGATTTGAGTAAGTAATATGAAAGAAATTAAAATTGAAGGGCGCACCATTGGCCCAAACAGCAAGCCCTACATCATTGCTGAGTTATCTGCAAACCACAACGGTTCGATCGATCGAGCGTTTGAAACGATAGAGATGGCGAAACGTGCCGGTGCAGACGCTATTAAGCTCCAGACTTACACCCCGGATACGATGACCATCGACTGTGATAAACCAGACTTTCAGGTAGAAGGTGGTCTTTGGGACGGATATAAACTCTACGATTTGTATCAATGGGCACATACTCCTTTCGAGTGGCATAAAGCGATGTTTGAGAAAGCGAGAGAAGTAGGAATCACGGTTTTCTCTACCCCATTTGATGAAACAGCTGTGGATTTGCTGGAAGAGCTCGATGCGCCAGCTTATAAAATTGCATCATTTGAACTCACCGATTTACCGTTGATTAAGCGTGTTGCTCAAACAGGCAAGCCAATGATTATGTCTACTGGAATGGCAAACTACGAGGAGATCTCGGAGGCAGTGAGCACGGCGCGCGATAATGGTTGTCAAGAACTTGTTGTTTTGCACTGTATTAGTGGGTATCCATCGCCAGTGGATCAAGCGAATCTCGCTACCATTCCTGATATTGCTAAAGAGTTTGACTGTGTTGTTGGACTATCAGACCACACCTTAGGTACAGCCGTTTCTGTCGCATCGATTGTGATGGGGGCAAGCCTAATTGAAAAGCATGTCACCCTTAGCCGTGAAGATAAAGGTCCTGATTCTGAGTTCTCTCTTGAGCCTGAAGAACTGAAAACCTTGTGCTTGGATACCGAGTCTGCTTGGAAAGCAATTGGTCAAGCAGGCTATGAGCGTAAGCCGGTAGAAGAAGCAAGTATGAAGTTTCGACGTTCCATTTACTTCGTAAAACCGTTGAAAGCGGGTGAAGAGATTACGCGAGAGCATATCCGAAGAGTACGCCCTGGATACGGGTTACCTCCGAAGTACTTTGAGGAGCTTATCGGAAAGTCAGTCAAAGTTGACGTTAATTTTGGTGACGCGACCTCTTGGGAGAACATTGAACGTGGTGAGTAAAAACACGGTTCTTGTTGTTGCAGCACACTCTGACGATGAAGCGTTGGGGTGTGCTGGCACCATCGCTAAGCACGTTGACAACGGAGATGACGTATTCGTTGTTTTCATGACAGATGGCGTTGCTGCTAGAGGAAGTGATGATGGCAGTGATGAGCGCCATGAAGCCTCAGAGGCTGCATTGTCAGTGCTTGGTGTTCAAAAAGCATTCAGGTTTAGTTTTCCCGATAACCAAATGGATAGCGTTCCTCTATTATCTGTGACGAAACAAGTTGAAGCAGTACTCGCTGAAGTCTCTCCGAATATTCTCTATACTCATTTTGCTGGCGATCTAAATGTTGATCACCAGATCACGCATAAAGCTGTGATGACTGCTTGTCGCCCTCAAGCATGGTGTAGCGTTAAAGAAATCTATTGTTTTGAAGTACTCTCTGCAACAGAGTGGAACTCAAAATCAGCTTCCCCTTTCCTGCCACAAAAAATCGTCGATGTTACGAAGCAGTGGGATCGTAAAGTAGCAGCGTTGGCTTGTTATAAAGAAGAGATGAGACGCGCTCCGCATAGCCGAAGCATAGAGTCAGTCAACGCATTAGCGTGCCTCAGGGGCTCATGCCACGGCCTTTACATGGCAGAGGCATTCTATGTTGAGAGAATTATTTCGTAACTAAATTGTTTATTTGAAAGCATAGGCTTATTTATACATTGTTTCTCGTCATTAGCTTATGCTTTTGGAAGTTTTCACTTGAAGTGCGCGATGAAGGTAGGTGAGAGGAGATATTCAATAGAAATAAAGTTTCAGTATGCTTTATTGTGAAAAAGTGAAAGGTACACCTAAAAAATGAAAGCTTGTATTGTTTTTTCGCTGAAAATTGTAAGATGAGCCTAATAAAAGATAGCACTGTTTATGTAATGGGTGAAATGTTTTCTAGAGCTCTTCCTTTTATTCTACTGCCTTATTTGACACGTAGTTTAGGGGTAGAGGGCTTTGGTGAGCTTTCATTGTTCCATGCTTGGTTAGTTCTAGCTTATGTTTTACTGGGGCTTAGCATGGAAGGAGCTATTGCTCGCTACTATTACCGTTATGGCCATCACGCCATGGGCAACTTGGTGATCGTTTCCTATCTTTACGTAACGGTTATGTTTTTAATTTTCTTGATAGCTGCATTGGTTATCAAGTCAAATGATATGATATTAATTTCCACTGTTGGTGCCCTTCAGAGTATATTGAATGTTCAGCTATCTGTGAGGCAATGTCAAAAAAAGAGCATTAGCTATCTGAAAATCCAGTTAGGACAGGCAATCGTATCTGTCATTTTTACAGTAATGTTCTTTGAGTTACTAGCACCTTCAGCGGAGCTTAGGTTTGTTTCTCTTGGGGCTGGGTATTTATTATTCTCCCTGCTTTCTGTAAGAAGCTTCTTAAAGGTTCATAAAGTAAACTATAACGCGCTTTTGAGAGATTGCAAAAAGTTGCTCTTATACCTATTTAGCTTCGGCATTCCCTTGATATTGCATCAGCTTAACTTCTTTTTTAAAGGTCAGGCTGATAGGTTTTTTATTAACTCCTTATATGATTCTCACCTGTTGGGTATTTACTCGGCGGCTTTTCAGTTGGCATCTATTTTCTTGATACTAGCTCAGTCAATCAATAAAGGCATTGTTCCTTACTTTTATGAGAATGTAAAAAATAATAAGATTAATGCTAAGCGCGTCTTAACTTGGTGTAGAATGTATATCTTGTTAGTTCCGTTTATTATTGCTTTGGTTTACCTTATTCCTGAACAAGTGTATCTTTACTTTTTAGGAAGTGATTTTAAAGGGGTTAAGCAGAATGTAGTGGTGTTTTTATCGGGGATGTCGCTTTTTCCGATGTATTTGATGTTAACGAATTATCTGTTTTATAAAGGTGAAAACAAAGTCATATCTATGTGCTCTTTCACTAGTGCTTTATTATATGTTCTTTGCCTTTTTGTGTTTTCATCCCAAGGTTTTGAGTGGCTGCCTTTTTCTTTGCTAATCTCAAATTTATTTCTAGTGTTATCGCTTTACGCTGTGACCTATCGGAAGTACTACTTTAGATCAACCTCTTGTTTTAATGAGTAAAGTTAACTCATGGCACTTTTAGTGGCCTTAGGGGGAAGTTTAGTTGCCAATAGGTTGGGTGTTGCATTCAAAGTTTGCTACATTAGCGATGTAGCTAATGAGCTTTTATCTGTTTTCTGTTTTATTTTAGGTTTGAAGCATTATGTTATTAAATGAAAGTGGCCGAGTTCTTGTTGGTGTAAATATTAACTCACCTTATCAATTGATGTCATTTGTTTCCTACTTTCAAGCTAATGCCAACAATTTTGAGAGGGCAGTAGTCTTTAAGCGTGATGTGTGGGGGTATAATCAAATATACCAACCTTACCTCGACCTTCTTTCAACGTTAAATATTCAACTTATTGAACAGCAAATGTCACCTAAGTCCTTAGGTGTCTATTTCAAAGATGAAGGTATATCAGTCGTTACTTTAGTTATAATTAATGACGTCAATCCCCAATATTACCATTATAGTGGTTTGTCAGTTGAGCTTGTTATCATTGCGGATGGACTTGGTTACTATGGTGATGCTAGATCACGATTCTTAGCCACTCAAAGGGAATCGGATTTTAGCAAGTTGGCCTTGTTTAAAACTGCTCTTAACTACTATATAAAAAAAGTATATGACTCGCTCCGTAATCCAAAGCGCTTTACTATCGCTGAAGTTAAACAAAATATAGTTATAAATAATGATTATACTTATTCGCTTAAGTCTGTTTTTGATAAAGTGATTTTGGAGCCTCAGTTGAAGAGGCCTGCGCTGATTTTTGTATCTCAGCCATTAGTTAAGTTAGGTCTGATGTCACAGCAAGCTTATGACGACCATTTGGACTTTTTACAGCGTTTTGCTGATAATAAAGGCTTGGATTTCTTCATCAAGCCACATCCATCTGAGATTGATGATTTGAGAAAGTATAATATTTTCAATTCACCAGCAATTATTGAGCATGCGATGTATTATGAGTCTAATATTAAGTGTGTGGTGGGTTTTTCTTCGACTTCTTTGATAAATATTAAATTACTCTACGATGTTGAAGTTTGGCGTTTAGACTTGCTCGATGCTTCTCTCAGTAGTAAGCAAAATAAGCTATTAAATATGATTGATAGGCTTGAGTTTAGCTCGCTTTAATGGTTTTTATAGGGCTGTTAAATAAACGAGGAATAAACTGGTAGGGCTCGGGGTTTTTTAGGGCTTTGTGAATAGGTTGCTTGTGTTGGCGGTATTTAAGGGTGAAGAGAAGTAGTGTTAGACGTATGTTTTGTTAAAACCGGAAAAGCATACATTCCGGAGGCATCTGCCTATAGTCAATACCTCAAGAGTAAGGGTTTTGATACCGTTGTAGTGGAAGGTAATGATAATGCTCGCTTGGTAGACGCAAAATTATATTACCGATTTGGCGGGGTTTTGAAAGGTAATATTAGATCTGGTGTGCCTGAGATTCATGAATATCATACTGCTAGTACCGGTCAATTTCCTCGACTGAAAAACTTAGTGAAGTCTGCGTTAGGTTCTACCCCTTGTTACTATTCATTTCTCAGTCCATTCGTTGAAAATCAGTATTGGTTTAACGCCAAAATTCCTCGTTTCTATCGTGATATGGGAGCGCCATCGGAGTTGTTAGCGATTAGGAACTCAAAGGAAGCCGCTGTCTACGACATTTGCTACTTTGGTTCAATAAGTCAAAGAAAAGGGGTGAGGGAGTCTATCGTAAAGCTGGCAAGCTTGGGTCTTTCTATTGTCGTTGCAGGGAAAGCGGATGAGGTAGACGCCGCCATTCTCGAGAAGACGGAGGGTGTGAAGTTTTTAGGAACTGTTCAGCGCGAGGAAGTGGATAGTTACCTGTCTTGCTCTAAGGCTGGTCTTAACTTCATGCCAGATGAATATCCACTGACCTCTCAGACGTCGACTAAGGTCATCGAGTACTTAGTCGCTGGTGTGCCGGTCATCTCGAATGATTACTCTTGGATCATTGAACATAGCGAACTTCATGGTTATAAATTTGCAAATATTGATGGTTTAACAAAAGAAAACTTTCAAGCGCTGCTAAGTGACGAGCGAACAATATTACCTGTCGATGAGGTGAAAAAATTCACTTGGGATAACATTCTTGAGCGTATTCATTTCGATAGACTAATCCTTTCCTGTATAAATTCTTGATGCTGTAATCCAATGACACAAAAATCTATTCTCTATATCATTACTCGTTCTGACGTCGTCGGTGGTGCCAGTATTCATCTCGTTGACCTTATTCGTCACGCTAATCAAGAGGGTTACCAGGTAAACGTTGCTGTTGGTGGCGAGGGGGAGTTTAGTCGATATCTCAGGGACAATGAGGACTGCCAAGTCTATTGCCTTACTCACTTAAAGCGTGAACTTCACTTGAGCTCTGACGCTCGAGCGATTCGTGAAATACGAACCCTTATTAAAAGTCTCTCGCCAGATATTGTCCATTTGCACTCGGCCAAAGCTGGATTAGTGGGGCGTCTAGCCACTATAGGCTTGAGCGTTCCACGAATTTTCACCGTGCATGGTTGGCCATTTACCGATGGTATACCGGTGCTTCGTCGTGCGGTTTATTTGTCGATAGAGTGGTTCATGTCATGGCTACCGACTTACGTGATTACTGTTTCTAAACAAGATAGAGAGCAAGCTGAAAGGTACCATTTTGCGAACATGGATAAAATGTTCGCCATACAAAACGGTGTTGCCCCTTCAGGTATGAGGCGTTGCTTTGAAGCTTCGGGTAAGGCCGGTGAACTTAGGTTTACTATGGTGGCTCGTTTTGATACTCCGAAAAGTCAAAAAACGGTAATACAAGCACTCGCTTTGTGCCGCTCGTCGAAACTGCGTGTTAGCTTTGTAGGTGATGGGCCTAGTTTGGATTCATGTCGAGAATTGGCAACGTCATTGGGTGTTGAAGACAGGGTTGATTTTCATGGTTACTTGGAACCCGATGAGGTGAGGAATGTTCTTGCGCAAAGTGACGGCTTTTTGTTGATCTCGGATTGGGAAGGTTTACCTTTAACAATTCTTGAGGCTATGTCTACAGGGGTTGCGGTGATTGCAAGTGATGTAGGCGGAGTCAATGAGCTTATTGATGATGGTCAATCGGGGTATCTTATTCCTCGAGAAGGAAGAGTGGAACGTTTGACTGAAGTGTTTGAGCATTATATCGAGCATCCAGAATTAGTCAGAGTGCATGGTGAGCGTGGGCTGTCGTTATATCGAAGGCACTTTACTCTAGACATTATGCTGGCAAAGACGTTTGAGTTGTATCAAAAGGCTAGAAAGTGAAGATTTTACTTACCGGAGCAACAGGCTTCATTGGTCGAGAGCTCCTTGCTCAACAAAAAGCTGACTATCTTTGTGTGGTACGTACCCCACTAAAAAGTTCAGAAGAGTGTATTGTCGCAGATCTTTGCGTTGATGTAGACTGGTCGCAACATCTGGATGGTTGCAATGCAATTATTCACCTTGCGGGGGTCGCTCACAATAAAGCGAAAAATGCGGCTGACTTTTTTGCGGTAAATCGAGACGCTACTATCAAGTTAGCACGTGATGCAGCCGCGGCTCAGGTTAAGCGCTTTGTTTTTGTCAGCTCAATTGGAGTTAATGGTACTTCTACCCATGGTGAAGCTTTGAGTGCTGATTCGAAATGCGATCCACAAAGTGATTACGCTCGTTCGAAGTATGAAGCGGAAAAAGCTCTAATGGATATATCAAAGGAAACTGGCCTAGAAGTTGTTATTGTTCGGCCAACACTTGTTTACGGTTTGGGCGCGCAGGGAAATTTTGGGTTGCTTTCATCACTGGTGGCAAAACTACCCGTTCTGCCCTTTGGTTGTGCGAGTAATCGACGAGATTTTATATCCGTTCAAAATCTCTCGGATTTACTCTTCTGCTGCGCGACTCACCCAAAAGCCGCTAATCAAGTATTCATTGCGGCTGAGAACGAAACGGTAACAACACGTCAATTCACTGATGCTATCGCTAATGGTTTAAACAAGAAAGTGTTCCAATTGCCAATACCTGTCACGCTATTTCGACTGCTAGGAAAATTGATAGGCAAATCAGCGATGATCGAGCAGCTTTTTGGCGACCTAGAGGTGGATGCCTCAGCCCTAACATCAAAACTTGGTTGGCGCGCTCCTCTCTCTATGGAAGAGAGCATGGCCAACCTCAAAGAGAACAAACAATGATTCGACTTTTAGACTTCTTTATCGCTTTTGTTGGTTTGGCAATACTGTGGCCAGTGCTTTTGATTGTGACCATCATAGGTCTGTTTGATACAGGTTCTCCTATTTTCGTTCAGGAGCGTGTTGGACGACATAAGAAACCCTTCAAACTCATTAAGTTTCGTACTATGTCGGTGGATACTGCGTCGGTCGCAAGCCATCTAGCGAGTCGCAGTTCAATTACTAAACTTGGGGCATTTCTTAGAAAGACCAAATTGGATGAGTTGCCGCAGCTGATTAATGTCGTTAAAGGAGAAATGAGTTTAGTCGGACCAAGACCAAACTTGTTTAACCAAACAGAACTCATGGAAGTGAGAGGGCGTTTGGGTATATATGATGTCTTACCTGGCGTCACAGGCCTAGCGCAAATCAACAATATCGACATGTCCACTCCCGAGCTATTAGCAAAGACTGATCGACAAATGCTCGATGCTCTTACCGTCCGAAAGTATTTTGAATACATTATTGCTACGGCCACGGGTAAGGGCTCGGGTGACCGAGTTTCTAAATCTTAAGATTTAATTATTCTCTCTAGGGGTTAGTTTGTGCTCTCTTTGAATCCTATTTGGACAATGCCAAGACCAGCTAAAAGATTGGTTAGTGTCGTTGTTGATATTATTTTTATCTTTGTTGCATTCTGGGCCGCATTCTATTCGCGCATGGGGTCCATTGCGGAGTACTGGGTAGACCCTGTGTATTGGTATGTGTTGGCGTCTGTAACACTGGTTACTTTGGTCGCTTTTGTCAACACTGGCCTATATCGGGCAGTGCTGCGCTATTTAAGTTTACAGGTTGTCGTGACGGTCGCATTCGGTGCTGTCTTGTCAGGGTTATCTATTATCCTGTTTTCTTACTACTTCCAAATTTTCCTACCTCGTTCAGTACCTGTTATTTACGCTACATTTTTAGTTTCTATGTGCGGTGGCGCGCGATTGCTGGTCCGTTTTTTGGTGTCTGACTTGTTGGTGACAGGGCGCATTCCTGTGCTGATTTATGGAGCAGGCAAGGCCGGTCGCCAGTTATATAACGTGGTATCCCAAAGCGATGAGTATCGTGTTGTTGCGTTTATCGATGATGATCGCAAGATGCATAAAACCACGATACAAGGTGTGACGACTTTTCGCCGTAAGTACCTACCTCGACTGATTGATAAGCATAAGGTGGAAAAGGTACTGCTTGCCATGCCGTCGGCAACGCGCAGTGAGCGTAAATCTGTAATTGAAGCTCTCTCCGAATACCCCGTTGAGGTCATGACGATCCCCAATTTGAGTGACATCGTTAGTGGTGATCTGCAGATAGATCAGCTTAAAGAGGTAGCGATTGAGGACCTGCTTGGTCGTGAACAGGTCGCGCCAAATCAAGCGTTATTGGAAAAGAACATTAAGAACAAGATCGTTATGGTGACAGGAGCTGGTGGCTCGATTGGATCTGAGCTATGTCGTCAGATTGTTAAACACCAACCGACGGTATTGATATTGTTTGAGGTCTCTGAGTATTCTCTGTATCAAATAGACCGAGAGCTACGCCAGTTGGCACCAACGCTGAATTTAGTGCCGATTATTGGAAATGTGCAGGACCAGCAGCGTTTGGTGCAAACGATGAAGGCATATCAGGTCAATACGGTTTATCATGCCGCTGCATACAAACATGTTCCCATGGTTGAGTTTAATGTGGCTGAAGGCGTTCAGAATAATGTGCTTGGTACCTACCGAGCAGCCTGTGCCGCAATTGAGGCGAATGTCTCGTCCTTTGTGCTCATCTCAACGGACAAAGCGGTGCGTCCTACAAACGTGATGGGTACCACCAAACGCTTGGCTGAGTTAGGTCTTCAGGCGTTGGCTAAAGGTTATAAAACGCAACACAACACCCTGTTTTCTATGGTTCGGTTTGGCAATGTGCTTGGCTCTTCTGGCTCAGTGATCCCATTATTCAAAGCTCAAATTGCCAAAGGTGGTCCGGTTACAGTTACGCACAAAGATATTATTCGTTACTTCATGACTATTCCTGAAGCGGCACAACTAGTTATTCAAGCTGGTGCCATGGGTAAAGGTGGTGACGTGTTTGTGTTGGATATGGGTGAGCCAGTGAGAATCGCGGAACTTGCTAAAAACCTAATCCATCTATCGGGCTTAGAGGTCAAAGATAGTCGTAATCCAGATGGCGATATCGAAATCCTGTATACAGGCCTAAGGCCAGGTGAGAAGCTGTTTGAAGAGTTGCTTATTGGCGATAGCGTCT
The DNA here is from genome assembly GCF_036245475.1 of Vibrio sp. 10N. Classification (NCBI taxonomy): domain Bacteria; kingdom Pseudomonadati; phylum Pseudomonadota; class Gammaproteobacteria; order Vibrionales; family Vibrionaceae; genus Vibrio; species Vibrio sp. 10N. The sequence goes on along the minus strand of NZ_BTPM01000001.1, from coordinate 3,203,219 downwards.
CTAAAACCTCTCACGACCGCATCATGACAGCGCAAGAAGTGTCAATGGAGCAAGTCGAATACAATCAGTTACTTGACGATTTGCAGCAAGCGGCACAAGATTATGATCAACAAGCGTTGCGACAGCTCATGTTACAAGCACCAACGGGTTTTGTGCCGACTGATGGCATTGGTGACTTAGTTTGGGCTCAATCTAACGTCAACAAATCACAAACAAATTAAAAGACAGAACTATGAAAATTGCAGTTGCTGGAACGGGCTATGTAGGCCTATCGAATGCGATGTTGCTGGCTCAGAATCATGAGGTAGTGGCGGTTGATATTAATGCAGAAAAAGTCGAGATGCTATGCAATGGGCAATCGCCGATTGTTGATAGCGAAATTGAAGCGTTTCTAAAGCGTGACGATCTTAACTTCACTGCTACGCTGGACAAAGAGTTAGCGTATCGCGGTGCTGACTATGTGATTGTGGCAACGCCGACCGATTATGACCCGCAGACCAACTACTTTAATACGGGCTCTGTTGAAGCGGTCATTAAAGATGTGCTCGCGGTGAATCCAGATGCGGTGATCGTCATCAAATCCACTATTCCAGTAGGCTACACGGTTCGCGTTCGTGAAGAGCTAGGCACTGACAATGTGTTCTTCTCTCCTGAGTTTTTACGTGAAGGTAGTGCTTTATACGACAACCTCAACCCGTCTCGCATCATTATTGGTGAGCGCAGTGAGCGTGCCAAGGTGTTTGGTGATTTGTTGGTAGAGGGCGCACAGAAAGAAAATATCGATGTACTGTATACCGACTCGACTGAAGCGGAAGCGGTGAAGCTGTTCTCCAATACCTATCTAGCGATGCGAGTGGCGTATTTTAACGAGCTTGATTCGTATGCGGAAGCTCATGGGCTAGATACGCGCCAAATTATTGAAGGCGTAGCACTAGACCCACGTATTGGAGGCCACTACTGCAACCCATCTTTTGGTTATGGCGGTTACTGCCTACCAAAAGACACTAAGCAGCTTTTGGCGAACTATCAAGAAGTGCCGAACAATATCATCGGTGCCATCGTGGATGCAAACCGCACTCGTAAGGACTTTATTGCCGAGTCGATTATGAAACGTAACCCGAAGGTTGTCGGTGTGTATCGTTTGATCATGAAGTCGGGCTCGGATAACTTCCGTGCATCGAGCATTCAGGGCATTATGAAGCGTTTGAAAGCGAAAGGCATTGAAGTCATTGTGTACGAACCAGTACTCAAAGAAGAACACTTCTTCCATTCGCGTGTGATTCAAGATGTAGATGCCTTTAAACAAGAAGCTAACTTGATTATCTCTAACCGCATGTTGCCTGAGTTAGAAGATGTCGCGGACAAGGTTTACACTCGCGATTTGTTTGGCAACGACTAATCGAAGTACATCACTTTTTAATGATTAGAATTTAAACTTTATTGCAGCCAGCCTCAAAATAAATACGTCATCCTCACGAAAGTGAGGATCTCCATCCGCGAGTATTGTACTTAAATTGTTCGAATCACTCGCTGGGAAAGATCCCCTTTTTCAAGGGGATGACGGTAAACTCAAGGGGATAATGGTCGTTTTAGGAGGGGGCTTTAGTGATGTTTTTAACTATCACTCTTCGGTGTCTTCCGCTTCTTCTTCATCAAAGCTCACATCAAGTGGCTCTTGTGACAAGATGATGCCAGTGTTGTCGGCATACACGTAGTCTTCTGGCAAAAAGGTCACGCCACCAAAGTTCACTGGCACATCCACTTCACCCACATCTGAAATAGCGGCGCCCACGGGAATTGAGGCCAGCGCTTGAATGCCTAAATTCATGTCTTCAAGCTCGTCGACTTCTCGAATGCAGCCGTAGACAATAATGCCTTCCCACTCGTTGTCCTCGGCCAATTGAGCGATTTCCGCATCAATAAGGGCTTTTCGTAGTGAACCACCGCCATCAATCAGCAGAACGCGACCCACGCCGTCTTGCTCTAAAATATCGCGTATCACACCGTTATCTTCAAAGCATTTTACGGAAGTCACTTGACCTGCAAATGAGGCTCTGCCGCCAAAATTGCTAAACATTGGCTCGACAACATCTACTTGATCTAGGTAGATATCACATAGGGCTGAAGTACTGTATTCCATGGCGGCTCTTCTATGCAGTTTTCAAAAGGGATAAATCGAGTATATCGGTTGAATAGGTCAATGCAATGACAAGGCTCAATTAAGTGATCAGAGTTTGAGCTATAACCACACCAGAAAACAAGATGTTGGTGACTAATGAGCACTTAACCACAATAGGCATCATTGGGGCGATCTGTGCTGGCTGTGTGGTCTGCCATACCGCAGTACCGTGTTTGATGACAGCTACCAAGCTCAGTACAAAAGGCAGACTTATCCAAAGCGGTGACTGCTGCAGTGACAGGTATATCGCAAACGCACTCACCGCGACAGCAAGTAAGGCGAAGTGATACAGCTTGGCTTTGCGCTCACCAAGGCGAACGGCCACGGTACGTTTTCCGCAAGCGCTGTCGTTTTCGATATCGCGCATGTTATTGACGTTAAGGACTGCGACGGCAAGTAATCCACAGCCAATGGCAGGTAAAAACAGCAGTGTGTCTAAGTGGCCGGTATGAAGGAAATAAGTGCCTGACACACCAAGCAAACCAAAGAAGATGAACACTGAAATATCACCAAGCCCGACATAGCCATAAGGTTTGTTGCCAACGGTGTAGGCGATAGCCGCAGCGATGGCAAGTATGCCAAGGCCAATAAAAGCGAGGATGTTTTGCAGCGATTCGAGCGAATGCAGCACCAAAAATAGTCCGGATGCGATGGTCAGAACCACATTCAGGATGATGGCTTTTTTCATCCCTTGCTGTGATACCTCTCCAGATTGAATCGCGCGCATTGGCCCGAGTCTGTGCTCATTGTCGGTGCCTTTTACGGCATCACCGTAGTCATTGGCGAGGTTGGATAGGATTTGCAGCAAAGTTGCTGTCAGCAGCGCGAGCAGCGCCACACTCCATGACATCTCGCCTTTGGAAAACGCTAGGGCACTGCCGGTGATGATAGAAACCAGCGCCAGCGGCAGTGTTTTGGGTCTTGCGGCATCGAGCCAAATACGAAAAGAAGAAGTCATTATTACGCTACGAATTAACTGTTTGAAGTAAGTATACGGCAAAATGGGAAGTGGCTAAACACGCACACTAAATATGGTTTTAGTATGGGATTAGTATGATATTGAGGGATGTGTGAAGTGCGCTGAAAATCTACTGGCGGCAAACGTATAGCATGAGTCCATTTGAATCCTATCAAAGAATAAAAAGGGACTAGATATGACAAAGCAGCCATGCGTGTATATTACGACATCAAAGGGACGAGGCGTTATCTACATAGGAGTCACGTCAAACCTACAACAGCGTATGTGGAAGCATAGGCACGGTGTGACGGGTGGATTTGTAAAGAAATACAATGTTAGTCAGTTGGTGCATTACGAGCTGTTTGATTGTATGGAAGAAGCAATAGCGCGTGAAAAACAGCTGAAGCATTGGAATCGTGCCTGGAAAAATGAGTTAGTAACAAGTCATAACCCTTACTGGCGAGACCTGACTACAGATTTGTGGTGATTGCTATTGTCGACTTTCAATCGAGAATATTGTTATCAGAGATTTTTATTCTTAAAGAACTTCATCACTAAAAAGCTATGTCATCTTCACGAAAGTGAAGATCTTCCAAAGCGAGTGACCAAGCATACTGAAACTTGTAAGTAACGTGTGCTGGAGTGAGTGTGGTGACTCTGGGTGTTCACTTTGGGGTTTGGTATGCGCGGAGTGAGATCTCCTTTTTCAAGGAGATGACGGGAGTTGGGAGATGACGGGAGTTGGGAGATGACGGGAGTTGGGAGATGACGGTAAGCGTGGAGAGATGAATCAATTGTCTAAGTTTAAATTCGAACGGCGCTCAAGTGGAGCGCCGTTTTAGATCGGGTCAGTATTTAATTAAAGAATAAAGCGACTCAAGTCCTCATCTTCAACAAACTCACCTAATTTCGATTTCACATAGCCAGAGTCAATCACCAGCTTAGAACCAGGTTTGTCGGTCGCTTCAAATGAAATCTCGTCCATTAGACGCTCCATTACGGTGTGAAGGCGACGTGCACCGATGTTCTCAGTCGTTTCGTTGACCGTCCACGCAGCATCCGCGATTTGTTGGATACCATCGGTAGTGAACTCCACATCAACCTCTTCGGTCTTCATCAGCGCAATGTATTGCTCTGTCAGGGATGCTTTAGGCTCAGTGAGGATACGTTTGAAGTCATCGCTGCTCAGTGCTTCTAGCTCAACACGAATTGGTAGGCGGCCTTGTAGCTCTGGAATAAGATCCGATGGCTTAGCCACTTGGAACGCACCAGAAGTAATAAACAAGATATGGTCTGTTTTCACCATGCCGTGTTTGGTTGAAACGGTGCTGCCTTCAATCAGCGGCAGCAAGTCGCGTTGCACACCTTCACGCGATACGTCAGGGCCTGATGCTTCACCACGCTTACAGATTTTGTCGATCTCATCGATAAATACGATGCCGTTGTTCTCAACGTTGTAGATCGCTTGCTCTTTTAGCTCTTCTTGGTTAACCAGTTTGGCCGCTTCTTCTTCAGTCAATGCTTTAAAGGCATCTTTGATTTTCAGTTTGCGCTTTTTCTTGGTGTCACCGCCCAGGTTTTGGAACATGCTTTGCAGCTGGTTGGTCATCTCTTCCATGCCAGGAGGTGCCATGATTTCTACACCCATTTGCGGCGCTGCGGTTTCGATGTCGATCTCTTTGTCATCGAGCTTACCTTCGCGTAGCTTTTTACGGAAGATTTGGCGGGTGTTAGACGATGAGTCATCTTGCTGCTCATTCTGACCCCAAGCGTCGCGAGCTGGAGGAAGTAGGGCATCAAGAATGCGCTCTTCCGCTTGCTCTTCGGCGCGGAATTTTACTTTTTCCATTTCTTGCTGGTGGGTCATCTTGATAGCAACATCGGTCAGATCGCGGATGATAGTTTCCACTTCCTTACCGACATAGCCCACTTCGGTGAATTTCGTCGCTTCAACCTTGATAAACGGCGCATTGGCAAGCTTGGCTAGGCGACGAGCGATTTCGGTTTTACCAACACCCGTTGGACCAATCATCAGGATGTTTTTTGGTGATACTTCAACGCGCAGGCTTTCTTCAAGCTGCATTCGACGCCAGCGGTTACGCAGCGCGATAGCGACAGAGCGTTTTGCTTTGTCTTGGCCAATGATGTGGCGGTTTAACTCATGAACAATCTCGCGAGGAGTCATCTCAGACATAATCAATTCCTTACAAAAAATCAGACACTATTTGGTTTTTGGAGCGCGAGGATCACGCGTCGCTTTCTAGTTCTTCAATAGTGTGGTGATGGTTAGTGAACACACAAATATCGCCAGCAATCTTAAGGGCTTTCTCTGCGATTTCGCGTGCATCTAATTCGGTATTTTCCAGCAGTGCAGTGGCAGCGGCTTGAGCAAAGTTGCCACCTGAGCCAATAGCAATCAAATCATTTTCAGGCTGAACCACGTCACCGTTACCTGTGATAATAAGCGAAGCGGTTTCATCCGCTACTGCTAACAACGCCTCTAACTTGCGAAGCGCACGGTCGCTACGCCAATCTTTAGCAAGCTCGACGGCCGCTTTGGTTAGGTGGCCTTGGTGCATTTGTAATTTGCTTTCGAAGCGTTCAAACAGAGTAAACGCATCGGCCGTGCCGCCAGCAAAGCCAGCCAGTACTTGGTTGTTGTACAGTCTACGAACCTTACGGGCATTGCCTTTCATTACGGTGTTGCCCAGGGATACTTGTCCATCACCCGCGATCACGACTTTGTTGTTACGACGTACAGATACAATAGTAGTCACGACGTTTGCCTCTTATTGGTTTTAATTTGGTTATGAAATGGATATGTGGACGAGAGGAATGGAATTCAAGGGAGGTAAGGGCGGTTCTAGGGAAAACATGGTCCTAGGCCCTAGGGAAAAGTTTGGCTTAGGGGGCGAGAAAAATAGCCTCTACAAGAACCACAAAATATCATCACAGTATATCGTCATCTCCTTGAAAAAGGAGATCTCCCACAGCGCCTAGCAAACTCGATTGATTTGAGTGAGTCAAGCGCTTCAGGAGATCTTCACTTTCGTGAAGATGACGGATTGGGTGTGAAGATGACGGAATCGTGTGAGGGCATGGAATGGTGAGATGCTACTGCGTTTCCTTCCAAATTGCACAAGGTTCAATCTTAGCGCGCTGCAACTTATGCTTATCGCGCTCAGCATCGCGCTTGAGCTTGTATGGGCCGAGTACGACTCTAAACCAACTACTATTTTCTTTCTTGCGAATTTGGCTGGAGATCCCTTGGAAGGCAATGTCCAACTTACGAGCTTCCGCCTGTGCTAGCGTTTTGTACGCGCCGCACTGCATGATGTAAGGGATCTTAGAAACCACTTGCTCTTTGGCTTTCACCTCAACCTCACGCTTTGGTAAGGTTTCCACGTAGTCCCACTTTTCTTCAGGTGGTGGTGGAATGGGTTTCGCCGGCTTTGGTTTCGGCTTTGGGGCTGGTTTAGTTACCGTCGGCTGTGGCTTTGATGGTTCCGGATCGTTACTTAGCGTATACAGCCCGTAACCAAACCCACTGGCGAGCAAAATCGCTAGCAAGCCACTGCGCCAGGGTTTCTTACCGGAAGTCTTCTTTTTTGCAGGGCGACGGCCAGTGCCTTTGCCCCGTCTTACATAGTCTCGGTTTGCCACTTAGATTGGTTCTGATTGAAATAACTCACTGACCTCATGGTAAATACCGCAAGGTCAAGTTGCAAGTCAGTATCGTGCCAACTAAAGGATTCTTGGAGGAGCCGCACTGTCGCGGATCACAAGTTCGGTATCCAATAAGCGCGAACCAGCTCGAACATCTGCGCCTTTGAGCACTTCAAGCATCATATACATGGCTTGGCGGCCGATCTCATAGCGCGGTTGAGACACGGTGGTGAGTGGTGGATCGCAGTACTGTGCGAATTGGATGTCATCAAAGCCAACAACGGATAAGTCTTGAGGGACACGTAGGCCGAGTTTCTTAGCCTCTTGCATTGCACCAATGGCCATCACGTCATTGTGACAGAAGATGGCTGTTGGCGGCTCTGGCAGGGCGAGGAGAGTGCGAACCAATCGTGCACCGGCTTCAAACGTAAAGTCACCTTTCACGGTGTAGGCAGGGTTCATTGGTAATCCGGCGCGGCGCAGTGCCTGCTGATACCCCTGCTGTCTAAAGCGACACAGAAACGCGGTGTCTGGACCGGCTATTTGTGCAATTCGTTTGTGGCCTAGATTGGAAAGGTAGTTCACCGCTTCAAAGGCTGAAGTCAGGTTATCAATATGCACGGTCGGCAGTTCGAGCTCAGGCGCGAATTCACATGCCATTACAATCGGAGGCAGATTTTTTTGCTCTGGCTTACTGATATCAAATGGAAGATTGGTGCCGAGCAATAGCATGCCGTCAGCTTGCTTGGTAAACACAAGGTTTACAAAGGAGGTTTCACGTTTTTTCGACTGACCGCTGTCTCCGAGTAGCACAAGATACCCATGCTCCATGGCTGCATCTTCAATGCCGCGAATGATCTCGGAAAAATAAGGGTCGCAAATGTCAGGAACAATCGTCACTATGGTTTTGGATTCATTTCTGCGAAGATTGCGTGCGAGTGAATTGGGCGAATAACCAGCTTCCAAAACAGCATCTTCCACACGTTTACGGGTAGAAGATGAGACTTTTTCCGGATTCATCAAAGCTCTCGATACCGTAGCCGTTGAGACGCCTGCAAGCTGGGCAACATCCTTCATTGTCGCCATAAACGTGTGTCCTCTCTTTTTAAGTCTGAACCTATCGGGAAGTTCTATTATTTATTGTTATCAGTCCCTTTGGGTTATTCTTGTGTTAAATGATTAATTTATCTAGTAAATAGATTTGTAATATCTATTTTTACAATCATGAACTAATACTAAATATTATTCATTTCTCGAATGAAAGTTACGGCCTGATTAACAGAATTTGCAATGTAATTGTGAAGCATATCACAACTAAAGGCGCTTATGGTTTTGTCATTAACCTTTTCACCACGTGTCTAACCCTAAATTTTGAGGCTAGCTAAGATCTTGTGGCTCTATATCCAGTGACCAGCGTACTTTTTTTGCCAGCGGCAACTGGGCAATGACAGGCTTCGCTGCGCTGATGATCTTTTGCATTTGAGGCCTAGAGGGTACTTGCAGCATCAGTTGCCAGCGCGCTTTTCCGGCGCGTTTTGCGATTGGAGCTGGAGTAGGGCCGAGTACCATGCATGCGTTGTCAAATAATGGGTGAGCTTCCAAAGAATAGCGCACTTGTCTTAAAAAGTTTTCCACTTCGTTGCTGTTATTGGCTTCAGCGCGTACCAAGGTCAAAAAGCTAAACGGTGGCAGTTTAGCAAGCTTACGTTCCTCAATGACCGTTTCGGCAAAGTGTCGATAGTCTTTGTGTAATAAGCTTTGCAGAAGCGGATCTTCTGGGTGATGTGTTTGCAGCAGGACTTCACCAGGTTTACTGGCGCGACCCGCACGTCCGGCAACTTGAATAAATAGCTGAGCAAGTCGTTCAGAGGCTCTAAAGTCACTGCTGTACAGCGAACCATCGACATCCAATAGGGCGACGAGAGTGACGTTGGGAAAATGATGCCCTTTCGCCAGCATTTGTGTACCGATTAGAATTTGATATTCGTTTTTCTTGATGGCGTCTAACGCGGCCTCAAGGCTGCCTTTACGTCTGGTGCTATCGCGGTCAATGCGAATGGTATTGTATTCAGGAAATAGACTTTCTAGCTGAGCTTCCAACTGCTCGGTACCAACGCCTACAGTCACTAACTGGTGTGAGCCACACCCTTCACACTGATGAACGATAGGGCGCTGTGAGCCACAATGATGGCAGCGAATTTCGTTACTCGATTGGTGATAGGTGTAGTACGCATCACAGCGATGACACTCTGCGGTCCAACCACACTCATGGCACATCAGTGCAGGGCTAAAGCCGCGGCGGTTGAGGAATAGCATCACCTGATTACCCGCTTCCAGATGGCGACGCAGTTCGGCGATAAGCGGTGCCGAGAGTCCGGCTTCGAGAAACTGACCTTTTACATCTATCACTTTATTGGTGGTCGGAACGGCGAGTCCCGCGCGCTGGCTGAGGATCAAATGATGATACTTGCCGGCTAATGCGTTTTGCAGCGTTTCGATACAAGGTGTTGCCGAGCCTAAAATAATCGGGATTTGCTCTTTGTTGGCACGCATCACTGCCACATCACGCGCATGATAGCGCAGGCTATCTTGCTGTTTGTATGAGGTGTCGTGTTCTTCATCAACAATAATGATGCCAAGATCAGCAAACGGCGTCAGCAGCGCCGATCGGGTACCGATAACAATGCCTGCCACTTTATCACGAGCACTCAGCCAAGCGTTGAGACGCTCGGTGTCGTTCAGCCCTGAGTGAATGACCTCAATGGGGACATTAAAGCGTTTGCGAAAGCGGTTGATGGTTTGCGGCGTCAGACCAATCTCGGGGACGAGTACCAAAGCTTGTTGCCCGCGCTCGAGTACCGGCTTGATCATTTGCAGGTAGACCTCTGTCTTACCTGAGCCGGTTACCCCTTCCAGCAAATAGCAGCCAAACTCAGTTTGACTGTTGACGGAGGCGATGGCGACCGCTTGCTCGGCATTTAAACGAAGATCAACCGGATCGTTACAGATCGCCTCTGGCCATAAAGTTGGCTGGGTCTGTTTTTCTATTGAGCTGATCCAGCCTTTTTCGGTCAGTGTTTTAAGTACGGTGGTGCTGACTTCATTATCAACAAAGGTTTGGTGACTGCATGGGCCATTTTCAAGCATATGCATGACTTTGGCCTGTTTGACCGCGCGGCCAAATCCTGAGATAAGCTGGTTTTTTCCCGACTCCGTGATGTGCCATTCAACGGTCGCAGCAAATTCGGCTGGTTTACCTTTGCGAAGCGCAGCGGGAAGTGCGTTACTTAAGGTATCCCCCAATGGGTGTTGGTAATAAAGGCTACACCAAGAGATTAACTCAAACAGAGGCTTTGGCCAGACAGGTGAGCTGTCGAGTGCAGCCTTTATTGGTTTGAGTTTGTCGATGGGAAACTCAGACTCATGACTGAACGCCATGACAATGCCCACTAAGGTTTTAGGCCCAAACGGGACAGACACACGTCCACCAACCACCGGAAATAGATGGGCAGGAACAAGGTAGTCAAACTGTTTGTCGAGTGGTACCGGTAGGGCCACGCGAGCGACATTTGGGCGCATAATGAGGTCGATATTGATAAAGAAGACGTCTATTCTAACGGTATGGGCTGCCTTGTATAGACTGGGTCGTTAAATTATCGCTAGTGAGTCACCGAAGGTGGTGAAAAAAGTCGCAATTTTAGTTGATTCCCATGGCACTATTCATTACTATACTGCGCCTTGATGGCATGGCTTCTTGCTCTCTTATGGAAGTGTGAAGCGATGGTATCGACTATTTATTAACTACGTGTGGTGTCCGGCTTAGAATCGGATGGCGACACGGCCTAAATTATTGAGGTTTCCCATGAAAGCTGGTATCCACCCAGAATACAAAGCTGTAACAGCAACTTGCTCTTGCGGCAACACATTCGAATTCAACTCTACTCTAGGTAAAGATTCTATCCACCTAGACGTATGTGACAAGTGCCACCCATTCTACACTGGTAAGCAGCGTATCGTTGATACTGGCGGCCGTGTTGATCGCTTTAACAAGCGTTTCGGTGCTCTATCTAGCAAGAAGTAATGATTACTTTTGCAGATTAAAAAAGGACGCTTCGGCGTCCTTTTTGCGTTTCTGGAGCGACAGTCGTGTCCACTTTGTGTGTCAATCTCACTCTTATGACTTTGGCACTCACTTCCGATTTTTTCCTGCTTTCATTTCGTCCATCCATTCAAAACCGTGATGAAGTCGCGTAGTATTACTTTTGCAAAGTATGATTTTGCCAGAGTATTGAACATCTGAGATACCTCCTCTCCGTTCAAATGTACCCACTCTGTGTGTATGTAACCCTTTAGAAGCAAAGCTAATAAAAATTAACGGGTTTATACTCATAAAAAAACAATACCATTCAGTCTAAAAAAAGCAGGATCGCTAACCATGTCCGATGATCATCAAATCGACGAATTTCGCCAACAAGCGCTTGATTACCATGCCAACCCCGTCCCTGGAAAAATTGAAATAGCGTTAACTAAACCCGCTAATTCTGCCGCTGATTTAGCACTCGCATACAGCCCGGGTGTGGCTGAACCGGTGCGCGAAATCGCGCAGAACGCCGAGAATGTCTATAAGTACACCGCAAAAGGCAATATGGTCGCGGTGATCTCAAACGGTACCGCCATTCTGGGTTTAGGTAACTTAGGCCCAATGGCCTCTAAGCCGGTAATGGAAGGTAAAGCGCTGCTGTTCAAACGTTTTGCAGGCCTAGATTCGATTGATATTGAAGTGAAACATCGCACGATTGATGAGTTTGTGGACACTGTGGCGAATATTTCTGACACGTTTGGTGGTATCAACCTCGAAGATATCAAAGCACCAGACTGCTTTGAAATTGAGCGCCGCCTTATCGAGCGTTGTGATGTTCCGGTTTTCCACGATGACCAACACGGTACCGCGATTGTTACCGCAGCGGGCATGCTTAATGCGATAGAGCTGCAAGGTAAAGATCTAAAAGAAACAACGATCGTCTGCTTAGGTGCAGGAGCGGCTGCCATTGCATGTATGGAGCTATTGATCAAATGTGGCGCGATGCGTGAAAAGATCTACATGCTGGATCGCAAAGGTGTGATCCACACTCGTCGTGACGATCTTAACGAGTACAAACAGTTGTTTGCTAATAACACCGACAAACGCACGCTAGAAGATGTGATTGAAGGTGCCGACTTATTCCTTGGTGTATCGGGTCCAGATTTGCTGCCACCAGAAGCGTTGACGTTAATGGCGGACAAGCCGATTGTGTTTGCTTGTTCAAACCCTGATCCAGAAATCAAACCGGAGCTTGCTCACCAAGTTCGTGATGACCTAATCATGGGCACCGGTCGTTCAGACTATCCAAACCAAGTAAACAACGTACTGTGTTTCCCGTTTATCTTCCGTGGCGCACTGGATGTTCGTGCAAGCGAGATTAATGATGAAATGAAACTGGCTGCGGTCGAAGCGATTCGTGAGCTAGCGAAAGAGCCAGTACCACAAGACGTACTGGATGCTGCCGGTGTTGAAGCGCTGACGTTTGGTAAAGACTACATCATTCCAAAACCGATGGATCCACGTCTGCTACCTCGCGTAGCTAAAGCGGTCGCGAAAGCAGCGGTTGAATCGGGTGTGGCGCGTATTGAGTTGCCTGATAGTTATATGGCTTAATTACTCAACTGCGTAGTATTGACGCTATATCGTCTATCCTCCCTGTTACCAGTCACCCCGGTGCGCTTTCGTCATCCCCTTGAAAAAGGGGATCTCTCGCAGCGAGTGACTCACGTAAGTTGAGCACCATATGCGCTGACAAAGATCCTCACTTTCGTGAGGATGACGAATAAAAAAAGACGGTATTAATACCGTCTTTTTTACTTCCGTTTAAGCGTTACTCTTCATCAAACGCTTCAAACTCAATCCCCATCGCCGTCATTAGCTCTTTTGCTTCTGTTGGGATGTCATCTGGACGGTCTTTTCTCAAATCTTCGTCGGTTGGAAGCGGCTGGCCAGTGTAGGCGTGCAGGAAAGCTTCGCACAATAGCTCACTGTTGGTTGCATGGCGTAAGTTATTGATTTGGCGGCGAGTACGCTCATCAGTCAATACCTTTAGCACCTTCAGCGGGATAGACACTGTGATTTTTTTTACCTGTTCGCTTTTCTTACCGTGCTCCGCATATGGGCTAATGTATTCACCATTCCAATCTGCCATTACACACCTTCGCTCTGTTAATCATAAATAGTAGTAATAAGAATGCTGCAATTTTAGCGGGATTTACCGCCATAAGCAAAGACATATAGACGTCTAGAAGTGTTGACGTCTCACATTTTGGCAAGTAAAGTGGTTCAACGAATGTGGACATTTATTTTAATGCAATGTTAATTCTTTAACGTTTGTGGCTTTTGCCGGTTCCCATATTACCGACAAAAGTGGACACTGTGGTTACACCTACTAGCCATGCGATCTGAGAAAGGAAGTTTCTATGAGCAATCGGAAGCCAGCGACAATAGCCGTACGTACTGGTATCGAATCGGATACCCAGCATCACGCTGTGGTGCCACCTATTTATCTTTCTACTAACTACGGATTCCCTGCGTTTGGGGAAGTGCCGACTTACGATTACACCCGCTCAGGAAACCCAAACCGAGGTTTACTAGAAACCGCTCTGTATGAGCTGGAATCTGGTAAAGGTGCGGTCGTGACCAACTGTGGTACTTCTGCGCTTAACCTTTGGGTCTCTGCTTTCTTAGGCCCTGAAGACACCATTATTGCCCCTCACGATTGTTATGGCGGTACTTACCGTTTATTTAACACGCGAGCACAAAAAGGCGACTTCAAGGTTCAATTTGTCGATCAAAGTGATGAACAAGCTTTTGATGCCGCGCTTGAGAAAAAGCCAAAACTCATCTTGCTAGAAACACCATCAAACCCGTTAGTGCGTGTGGTGGATATCGCTGCTGTGTGCGAAAAAGCAAAAAAAGTGGGCGCGCTGGTGGCCGTGGACAATACCTTTTTGACACCGGTGTACCAAAAGCCTCTTGAGCTTGGTGCGGACTTTGTTATTCACTCAACCACTAAATATATCAACGGTCACTCTGATGTGATTGGCGGTGTGGTGATCACTAAAACCGAAGAACACGCCGAAGAGCTAGGCTGGTGGGGCAACTGTATTGGTGCGACGGGCACGCCATTTGATAGCTATATGACGCTGCGCGGTATTCGTACCCTTGGTGCTCGTATGCGTGTTCATGAAGAAAGCTCGCAACAGATCCTCGATTTTCTCAAGCCGCAACCATTAGTGAAAGTGATTTATCACCCGAGCTTACCTGAGCATCCGGGCCATGAGATTGCTAAGAAGCAGCAGTCAGGCTTCGGCTCAATGCTGAGCTTTGAGTTCGCTGGCAGTTTTGAGCAGCTTAAATACTTTGTTGGCGAGCTAGAGCTATTCTCTCTCGCAGAGTCGTTGGGCGGCGTAGAAAGTCTGATTTGCCACCCTGCATCAATGACACACCGTGCCATGGGTGAAGAGGCGTTGGCGGAAGCGGGCGTTTCTCAGCAGCTGCTTCGTCTGTCAGTTGGTCTGGAAGACGCGCAAGATCTGATTGATGACCTTGCTCAGGCGTTTGAGAAAGCCACTGCGTTTGGAGGATAAGCCGGCATGAGTCACAGCAACATCCAGAATAAGCAGCTGCATAAATTTGGTGGCAGTAGCTTGGCTGACCCTGAATGCTATCGCCGAGTGGTCTCTATCCTTAAAGATTACTCCAATGAGGAAGACTTGATTGTGGTGTCGGCTGCGGGCAAAACCACCAATCGTCTGATCGAATTTCTTGATGCACTCAATAAAGATGGTCGTATTGCCCATGAACATCTGCAAGCTCTGCGTCAGTTTCAACTTGAATTAGTTGAATCACTACTCACAGGTGAGGAAGCCGAAGGGCTGACCGCTCTATTACAAGATGAGTTTAGTACGCTGGGCGAGCTGAGTTATCCACTGACAGAAGCGGAGCGCGCTTCTGTTCTCGGACACGGTGAGGTGTGGTCTTCACGTCTACTCGCGGCGTTGCTTAGACAAAGTGATCTGCCAGCGGTGGCTCAAGATGCGAGAGCGTTTCTTCGCGCCGAGTTTGGTACGCAGCCAGAGGTCGACCGAGCAAAGTCGTACCCATTGATTAAAGAAGTGCTTGCCCAGCACGCGCATCACCGAGTCGTGATCACGGGCTTTATGGCGCAAAGTGAATGCGGTGAAACCGTGTTGCTTGGTCGTAATGGTTCGGATTATTCCGCGACAGTGATTGGTGCATTGGCGGAAGTCTCATGTGTCACCATCTGGAGTGATGTTGCTGGTGTATACAGCGCGGACCCTCGTGTGGTTAATGACGCTTGTCTATTACCCTTGCTGCGATTGGATGAAGCGAGCGAATTAGCGCGCTTAGCGGCACCTGTACTTCACAGTCGTACGCTGCAGCCTGTGGCTCAAAGCGCTATGGATTTGAATCTTCGCTGTAGTTATCAACCTGAGTCGGGCTCAACGCGTATTGAACGCGTATTGGCTTCTGGTCGTGGTGCGAAAATCATTACCTCTCTGGATGAAGTGTTGCTTATTGAGTTAGCTTTCGGTGCTGGTCACGATTTTGAGCGTGCACAGACCGAAGTGCTGAACGGCCTCAAGCGTGCGCAATTGGCGCCGCTGGCGTTTGAAGCGCAAGCAGACCAATCTCGTCTTCGTCTCGCTTACACCGCAGAAATTGCCTCTGGTGCGCTCACTGAGCTGCAAGATTTGGCTATTGAAGCAGAGATTAAACTCAAAGAAGGTTACTCCATGCTGGCGGCAGTCGGTGCGGGCGTGACGAAAAACGCCAACCATTGCTTTGGTTTTTATCAGCAGCTAAAACATGCGCCAGTAGAGTTTTTCTCAGAAGCTGAGTCGCAATTGAGTCTAGCCGCTGTACTGCGCAAATCAGACATTCAGCCGCTAGTAAAATCGGTCCACACTCAGCTGTTCCAGGCGCAAAAGCGTGTTGCGGTGGCGCTGTGTGGTAAAGGTAACATTGGTTCAAGCTGGCTCGATCTGTTCAAAGAGCAGAAAAGCGAGCTAGAGAAACGTCGTGGCATGAGCTTTAACTTGGTCGCTGTTATTGACAGTCAGACCTATTGGTTTGATGAAGAGGGTATCGACGAGCAGCAGGTACTTGCACGCTACGAAGATGAAGCCACTGAATACCAAGGTGACATCTGGCTGCAGCGCTTAGCTGGACTTCAAGGTTATGATGAAGGTGTGGTGCTAGACGTCACTGCGAGCGCGGCTCTAGCCGAAAGATATGTGAGTATTGCAGAGCATGGTTTGCACCTTATCTCAGCAAACAAAGTCGCCGGCTCAGCGCCAAGCAATGATTACCACGCGGTACAAGATGCGTTCTCAAAAACAGGTCGCCACTGGTTGTATAACGCCACTGTGGGCGCAGGGTTACCGATAAACCATACCGTTCGCGATCTGCGTGAAAGCGGAGATGACATCGTAGCGCTATCAGGTATCTTCTCTGGCACTTTGTCTTGGTTGTTCCAGCAGTTTGACGGCTCTGTGCCTTTTGCAGAGCTTGTAGACCTCGCATGGCAGCAGGGCTTAACCGAGCCAGATCCACGCTCGGACTTAGATGGTTCGGACGTGATGCGTAAGCTGGTTATCTTGGCGCGCGAGTCTGGATTGGATATCGAACCTGACGCGGTTGAAGTGGAGTCTTTGGTTCCTGAAGAGCTTGCTGAGTTGTCACTCGAAGACTTCTTTGAGAAAGCCACTCTGCTGAGCGAAATCTTGCAAGAACGCCTAGAAAAGGCTCAGCGTGAAGAGAAAGTGCTGCGCTACGTTGCTCGCCTTGATAGACAGGGTAAAGCGCGAGTAGGGATTGAAGCGCTATCGAAAGAGCATGCGCTGGCGAATCTTCTGCCTTGTGACAATATCTTCGCGATTGAGAGTAAGTGGTATAAGGATAATCCGTTGGTGATTCGTGGTCCAGGTGCGGGTCGTGAAGTGACGGCTGGGGCGATTCAGTCGGATTTGAATTTGATGTCTAGCTTTTTTTGATTTCTAGATTCATAGAATACGGACCAAGAAAACCGACCAAGAAAACCGTCATCTTCACGAAAGGGAAGATCTCACCAAGCGCGTGACTAATCTGAATTAGGCAGTACCTGAAAGCACAGTATTGCTTCTCTATTCGACAGCGTCACACTCGGCATGAGATCTCCTTTTTCAAGGAGATGACGGTTTCTCTATATGAGTAGTGGTCTGTAGCTATTGTTAGTAGTCATTTTAAGGCACTAACCCCATCTTCAATTTCCCTAACTCACCACATGAAAAAAATTCATAGTCCCTCTATTGACTTTAAAACCCATTCATTTCATTCTGTAGACATATAGACGTCTAAACGTCAAAAGAACGACAACATCATCATTGAAGACAGACAGGTTTTAATCTGAGATTGGATAGGATAACCAATCTTGGTGCTTAGGGAGAGAACCATGGGATACACACACGCAGGCCACATTGATGCTTTGAACCAGAATATTGCTGAACTGTCGGACAATATTAATGTTTCATTCGAGTTCTTTCCGCCGAGCACGCCGACAATGGAAGAGACGCTGTGGAAATCGGTTCACCGCCTAAAAACACTTAAACCTAAGTTTGTTTCTGTGACTTACGGTGCTAACTCTGGTGAGCGTGATCGCACCCACTCTATCATCAAAGAAATCAAATCAGAGACTGGTCTTGTGGCAGCGCCGCACCTAACGTGTATTGATGCATCTCGTGATGAGCTAGTCGATATCGCCGAAGATTACTGGGCGAACGGTATCAAGAACATCGTCGCGCTGCGTGGTGATATTCCAGAAGGTGGTGGTCAGCCAGAAATGTATGCCTCTGATTTGGTGGAGCTACTAAAATCTCGCCATGATTTTGATATCTCAGTGGCTGCATTCCCAGAAGTTCACCCAGAAGCGAAAAGTGCTCAGGCGGATCTTCTTAACCTAAAACGCAAAGTCGATGCCGGTGCTAACCGTGCAATTACTCAGTTCTTCTTTGATGTTGAAAGTTACCTGCGTTTTCGTGACCGTTGTGTGGCGGCAGGTATTGATGTGGAGATTGTTCCGGGTATTCTGCCTGTGACTAACTTTAAGCAAGCGTCGCGTTTTGCCGCAATGAACAAGGTCAAAGTGCCGGGTTGGATGCAAAAGCAGTTTGAAGGTCTCGATGATGACCTAATGACTCGTCAGTTGGTCGGCGCTAGCCAAGCCATCGACATGGTTCGCGTACTGAGCCGTGAAGGTGTGAAGGACTTCCACTTCTACACCCTAAACCGCGCAGAAATGACCTACGCACTGTGCCACACCCTAGGTGTCCGCCCAGAAGCGTAACCCTCTAAAAACACCAATAAAAAACGCCAGTCATATTGAGTGACTGGCGTTTTTCTATCTCATATTTCCAAGGACCAAGGACCAATAATCTTACGCTAACGCTTCCAGCTCAGCGAGCGCCTCTTCCGCCCACTCCAACCAAGCTTGACGCGCAAGCAGGTTACGACGAAGCGTCAGACGCTCTAGGCGTGCGTGTTTCTCAAGCGTGCTTGGTGTTGCGTAGTAGGCCGCTTCAATTTCACGGTAGTGCGCAACCAGCTTCTTCGACTCTTCGATAAGCTCTTCGAGTTGGATGCGGAACGCAGCAGAAGGCTGAACGGCACAGGCTGCCAGTTTCGCTGAAAACTCATCACGAACGGTTGGGTGTACGGTTGGTTGCTCGAACCACTCGCCAAGTGCGCCACGGCCTGCGTCAGTGATTGAGTAAACTTTACGATCCGGTTTGCCTTCTTGCGGCTCAAGTTTACAAGTAACTAGGGCTTTGTCCGCCATCTTGTTGAGTTCGCGGTACACCTGTTGGTGGCTTGCTTTCCAGAAGTAACCGATGCTAGCAGAAAATTCCTTAGTGATGTCGTAGCCTGTTGCGTCACGAGTGCTTAGGACAGTAAGGATAACGTGTGGTAGTGACATGTCTTAAATCCAAATGGTCAAAATCTTAGTAATAGTTATGTTGTTCTTTTAAGTGCGTTTGTGGATGAACGATTACACCATGCAAGCGCCTTGGAATCTTGGTTGATTCCAGGAAACTCGCGCAAAGAACAGTGCACCTCGCCAAAGCGGGCACCAATAACCGTGTTTAAAGCCTTTGTCACCTAGATGGCCACATGAACATGTGACCTACGCTGTCGACGTCGTATTTTTGTTTTTATCGAACAGCGGAATGTAATTATATCTGAATTATATAAGCAAAAAGTGGAATAGAATGCGATACCACTTCAAAAAACTGATAAAACTCTCAGTAAGTATGCCAGTAAAAATAAAAGGCCGCAATATGCGACCTTTTGTCTCTAATGTAGAATAAAGTTCTGTTTAGCCGGTGTTGCGCATGCCTGCAGCAATACCTGCAATCGTCACCATGAGTGCTTCTTCTAGCTCAGATTCGGTCTCTTCACTTTGGCGAGTGCGATACAGAAGCTCTGCTTGCAGCATGTTGAGTGGCTCAACATAGATGTTACGCAGACGAATCGACTCTTGTCCCCAAGGGTCGCTTTGCATCAAGTGGTTGTGGTTTTCTACGTTCAGTACCGCAACGATGTCTTTTTGCAATTGACCACGCAGTTTGTCACCGAGAGGCAGTAGCTCTGGATCCGCAAGACGCGTATCGTAGTAGCGAGAGATTTCCATATTACACTTGGTGTAAACCATCTCTAGCATACCCAGACGTGTTGAGAAGAATGGCCATTCGCGGCACATCTCTTCAAGCAGCGCTTGGTGACCTTTGTCGATAGAGTATTGAATTGCTTCACCAGCACCAAGCCATGCAGGCAGTACTAAGCGGTTTTGACTCCATGAGAAGATCCATGGGATCGCACGTAAGCTTTCTACGCCGCCATTCGGGTTACGTTTCGCTGGGCGAGAACCTAGCGGCAATTTGCCTAACTCGAGTTCTGGCGTTGCTTGGCGGAAGTAAGGGACAAAGTCCGGTTCGCCACGAACCACTTTACGGTAAGCATCGCAAGAGACTTGAGATAGTACTTCCATAAGGTCACGCCAATCTTGCTTCGGCTCTGGTGGCGGCATTAGGTTCGCCTCCAGAATCGCACTTGCGTACAGATTGAAACTGTTAACCGCAATTTCTGGTAGACCGAGCTTAAAGCGGATCATTTCGCCTTGCTCTGTCACACGTAGGCCGCCTTTAAGACTCTTAGGTGGCTGAGAAAGCAGTGCCGCGTGTGCTGGTGCACCACCACGACCAATCGTACCGCCACGGCCGTGGAATAGGGTGATGTCGATACCCGCTTCTTCGCCGACAGCGACCAGTTTTTCCATTGCGCTGTACTGAGCCCAGCCAGCCGCCATCACACCAGCGTCTTTTGCTGAGTCAGAATAGCCAATCATCACCATTTGGTGGTTTTGGATGTAGCCACGATACCAGTCGATATCAAATAGCTGCTTCATGACCGCTTCTGAGTTGTTCAGGTCATCGAGAGTTTCAAACAGTGGGCAGACGTCCATACGGAACTTGCAGCCACACTCTTGAAGGATAAGGTGCACAGCCAAAACATCAGAGGCGGTACGCGCCATTGAGATAACATACGCACCAAATGCTTCACGAGATTGCGATGCAATCACTCGGCAAGTATCGAGCACTTCTTGCACTGGCTCTGAAGGCTCCCAGTCGCGTGGTAGCAATGGGCGCTTCGAGCTTAGCTCGTTAATTAGGAAAGAAACCTTGTCTTGTTCGCTCCACTGGTCGTAGTCGCCCAGACCTAGGTGGCGCGTTAGCTCAGAGATGACATCTGAGTGACGGGTACTTTCTTGACGGATATCGAGACGTACTAGGTGAACACCGAACGCCTTCACGCGGCGAAGGGTATCGAGCAGTGAACCGTCGGCGATGATGGCCATGCCACTTTCGCGAAGTGACTTGTAGCAAGCCATGAGCGGCTCCCAAAGCTGGGAGATGTCTTCAAGGATTGGCTTGTTCGGCACATCTTGATGATTAATTTGCGCTTCCAGTACTTCCATGGTGTTCACGAGAAGCTTGCGAACCGGTTTTAGGATAGCGCGGTATGGTTCGTGTGCATCGCCCGCTAGTTCGCGAACTTGGTCGTTGCACTTAACCATGGAGAGCTCAGTGATCAGCTCTTGGAAATCTTTTAGGTAAAGCTCAGCCGCTTTCCAGCGTGACAGTAGCATCACTTCACGAGTGATTTTATGCGTCACAAACGGGTTACCGTCGCGGTCACCGCCCATCCAAGATGAGAAGTGCACTGGGCGAGCATCAATAGGCAGACCTTCGTCTAGGTAGCCTTTTAGGCGCTCATCAAATTCACGCAAGAACTCAGGAACCGCATCCCATAATGAGTTCTCGACTACGGCAAAGCCCCATTTCGCTTCATCAAGTGGCGTTGGACGCTGCTGACGAATCACATCTGAGTGCCAGCTTTGTGCGATGAGCTGCTCTAGACGACGTTCGGTTTTCTTACGCTCTTTATCTGACAGCTCATTAAGTTCTAGCTTAGAGAGGCACTCGTTGATTTTGACCAGCTTGTTGATCATGGTGCGGCGAGTGATTTCTGTCGGGTGCGCGGTCAGTACGAGCTCGATGTTGAGGTCACGTACAGCCTGAACGGTGTCAAACTTGCTGACATCTTGTTGGCTAAGCTTAGAGAAAAGCGAGTAGATTGGGTCTGGTTCACACACATCGGCTTCGCAGCTGCGTGATATCGTATGGTATTGATCGGCGATGTTAGTGAGGTTTAGGAACTGGTTAAATGCGCGAGCAACAGGGGTGAGTTGCTCATTTGGCAGGCTCTTAATCTCTTCAATGAGAATATCACGATCGGCTTCATTGCCTGCGCGTACCACGGATTTAGAAAGCTGTCGGATCTTCTCCACTTTCTCTAGGATCTCGTCTCCATGCGCTTCCTTGATGGTGTTCCCCAACAGGTGCCCTAGCATCCTAACATTGCTCTTCAATGGGGCATATTTTTCGTTCATAGTCGTCCTGCCTTGTAATTTAACTACATCCGTTATTCCTTATCAGCCTCACAATCTAGCGAAAAATGTTAGTGCGAGTCAAATAAAGTAAACCAAGTTTGCATTTATCGTGCTGGCAGGATAAACGCACACTGGGCTGAGTTAAAAGCTTGAATTGTTGAAAATTTATTACAGAATATCGATCACTCGAAGCAATATTGTCGCATTGCCTTGGCCAAGATATTGATGGTCGGATCAATGAAATCAAAGCTTAAGAATTCATCTGGCTGGTGAGCTTGGTCTATAGAGCCTGGGCCTAGCACCAAGGTAGGGCAGAGTTGTTGCAAAAACGGTGCTTCGGTACAATAGTTGACCGTTTCTGATGGCATTTCACACAATGTTTCCATTCCACCAACAAATGGGTGCTTGTGGTCGCACTCGTAACCGGGAATCGGCTCATGCAAAGCGGTAATCGTTAATCGTCCCGGCCATTTTGCTTCCACTTCTTTTAGTGCATCACGGAGTAGGTTATCCAAGCCATCTAAGCTGATACCTGGCAGCGGTCTGACATCGTAATGCAGTTCACAGCAGCCACAAATGCGGTTAGCGCTGTCGCCGCCATGAATATGACCAAGGTTGAGGGTAGGGCTAGGGATAGCAAAGCCAGGGTGGTGGTACTCTTTCACCAGCTTGTCGCGCAGCTTCATCATCGCGTACATCACTTCGTGCATGATTTCGATGGCATTAACGCCTAAAGCAGGATCGGAAGAGTGACCAGACTTGCCTGTCACTCGTATTGCATTAGCCACATGCCCTTTATGGCCGCGAATAGGCACTAGGCTGGTGGGTTCGCCGATAATGCAGTAATCCGGTTTGAACGGCGCATTGTCGGTAAAGTGTCTTGCGCCCAGCATAGTGGTTTCTTCATCACAGGTTGCTAGAACATAAAGTGGCTTGGTTTGTTTGCTCCAGTCGATTTTCTTGACGGCTTCGTAGATAAACGCGAAGAAGCCTTTCATATCTGCGGTGCCCAAACCGTAGAAGCGGTTGTTGGCTTCGGTCAGATCGTGCGGGTTGAAACTCCAACGACCTTCATCAAATGGTACAGTATCACTGTGGCCTGCCAATAGTAGACCGCCTTCGCCTTGTCCCTTTTTGGCAATCATATTGAACTTGTTCGGTTCAACCTCGATGACTTCAACCTCAAAACCTAGGTCTTTCATCCATGTCGCCAGCTTTTCGATAACTTTTTCGTTGCCATGGTCCCAGCTAGGATCGGTGGAGCTAATCGAAGGTGTGCTGATCAGGCCTTTGTAGACCTCTAAAAAACTAGGTAATTGCATATTATCTTCGCTTCTACTGTTGACAGATTAATCTTAAGACGGTAAAACACATATTAAATCATAATTAATGAATAAAAAATCAATTAATGGCGTTTTTTTTATATTTATAATCATTAATTGCAAGCTTCACTAACAACGTTAAATCGACTTAAATACGGAATCAGAGTCATGCTAAAAACCACCATTATTGGCGCATCAGGATACACAGGAGCAGAGTTGGCTCTGATGGTCACCAAACACCCAGAGCTCACGCTATCAGGTTTGTACGTATCCGCCAATAGTGTTGATGCGGGTAAACCGATTTCTCAACTGCACGGTAAGTTGGCAGGCCTAGTTGAAATGCCCGTGCAGCCGCTGGTGGATGTGCAAAAAGCGGCAAGCGAGTGTGACATCGTATTTTTGGCGACAGCACACGAAGTGAGCCATGACCTAGCACCTGTGTTTTTAGCACAAGGTTGCCAAGTGTTTGACCTGTCAGGCGCTTATCGCGTGAAAGCCGATGACTTCTATACCACCTTCTATGGCTTTGAGCATCAGCATGAAAACTGGTTGGACAAAGCGGTGTATGGTCTTGCTGAGTGGAATGCGAAAGAGATTGAAACGGCGCAGCTGGTGGCGGTACCAGGTTGCTACCCAACGGCTTCACAACTGGCGATTAAGCCGCTACTTGAAGCAGGTCTTGTTGATAGCACTATGTGGCCAGTTATCAACGCAACCAGTGGCGTCACTGGCGCAGGACGTAAGGCGTCGATGACCAATAGCTTTTGCGAGGTCAGCCTTCAGCCATACGGCATCTTTAATCACAGACACCAACCAGAGATCGCAACGCATTTAGGTTGTGATGTGATTTTTACTCCGCACCTAGGCAACTTTAAGCGTGGCATCTTGGCGACCATCACTATGAAGCTTAACGATGGTGTAACTGAGGAGCAGGTAGCTGCAGCATTTGCGACGGCTTATGAAGGCAAACCAGGTGTACGCGTCAAAGGGGAGACTATCCCAAGAATTCAAGATGTTGAGAACACGCCGTTCTGCGATATCGGTTACAAAGTTCAAGGCCAGCACGTCATCGTCGTGTCGGCGATTGATAACCTGCTAAAAGGTGCATCGAGTCAAGCGATGCAGTGTTTGAACATCAAAAATCAGTTTGCACAGCTAACCGCGTTGGTTTAGTCGAGGAGAGCAGCATGAGTCAGCAAAATACACCATTAGTGATCAAGTTAGGCGGCGCGGCACTGTCGTGCTCAGAGACACTTGGACAACTATTTAAGGCTATCTCTGATTACAGTCAGCAAGCGCAGCGAAGTATCGTGATTGTTCACGGTGGCGGTTATCTCGTAGACGACCTAATGAAGAAGCTCGATTTGCCAACGGTGAAGAAGCAAGGTTTGCGCGTGACACCTTATGATCAGATCCCTTTGATTGCGGGCGCGCTAGCGGGTACTGCAAACAAGCTGCTACAAGGCGATGCGATTAAAGCGGGTCTTAATGCGGTAGGTTTGAGTCTTGCTGACGGTGGGCTTTGTGAAGTGACTGAACTAGACCCAGAGCTTGGTGCGGTAGGCGATGCTAAGCCGGGTAACCCTGCGGTTCTGCAAGCGATTTTAGCAGCAGGCGCATTGCCAATCATTAGCTCAATTGGCTTAGATAGCCAAGGTCAGCTGATGAATGTTAATGCCGACCAAGCGGCAGTCGCAGTGGCTGGTGCATTGGATGCAGAATTAGTGCTGCTATCTGATGTAAGTGGTGTGCTGGATGGTAAAGGTCATCTACTACCAAGTTTGACCAAGCAAGAAGCGGATGCGCTGATTGAAGGCAAAGTGATTACTGATGGCATGATTGTTAAGGTACAAGCCGCACTGGAAGCGGCCAACGACCTAGGTCGTCCAATTGAAGTGGCGACATGGCGATACCCAGAAAAATTAGTCGAATTGTTTGCAGGTAAGAGTATCGGCACACAGTTCGTCCCAAACTGAATTATCAGAAAGTAAACCGAATCTAAGATTAACGAAATTAAAGTGAAGTAACCCCGAGAAGCTGACCGCCAAAATCAGGCTCGGACAAGGAGAGAGACATGAGTAAACCATCCGTAAAAAAAGTTGTTGTTGCCTACTCTGGCGGTCTAGATACGTCAGTGATCATTCCATGGCTAAAAGAGAACTACGACTGTGAAGTTGTCGCATTCGTGGCTGATGTTGGCCAGGGCGAAGAAGAGCTTGTGGGCATCGAGGAAAAAGCGAAAGCATCTGGCGCCTCTGAGTGCTACATCGCTGACCTGAAAGAAGAAATGGTCGCTGACTACATCTTCCCAACGCTAAAAACGGGTGCGTACTACGAAGGTAAATACCTATTAGGTACATCCATGGCGCGTCCGATTATCGCTAAAGCTCAGGTTGAAGTGGCGCGTAAAGTCGGTGCTGATGCACTGTGCCACGGCTGTACAGGTAAAGGTAATGACCAAGTACGTTTTGAGGGGGCATTTGCAGCTCTAGCACCAGACCTAACCGTGATTGCGCCTTGGCGTGAGTGGGATCTCGTTAGCCGTGAAGAGTGTCTAGATTACCTAGCGGAGCGCAACATCCCTTGTACTGCTTCACTAACTAAGATCTATTCACGTGATGCAAACGCATGGCACATCTCTACAGAGGGCGGCGTTCTAGAAGATACATGGAATGCGCCAAACGATGATTGCTGGGCATGGACAGTGGATCCTGAGCAAGCACCTGATCAAGCAGAATACGTGACGCTAGAGGTAGCAAAAGGCGAAGTGGTTGCCGTTGACGGTGAGAAAATGACGCCATACAACGCTCTGGTTTACCTAAACGAGAAAGGCGTGAAGCACGGCGTTGGTCGTATCGACATCGTTGAAAACCGTTTGGTAGGTATGAAGTCTCGTGGCTGCTACGAAACTCCAGGGGGCACCATCATGATGGAAGCACTGCGTGCGGTTGAGCAGCTAGTGCTGGACAAAACATCGTTTGAGTTCCGTGAAGAGCTAGGCGTGAAAGCCTCACACCTTGTCTATGACGGTCGTTGGTTCACACCTCTTTGTAAGTCTATCTTGGCAGCGTCGGAAGAGCTGGCACAAGACGTAAACGGTGAAGTTGTAGTTAAGCTATACAAAGGTCAGGCGATTGTGACTCAGAAACGCAGCGTAAACAGCCTGTACTCAGAAGAGTTCGCAACGTTCGGTGAAGATGAAGTGTACGACCAAAGCCACGCGGAAGGCTTCATCCGCCTTTACTCACTATCAAGCCGTATCAGAGCATTGAACGAAGCAAAGAAAAAATAACTTTCTAGGCTTTCGGCTCTTAAGGTAAAAGCCCTCGGTGACACTAGTCAACCGAGGGCTGCTTTTTATTAACCTTGCTAAAGAACTTATTAGTTGCTTTGCTGGTTTTCTACATATTGGTAGGCAATAGTAATATTCTCCCCTTCATTAGGGATTGCAGAGCCTGTGAAAACTATTGATTTTGACAGTGGGTAATATTGCCAACCGTCAGTTGAGTTTCTATCAATAGAAACGCCAGCGACTTTTACTGCAATGGAAGAAGAAAGTATCTGCTTCGTTTCTGCTTGGGTCAATTCATAGCCTGCGCTAGATGCACCCGCATTCTTAGCCATTGTCTCAACAAACGCCCCATATTCATCAGTCACATTAATGTTGAGCGTTTTACCTAATGTTCTTGTGGCAAGATCGTCGTATTGGCTATTGCTAGCATCATTTGGATTGACAATGGAGTAAACACGATACCCGTTGTCGACAAACAAGTTGTTGTCGATATCAAATACCTCTCCCCATGGGTAATGGTTAGGTTCATCACTCATGATTACGACCGACAGCGATGCTCCAGGACGAGGGTAACCAGCTTGCTCCACAGTTCCACTAGGTGATAGTGCTTGTTCCGCATAGTAAATGCCTCTTTCTGTAGCGCTGCCCCTGCTACCTGGCTTGAAATCCGTCTCAATTTGATCGATGTTGTTTGTGAACCCTTGACCACGAAGCGCATCGCTATCTGTTGTTATTGTTCCGACCATGAAATCGACACCCGCATTTTGTATCGTCCCCGTAAACGCTTTGGTTAGGTCGCTAATAGCTTGCTGTTTATCTGACATGCTGCCCGAATTATCGATGACAAACAAGAAGTCGGCTTTCGAGACGGTTTGGTTTACGGCAGTAAAGCTATCGTTATGCAGCAGTAGTTTTGCTTCCTTAGACGAGGTAATACTTTCTGATGTAGTTGATACGATGAGTTCAGAATATAATGTTGCTTTGTCTTTTGCGACGAGTGTTGACGTAAGCACAGCACTGCCAGACTCTGGGACGTAGTTTAATGTAATGTCCAATTGATATTCTGTCGCTGCAATTTCGGTTGCCGCAGGAACTAAAGCACTAGCACTACCACCGACTTTATCGATAGCTGTCTGCTGTATTAGAGTCTCCAGCAGCGCTGTTAGTGTTTGTTCTGTGCTTAGTGTGATTTTATATGAAGCGTTAATGTCACCATTTGCAAGGACGGTTTGTGAGGTCTGTACTAGCGGGCTCCAACCAGAAAGTTGACTCGCAAATGCACTCATCATCGACTGTAGAACAGCTTCTGTGCTCAAACCCTTATCCAATGTCGTCCGTTCTGCCACGAAGCCCGCGAGTTGGGTGTCTTCTGGAGTAGGCAGTCCAGACATTGCGACTACGCTGGTCGGTTGAGGCTTGGCATAGATAATACTACCGTACACATCGCCGGTTAGTTGACTAGTATTGTATCCCTCTGGGAGAAATACCTGTTTAGTATTTAGTGAGACTGCTTGGGTGGGAGCTGGGGCATCAGCGATGGTGATTTGAACGTCTTTGTGTTGAACAATATTTTGCCCCTGTTCGTTGATGGTCGCAATTTCCAGCGTGTATATTTCCGTTCCAGAGGCGGCACTCGCTGTAATAGACAGCACATTTGGTGTGTTAACGTCTTGAGGGAGCAGTACATTTCCTTGACTGTCTTTCCAAATAAGCTCGTCACTGTCACTCATGTTGGACACCGTGGCGGTCAATGTTGCGCTCGACCCCGCTGCAACCACTGCTGGGTTCACTGTGATGGCATTGATTATTGGACTTGGAGCGAAATCAGCCCCAACACTACACAAGACCTCGTTTTCTAGAATTTCGCTATTGTCGAGTAGTCCATTGTTGTTGTGGTCAATGCCTACTAAAACTTGTTGACCACCTGCGCTGCAACGATTGTCATCTTTTGCGATTAGAACCGTGGTTACAAGAGCCTGATTGAATATATCACTGCCTTCGTCTGACGTTTCACCTGTGCCATCGTTGCAGATAGTTTTGTTTGAAATGTATTCATCTTGTTCTAGCGTTCCGTTCTCGTTTTCGTCGTAACCTGCTAAAACTTTAATACCACCATAACTACATTCCGCACTGTCCAAAAGTAGTTGTTCTACTTGCACGACTGCATCTTTTTGCTCAGATATTCCAGTATTTGGGGTACCATCCGAAGAGCTATCACCACAACCCGTAATAAAAACTGTAGCGATGGCGCTAGCCAAAAGAGTTTTATTATATGTTTTTATTGCATTCATTCTGATTTCCCTATGTTTGAATTAGCAACTAGTAGCTAGATAAACGGAACCGATATCACAAGCTACAATTGCAGTGCGTTATGATGCTTATTGATTGTTGAGTGATCTACAAGAGGGTTGATAACGTGTGACGTATATCTTTAATTTTATAATTTCTTGATATAATCATATGTTTCTTATGAATGTGTTGGTGTTTATTGAGTTGTGCGTTGATTGTATAAGTGAGGTCTATTGAATATCATCAATAGAACTTACCGAAGAGGAATGAGAAAAAATCAAAATTCGCATGAATATTTATGTGAAATAAATGAATTTTTACTTTATTTTTAATTCGGTTTGTCGTACCTTGAACCCTATCAACAAAGACACTGAGTTGCATTCAATTCACTCAGCGAGAATAGCGGTTTATTCTTACAATAAGTAACCACAGAAGCAGCGACGCAAACTGAGCAGTTAGGAGAGACACGATGGCATTATGGGGCGGAAGATTTACCCAAGCAGCAGATACGAGATTCAAAGACTTTAATGATTCATTGCGCTTTGACTACCGACTTGCTGAGCAAGACATTGTTGGCTCAATTGCTTGGTCAAAGGCATTGGTTTCGGTTGGCGTTCTGACTGAAGATGAACAGCAGAAGCTAGAGCTAGCGCTAAACGAGCTTAAACTCGAAGTGATGGAGAATCCAAAGCAGATCCTAAGATCGGATGCGGAAGATATCCATAGTTGGGTTGAGCAACAGCTGATTGGCAAAGTGGGCGACTTAGGTAAGAAGCTACACACTGGCCGTTCTCGTAACGACCAAGTGGCGACCGACCTTAAACTCTGGTGTCGTCAGCAAGGCCAGCAACTTTTGCTGGGTCTCGATAGACTGCAATCGCAGATGGTTGAGGTTGCAAGAGCACATCAAGATACCGTTCTTCCTGGTTATACCCACCTTCAGCGTGCTCAGCCTGTGACGTTTGCTCACTGGTGCTTAGCGTACGTTGAGATGTTTGAGCGTGATTACTCTCGTTTGGATGATGCCATTAAGCGTTTAGATACTTGCCCACTGGGTTCAGGTGCACTGGCAGGTACCGCTTACCCAATGGATCGTGAGCAGCTTGCTCATAACCTCGGCTTCAGAAGAGCGACACGCAACAGCTTGGACTCGGTGTCTGACCGTGACCACGTGATGGAGCTAATGTCTATCGCCTCTATCTCTATGCTGCACCTATCGCGTCTGGCTGAAGATATGATCTTCTACAACTCAGGTGAGTCGAACTTTATTGAACTTGCGGATACCGTGACGTCTGGCTCTTCTCTGATGCCTCAGAAAAAGAACCCAGATGCTCTAGAGCTTATCCGTGGTAAAACCGGTCGTGTTTACGGCTCGCTAGCTGGCATGATGATGACAGTGAAAGCACTGCCACTTGCCTACAACAAAGATATGCAAGAAGACAAAGAAGGTCTGTTTGATGCACTCGACACTTGGAGTGACTGCATGGAAATGGCCGCGCTGTGTTTCGATGGTATCAAGGTAAACGGCGAGCGTACGCTAGAAGCGGCGAAGCAAGGCTATGCAAACTCTACTGAGCTTGCGGACTACCTAGTTGCTAAAGGTATTCCATTCCGTGAAGCGCACCATATCGTAGGTGTTGCAGTAGTGAGTGCGATTGCCAAAGGCTGTGCACTCGAAGAGCTCTCCATTGAAGAGCTGAAAGAGTTCTCGCCAGTGATTGAGAACGATGTTTACGACATCTTGACGATTGAGAGCTGTCTAGAGAAACGTAATGCGCTTGGTGGTGTAGCGCCGCAGCAAGTCGCTTACGCGGTAGACCAAGCTGAGAAACGTCTCACAGCACGTGATAATTCAGCGGTGAAAGTGCGATCTGCTCGTCTGACAGATATCGATGCGCTAGAGAGCATGGTGGCTTACTGGGCGAACCTTGGTGAAAACCTACCTCGTAGCCGCAATGAACTGGTGCGTGATATTGGCTCATTCGCCGTCGCAGAGCATCATGGTGAGGTTACTGGTTGTGCATCGCTCTATGTGTATGACTCAGGGCTGGCAGAGATCCGCTCTCTAGGTGTTGAAGCGGGCTGGCAAGGTCAAGGGCAGGGCACAGCGATTGTTCAGCACTTGGTAGAGAAAGCACGTAAGATGGCGATTAAGAAAGTGTTCGTTCTGACTCGTACGCCAGAGTTCTTTATGAAGCACGACTTCATCCCAACATCGAAGACGCTGCTGCCTGAGAAAGTTCTGAAAGACTGTGACCAATGTCCACGACAGCATGCTTGTGATGAGGTAGCGTTGGAAGTGAACTTGGTAGAGCAAATTATTGCCAAGATGAACGTTGCGTAACTTATTGAAAAATAAGTGAGTAACGAAAATATCGGAAAAATTTTAAAAAAAGATCATTTTTCTGGGAACAAACAAGAAAAGGCACGGTCTATTAAAGTACCACTGCTTTTTCTTAGAAGAATCTAAGAAGGCCCCGAATCAAGGTTGATTACGGGGCTTTTTTCTTTTTAGCGCTTTTCAAAGTTTTCTCCCCTTTCAACCTAAACCTCTCACGTTCGATTGATCTAACTCTTTGCTTTTGCCCGCAGCGAGAAAAACTGCGGTTCGCCAAGCATGTCACAATGTTCGCGTGTTGCTTGTCCTTGGTATCCGATAGAATAGGCCTTCCTGTTTCAGCCCTATCGTTCGGATAGCCAAAAAAAGAGCAATAACATTATGATTGAACGCCTTCATACTAGAGAGCGCATGAGCCGCATCGTTAAGCACAATGGCACCATCTACCTTTGTGGTCAGGTGTGTGCAGATGCCACTAAAGACATTACAGAGCAGACACAAACCATGCTTGATAAGGTCGAAGCTCTGCTACTTGAAGCGGGCAGTGACAAAGAGCACATGCTGTCTGCGACCATATACCTTAAAGACATGCAAGATTTCCAAGCCATGAACGCAGTATGGGACGCATGGGTACCCGCAGGCCATGCGCCAGCTCGTGCTTGTGTGACTGGAGATATGGCCCGTGAGGCCTTGCTGGTGGAGATCTCTGTTATCGCGGCTGAAAAATAATTGACATAATGTGCCCGAGTTCAAGGTGTATTCGGGTATAAATCTTTGTGATTAGTTGACTAGGCTTGTTACGATTGATTGAGTAACTCAAGCATTTTATATCGATTGGCAGTCGGCTTTTCATCTAGATAAACGTAGAGTAATTGCCTCACATCCTTCTCAGTCAGAGGGTCATTTAAACTAGGGTCAGCACCGCGAGAAAGTAGCCATTCAAACATGGTGAGGTTATCTTGTACAACAGCACTAACTAGGGGTAATGCTTGGTTACTAGTTACAAAGTTGATGTCATAGTTGCTGTCTAGTAGAGATTGAATCAACTCATATTTATGGAAAGTGCCCTCAGTATTTAAAAGAGTAGTCAATCCAAAGTCCCTTGCTACGATTTCAATAAGTTCATTCGATGGTCCTATGTATTCGAAGTATGCCAAGCATTGGTCGCGATTGAACACCTTCATTTCAACCCCAGAAGCACACCACATTACACGCTCTTCTGAAGGCAGAATTACAATCGTTATAGCCACTACTGTAAAAAAGAGAAATAACTTTTTTTTCATACGTTTATCCAAAGTCTTTCTAGAGGTTTTGTATTTGCGTAGTGAGGAATAATGAGAGGTTTGTTTTTTGCAATGCCGTCCAGACACATAGAAAAGTAGGACTTAAAGCGCGACTCTAACGTTCTAATAACAAACTCATATATCTTAACTTTACGTAGATCTTTTTGAGTAGCATATTGATAAAAGTGGGGAGCTAGATTCGTAATGAGCTTTTCTATAATTTTACGAAGAGGCAATCTAGGGTTGATTGTTGACTCATAAATGGCAAGCATAAATCCAATGTTATAAGTCGCATCAATGGCCTCAAGCAACAGGCTTTGAGCAAATCCCCGATAAAAATCGGTTACTACCAGATCGTTAATGTCATTCTTAAGTGAGGGAAAGAACAGAGCAAGAATTTCTTTAGTTTCTTGTTCTGTGAATAGTAGTTCCTGCTCCTTGAACGTCTTCAGCTTCATTTTTTCCTCTCGAGATTGCCTTAGCTTGTCGACTGCACGCTACCTAACGTCAAATAAATTGTCGATTCGCTGTGGGGGGATTGCGAGTGGATGCTGTTAAGGATGTAATTGATAAAGAGAATAGGTTGGTTTGTTGTGAGCGTCATAGGAATGGAAGTAGAGCCAGGGCATTACTACCCTAGCTCTATTTATTATGCCAAATAGGCTTCTAGCTCTTCACTACCACCAATATGCTTACCACCGATAAACACTTGCGGTACAGTTGTACGACCACTTACGGCACGTAAAGTCACAGTAGTTGCGTCTTTACCCAATACGATTTCTTCATACTGAAGGTTATGGTCAATCAGGTTTTGCTTCGCTTTCATGCAGAATGGGCAACCTGGCTTAGTGAATACTGTGATGGATTCTTGAGTCTTGTAGCTTGGCGCGATGTAGTTCAGCATCGTATCTGCATCTGACACCTTGAACGGGTCGCCTGGCTCGTTTGGCTCGATGAACATCTTCTCTACCACGCCGTTTTTCACCAGCATGCTGTAACGCCATGAACGCTTGCCAAAACCAAGGTCGTTTTTCTCAACCAACATACCCATACCATCAGTGAAGTCACCGTTACCATCTGGAATGAAGGTAATGTTTTCTGCTTCTTGATCTGACTTCCATGCGTTCATCACGAAGGTGTCGTTTACTGATACGCATAGGATTTCATCTACACCGTGATCTTTGAACACAGGAAATAGTTCGTTGTAGCGCGGCAGGTGGCTCGAAGAGCATGTTGGCGTAAATGCACCTGGTAGACTGAACACAATCACCGTCTTGTCTTTAAACAGCTCATCTGTTGTTACGTTGACCCACGCATCACCCTGACGAGTTGGGAATGTCACTTGAGGTACTGCTTGGCCTTCTTTAGATGCAAACATACTGATGTCCTTCTGGATAATTAAATTCTTGTGAGTCTAGCGTTGCTAACAGAGAGTAGCGTTTATTGCTTTGCTTCGATGGGACTATTATCAAAAAAATGGTTTGATAGTTCTAATCGTTTATTGTTATGGTATCGATAGTCAAATTCTATCGGAGCATGCGATGAACATTCGTGATTTTGAATACCTAGTGGCCCTGGCTGAACACAAACATTTTCGTAAAGCAGCAGAAGCTTGCTTTGTTAGTCAGCCGACACTAAGTGGTCAGATCCGCAAATTGGAAGATGAGATTGGTACCTCTCTGTTAGAGCGCAGCAGTCGCCGAGTGTTGTTTACGGATGCCGGTTTACAGCTGGTTGAGCAAGCAAAGCGTATCCTTAAGGAAGTAAAGACGTTTCGTGAGATGGCTGCGGGGCAAAGCGGTGAGATGATGGGGCCAATGCATATTGGTTTTATCCCGACTGTTGGGCCTTACTTGTTGCCTCGAATTGTGCCTCAGCTAAAAGAGGCATTTCCCGATCTTGAGTTATTCTTACATGAGGCTCAGACCCACCAATTGGTCAGACAGTTGGAAGAAGGTAAGCTCGATTGCTTAGTGCTAGCGTCAGTGCCAGAAACTGCACCATTTAAAGAGATTGAAGTCTTTAATGAGCCGATGAGTATTGCGGTGCCATGCGACCATGCTTGGGCAAAGCGTGATGAGATAGAGATGGATGAGCTCAAAGGGCAAACCGTGCTGTCACTCGGTGACGGACACTGTCTGCGCGACCAAGCCCTTGGCTTCTGTTTTGCTGCTGGTGCGAGAGATGATGAACGATTCAAAGCCACCAGCTTAGAGACGTTGCGTAACATGGTGGCCGCTGGGGCAGGCATAACTCTGCTGCCTGAACTGTCTCTGCCTAAAGAGAAAGAGAAGGATGGCGTGTGCTACGTAACTGCGGTGAATCCGACGCCGTCTCGCAGTATTGTTTTAGCCTATCGCCCAGGCTCGCCGCTGCGTGCGCGCTTTGAGAAATTGGCGGAGTCGATTAGTCGCTATCTTAGTGCTTAGTGCTGAAATTCAGATGATAAAAAAGGGGCTTAGCGCTAATGCCGATCAGTTAAACATTAATCGGCAGATCAATTGAATGATCCCACCAGTGTGTAAAAATCCGATAGACCCTGTTTATCGGATTTTTTTATGCACGTTTCTCAAGCCCTCGACATCATCAACAACTACAAACCAAATCAAGTTGAAACTCTCGCAGACCTCTTACCTATTGAACTCATCAAAGAAGCCTATGAACTGACAGATACTGTCACCCTTAGAAAACGAAAACTGACTTTGGAATCGATGGCATGGCTGTTAGTTGGAATGGCTATCTATAACGACAAGTCTATGGCTGATATCGTAAATATGCTCGACATTGTTGACCGTTCGGGTAAGCCGTTTGTTGCTCCAAGCGCACTAACACAGCGCAGAAAAAGTCTCGGTGAATCTGCCGCTAAAGCTCTTTTTGAGTGTACTCAAAGCCATTGGTTCGCACACGCTAACCTTCCAAATTGGAATGGGCTTACGTTGTTAGGTGTCGACGGGGTCTTGTGGCGCACTGAAGACACGGAAGATAACGCTAGCGCTTTTGCCAAGCCCACCAATCGAGACGGTATAGAAACGCAGTATCCACAGGTTCGCATGGTATGTCAGATGGAATTAAGCAGTCATTTAATCACAGGCAGTGCCTTTGACTGTTATAGCGTCAATGAAATGAAGTTAGCAGAACAACTCATAGAAACAACGCCTGATAATAGCTTAACGCTCTTCGATAAAGGCTTTTACTCTCTTGGTTTACTGGATGCATGGAGCTCACAGGGGCTCAATCGACATTGGCTTATCCCGATGAAGAAAGGTCTAAATTATGAGGTCGTTCAGTCTCTTGGCCGACAAGACAAACTAATAAAGCTGAAGAGCAATCCGCAAGCGCGTAAGAAATGGCCGAAGTTAGGACAAGAGGTTGTTGTACGTTTAATCACGAGAGTCAAAGACGGCAAGCAATACGATGTTCTCACTTCAATGCTTGACCCTATGCTTTATCCAAAAGCAGATATTGTAGGTTTATATGGGTATCGTTGGGAAATTGAACTCGGCTACAGGGAGCAAAAACAATATATGCTAGGGAATCGCCTTACGCTGCGCAGCCGACTCCCAGAGCTCGTTAAACAAGAACTCTGGGGGATATTACTGACATACAACTTAGTCAGGTATCAAATGGTTCAGATGTGTAACACATTGAATGGCGACTACTTACCATACCAACTTAGCTTCAATGGAGCATTAGCTCACATCATGCGCCTGATAGTGGGGCTTCCATACTCGTCACCAGGAGCAATACCGAGGCAACTCCAAAACTTCTACTCAATGAGCGAGAGCCTAATACTTGAGCCTAGGCGGGAAAGATCCTTCCCAAGGGTAGTGAAGAAAAAGCCAAGCCGATACCCGAGAAAAAACAATGCCGCTCACCTTAAGTGAACGGCATTAGGGCTTAGCGCCCCTTTTACTTGTTAAGTCCAATCTAGAACAGACTTTCACCGTCAGACTCATCACTAGAGTACAAGGTGTCCGTTAGGCTTTCCTGTACGTACTCAGTCGGTTCAGTTCCAATCTTGAAGTATTCAAACATGGTTGAACCATCGGTCTTATTGGTCAGAAGACCCGAATCTCGGTCGATACGCACGCGAGTGATATCGTTTGGTACTTGTTTAGCGACCACTTCGTGACCTTCAAGCGCTAAGCCCATGAAGTCTACCCATGCCGGTTGAGCGGTTTTTGCACCAGCCTCAGCACCAGTGATTTGATCTTTACCTAAGTTAGCGTTTGCCGTTGTACGACCAAGCTTTCTTTGGTGGTCATCAAAGCCAACCCAAGCGGTTGCGACGATACCCGGACCATAGCCGTTGTACCACGCGTCTTTAGAGTCGTTGGTGGTACCTGTTTTACCGCCCACATCGCGACGCTTAAGCTTTTGAGCGCGCCAACCGGTGCCATTCCAACCAGTACCTTCGCGCCAGTTACCACCACCCCAAACGTTGCTGTAGAGCATTTCACGCGTTAGGAAGGCTGTCTGCTCAGAGATGACTTTTGGCGCGTAGCGCGGCTCGTCAGATTCTGAGAGATCTTCTTCGTTGAACTGTGCGATATCTAGCGGCTCAATTTCAGAGGCATTGGTTGCTTCTTCAATGCTTGGCGCTGTTTCATCAGTTGCTGCCTTGGCAAACTCAGGAGCCTGCATATCTGGACAGTTTTGATGGCAAACGATTTTCGGGTTCGCTTCAAACTCCAACTTGCCAAATGGGTC
The DNA here is from genome assembly GCF_036245475.1 of Vibrio sp. 10N. Classification (NCBI taxonomy): domain Bacteria; kingdom Pseudomonadati; phylum Pseudomonadota; class Gammaproteobacteria; order Vibrionales; family Vibrionaceae; genus Vibrio; species Vibrio sp. 10N. The sequence goes on along the minus strand of NZ_BTPM01000001.1, from coordinate 3,166,087 downwards.
CTCTACCTTACTGATATAGAACGGTTCTACGTAGTAGCCACCGTTAGCAAACACAGAGAAGCCTTGTGCCATTTGAACCGGTGTCAAACTACCAGCACCAAGAGCAATCGTCTCAGAGCGAGGCAATTTAGACTTGTCAAAACCAAATCGAGTTAGGTAATCACGAGTCTCATCGAGACCCACTTCACGCAACACTCGAACCGCCATAACGTTCTTCGATTGTGCGAGACCGATACGCAGACGTGTTGGACCTGTGTAAGTCGGTGGTGAGTTTTTAGGGCGCCATGCAGTGCCTGCACTCTTATCCCACTTATTGATCGGCGCATCGTTCACAAGACTTGCCAGCGTCATATCTTTATCCAGCGCTGCAGCGTAGATAAACGGCTTAATGCTCGAACCTACCTGTCTTACCGATTGCGTTGCACGGTTAAACTTACTGTGTACGAAGTTAAAACCGCCCACGAGAGACAGTACTGCGCCGTTCTCTGGATTAATCGCAACAAACGCCGTATTGGCATTTGGCACTTGGCTTAGACGCCATGTGATGGCCGTTGGCTCAGCCACTTGGTCGTCTTCAGTTTGCGCTTCTTTTTCCTCGGGAGACACATCAGGAGTGATATCCAGATCTGCAGCACGAACCCAAACCTGCTCACCTACGGCTACAACATCACTAGGTGCTTTTGGTGCCTCACCTTGACGGTCGTCCGTTCTGAACTTACGTGCCCAGTTCATGTTCTCCCAGCTAATGGTTTGCTCGCCATAGCTTTTCACATAAACCGTCGCTGACTTATCGGCCACTTGGGTCACTACAGCAGGACGAAGCTCACCATAGGTTGGCTGGCGACGTAAGTGCTTAGCAATCTCTTCGCTAGTCATCGCCGTTTGACCTGCTTTCCACAGCACTTTTTCAGCGCCACGGTAACCGTGTCGCTCGTCGTAGTTAAGAAGGTTTTTAATGGCCGCGATGTGACCGGCTTTTTGCAGTTTAGAGTCAATCGTGGTGGTGATACGCATGCCGGATTCGTACGCTTCTTCACCGTAACGACTCACCATCCAAGCGCGGGCAATTTCTGCCACATAAGGAGCGCTTAGCTCGATCTCAGCACCATGGTATTGAGAGATAATTGGCTCGGCACGGGCTTCATCAAACTCAGCTTGAGTGATGTACTTTTCAGACAGCATGCGTGATAGCACCACGTTACGACGCTGAGTAGCACGCTCGACAGAGTAGATTGGGTTCATGGTTGATGGCGCTTTCGGAAGGCCAGCCAGTACCGCAATTTCACTTAGAGTGAGCTCATTAAGGTTACGACCGAAGTACGCCTGTGCTGCTGCGCCAAAACCGTATGAGCGGTAGCCCAAGAAGATTTTGTTAACGTACAGCTCCATGATCTCTTGTTTGCTGAGAAGCTGCTCGATGTGCACGGCGATAAAGATCTCTTTCACCTTACGCATGATTTTCTTCTCATTAGACAAGAAGAAGTTACGAGCTAGCTGCTGCGTGATGGTACTCGCGCCTTGCGAGGCGCTACCAGAGGCGATCACAGCCACAGCTGCACGGGTAATACCGATTGGGTCAAACCCAAAGTGGTCGTAGTAGCGGCTGTCTTCTGTCGCAATTAGGGCGTCGATAAGATCTTGCGGGATCTCATCGTAAGATATTGGAATTCTGCGCTTTTCGCCGAATTGTGCGATCAGCTTCCCATCTTGGCTGAACACCTGCATCGGTGTTTGTAGTTGGACATCTTTAAGGGTGGCGACATCAGGTAATTCAGGCTTTACGTAGTAGTAAAACCCAAAAATTGTACCAACTCCAAAGAGTATGCAAATGAATGCAAGAACCAACAGTCTCTTTATGAACTTCACCGAGATTTTCCTGATTAATTAAGGTTACGAGTAGGTAATTACTTGTAGGCTAGGACAAAAATATACCTATAGGGTTAATTAACGCTTATTTGAGCGTCGATCTCAACCTTTTCACGTTGTTTATGTATTTGTTGAGGTTATTTTTCATGGCAAGAAAATGGATCACCGGGATAGATATTGGCCATCACAGCACCAAGGCCGTTGTCTTGGTCAGCGATGGGACCGATATCTCCTTAGTCAACCATCTGGAGCTCAAAGGATGTGATGCTATTTTCTCCGATCCCCACGCCCTTAAACATCAAGATAGTGTTAAGAAACTTAAAATTCTGCGAAAGATTGCGCCGTTATTTCGCAATAGTGCTGCTATTGTGCTGCCGGAAAGTGCCGTGATCAGCAAAGTCGTCACACTTGAGGCGGGTCTTGAAGGGCAAGAGCAGGAGCTTGCCATTGAGCAGGCGATGAATCATCAGACGCCTTATCCAATGGATGACATTGCTTTGGATTTTATTAAAGAGACCGAAGAAGACAACGTGGCGGTAGAGGCGTATCGAGTACATGTGACCAAACAATCGATCGTCGATAACTGGTCTCAAGTGGTCAGTAAGCTTGGTTTTCGTCCTAAGTTAATGGATACCAACAATGGAGCACTGCGCGGCATACAGAGCTGGGTTTGCGCTCATACGCCATCGTTGGCAAATCATGCGGTGCTGGATCTTGGCTGCGTACAAGCGACACTACTTCCACCGCCGGCGCTCTCCCCTGAGCTGGCAAAGTCATGGGTGCTGGAGCCCATTCCCGAGCTACAAAATCGCGCAGAGAGTCAGTTCAAGTCGCTATCTGAAGTGGTGTTTGAGTCGGTGGCTGGGCGGGTTGCTTCTCAGCTGCAGTTGTATCGCTCGGTGGCTGGGCAAGAGGCCATTGATGGGGTCATTTTGATGGGCGGACACGCGCAGCAAGAGGGCGTAATCGATAGCGTTACTAAGACCTTGTCCTGCCCAATAGCGAGCATCGATTTTCAGCGATTATCGACAAGTAAGACCAAATCGCCCCAACCTTTGTCACCATGCTATGCCTCTGCGGTAGGAGCGGCCATCAATGGCCTGAATTGGCTTAAGAGACATTGATATGAAGATAATCAACCTACTGCCTTGGCGGGAAGCTAAGCGCAAGCAGCACCAACAGCGCTTTATCGCGATGATCGCCGCGGCACTGCTTCTTGGTTATTCGACGTCACATCTGTTGAATTTGAAATTAGCGGGTGAGGTCAGTACCCAACAACTGCGGGTCACCTATCTACAAGGTGAAATCGACGACTATCGACGTCAAATCCGCGCATTGTCATCGACCAAAAGTGAGCAGCAGTCTCTAGAAGCACGCCTTGACTACATTGATGGGTTACAGCAACAGCGTAATAAGACAACTGCGGTGATGAATCTACTGCCGACATTGATCCCTTCTCAAGTCTATGTCGATAAGATTCGTATGCAGGGGGAGCAATTTAAGGTCAGCGGCATTGGGGAAAGTACGGCTTTTCTTGCTCAAATGCTGGATAGATTTGAACAATCGACGATGGTCAATAATGTAGTACTCCACTCTATCGTTCATGATCGAGAGCGTTTTGGTAATAAATATCAAGCATTTGAACTGTCATTTGCTATTGATAGTGCGGCGTTACTTGCTAATCCAGCCAAACAATCGCAAACAGGAGTGAACTAATGTCACTCGACCTTGAACTTGATGAATTAAGTCACTGGCCGTTGATACCGCAGCTTATGGTTGTCGGTATGGTCTTTGTAGTGGCGGCGCTGGTCAGTGGCTGGCTTTTGGTTAAGCCAAGTTATGAAGATCTCGATTATTACAAACAACAAGAAACGCAATTGAAACAAGAGCTACAGGTTGTCGCTCGCAAGGCCGCTATGTTGCCAGCGATGTCAGCGCATCTTAGCGAACTTTCCGACCACTACGACAGGCTAATGCGTCAATTGCCTGCTCAACAAGAACTAGCAAGCTTGCTCGCAGACATCAACGAGCAAGGCCTCAACAACCATCTTACTTTTACTCGCATCAACTGGGGTAAGCGTCAACCACAGAAGTTTCTATTAAAACTTCCTTTAGATATCGAACTGACGGGAAGTTATGACGATATAGGCCGCTATGCGCAGGCAATTGCAGCGCTGCCCCGCATTGTATTAATTGAAAATGCTGAATGGCAGCGAGTCAGTTTGGAGAGCAGCACACTGCACTTTCGCGTCAATGCGACAACCTACCAGTTTATTGCGGAGGCTGAAGATGAAAAATAGCGGTCTAGCAACAGTGTTATTTCTTGGTTTATTTGGCTGTAATGCCAATCAAGACTCATTGCAACAGTTTGTTTTAAATACAGAATCGAGCACTGAGCCGCAAAAAATGGCGGCGCGATTGATTCAGTCTTCTGACGTAGTACGCTTCCAAGAGCCGAGCAGTCACTCGCCTTTTAGCTTGCCGAAAATGGCAACTCAGCAGAATCCCGAACGTGGGCAGAGCTGCTGGCAACCGAAGACCAGAACCAAACAGGGGTTGGAGCTTTATCGAATTAACGAGCTGCAGGTCAAAGGAATCATGAGTAAAAATGGCAAGATGACAGGCTTGGTGATGTTGCCTAATAGACGCGTAGTGAAAGTGGAAGAGGGGCATTTTCTTGGGGAGAACAACGGTCAAATCAAACAAATAACTGAAAATGCGCTAATAGTGGGCGAAACCTTGCCCGATGGATTGGGATGCTGGTACCAAAGACAAATAAAACTGGCATTGAAGTAATGGAGAAACACGTGCAACGTTTAGTGGTGCAGGGCATCAATTTCTTTATCTGTGGTCTTGCATTGAGTCTTGGCTTGCTGACAAGTAGTGAACTTGCGGCTAATGAAATTACCAACGTCTCATTTCAACTCAACGAACAGCGCCAAGGCGTGCTGGTGGTTGCGCTTTCTGAGCAGGAGAGTGCTGTGGATGTTAGTAGTCATGATAATGGTCTGAACATTATGCTCAGGCAAACCAAAGTGACAGCCGAGCATTTATCTATTTATGATGTGACCGATTTTGCCACACCAGTCACGACCATCGAAGTCTTTGATGAATCGCCTCATGTGCGCCTGGCCGTGAAAACCAAACAAGCGGTTGACTATCAATATGCGGTCTCTGATAGGCAACTTCGGGTTACCATTGTTGAGCTTACCCAAGCTCGCGCTGACGAAAGGGCGCTGGAGTCGCGCAATAAAGATCAGCTTACCTCGATTAATTTTCAAGATATGCCCGTTCGCAATGTGCTGCAGCTTCTCGCCGATCACAACGATTTCAACTTGGTTGTCTCTGATACGGTACAAGGCAACCTGACGCTGCGCCTTGATAGTGTCCCTTGGACCGATGTACTCGATATTATTCTGCGCGTAAAAGGTCTTGATAAACGAGTCAAAGGGGACGTAGTGCTGGTGGCGCAAAAGGCAGAACTCGATCGACAGGAAAAGCTTGAACTAGAACGTCATCAACTGACCGAAAAAATCGGTAAGTTGGCGTCAGAAATCATCAAGATCAACTACGCCAAAGCCTCTGAAATGGCGGTTATGATAGGTGGTAAAGAGGCCGTCAGCATGCTGTCTGAGCGTGGCTCTGTGACGGTTGATGAGCGCACTAACTCACTATTACTTCGCGATCTTCCTGACAATATAGAAGTCATTAAAAGCATCATTGCGGAGCTCGATATACCCGTGAAGCAGGTTCAGATTGAAGCGCGAGTGGTGACCATCAAAGAGGGCAATGTTGAAGAGCTAGGGATCCGCTGGGGAGTGAGTTCAACCAATGGTAATACGACCGTGGGTGGCTCTATTGAAAGTAACCTGGTGGCTGCTGGTAATGGAGAAGAACTTAAGATAGATGATTTCTTAAATGTAAACCTGCCTGCTGTATCCGATAACGCCGCAAGTATAGCGTTTCAGGTGGCAAGCCTTGGAACGAACACTTTGCTCGACCTTGAGCTTTCGGCACTACAAAATGAGTCGAAGGCAGAGATCATTTCTAGTCCAAGATTAATTACTACCAATAAGAAATCAGCGTATATAGAGCAAGGTACCGAGATACCTTACCTAAAATCCACATCAAGTGGTGCTACTGCAGTGGAGTTCAAAAAAGCAGTACTGTCGCTAACGGTCACGCCCCAAATTACCCCCGATAACCGGCTAATTTTAGATCTTGACGTTACCCAAGACAGAGTGGGGGAGGTGCTGAAAACACTAGAGGGCGAAACCGTCGCGATTGATACTCAACGTATTGGTACACAGGTTCTGGTGAACAATGGTGAGACTGTGGTACTTGGCGGCATCTACCAACATACTTTTTCCAATAAAATCGATAAAGTGCCACTTTTAGGTGATATTCCAGGCTTGGGCGCATTATTTAGACGAACCTATGAAAATATCGGCAAGAGTGAGCTGCTAATCTTTGTGACGCCGAAGATTATTACCCCAACTCCTGCACTGGCAGAACTCGGTAACTCTTTGTAAATTAGTCATTAATTGAAAAGGATTAAAAATAAAGTTGCATTAAAGCCACCTTACCTTGATAATTTCGGGTCTTATCACGACTTATCTGTGAGGAATCGGTGCCACAAGCCCTTTTTTCCGAGGTTCCTTTTCGGTCTTTTCTTGTGGCGATGTCATTGAATTAACGTTGTAAATTAATGCTGAACATGGCTGAGAAACGTAATATTTTTCTTGTTGGCCCTATGGGTGCCGGCAAAAGTACAATCGGTAGACACCTGGCTCAACAACTTCATATGGAGTTTGTTGATTCTGATACTGTTATTGAAGAGCGCACTGGCGCAGACATCGCTTGGGTGTTTGACGTTGAGGGCGAAGAAGGTTTCCGCAAACGCGAAGAAACCGTTATTAACGATCTAACCGAACAGCAAGGTATCGTACTTGCAACTGGTGGTGGTTCTGTAAAGAGCAAAGACAACCGTAACCGTCTGTCTGCTCGTGGTATCGTTGTTTACCTAGAAACCACAATTGAAAAACAACTTGCTCGCACTAACCGCGACAAGAAACGTCCATTACTTCAAACGGATAACCCACGCGAAGTACTAGAGAGCCTAGCGGACGAGCGCAATGATCTATACAAAGAAGTAGCGGACTATGTGGTTCGTACTGACGATCAAAGTGCAAAAGTGGTAGCCAACCAAATCGTAAAAATGCTAGAAGAAGGTTAATCGAAACCTTTTTCATTAGGAGAGCAAACCATGGAACGGATTACGGTCGAGCTTGGTGAGCGCAGCTACCCAATTTCAATTGGTGCCGGGTTATTTAATGACTCGGCTCAATTTGCCCAAATTCCCGACGGAAAATCAGTAGTGGTGATCACCAACACCACAGTATCCCCTCTTTATGCTCAAGCGATCCTTGACCAGTTAGCAAGCAAAGGCTGTAAAACTTCTTTGCTGGAACTGCCGGATGGCGAGCAATACAAAACACTCGATACTTTCAATACGGTGCAAACTCATCTGCTTTCTGGCAACTACGGTCGTGATGTCGTGGTGGTCGCTCTTGGCGGTGGCGTGATTGGCGATCTTGTCGGTTTCTCGGCAGCTTGCTATCAACGTGGCGTTGATTTTGTACAGATCCCAACCACCTTACTTTCGCAAGTGGATTCATCGGTCGGCGGTAAAACGGCAGTTAACCATGAGTTGGGTAAGAATATGATTGGTGCGTTCTATCAGCCTCAATCAGTGATCATTGATACCAACTGTTTAAAAACGTTGCCAGAGCGCGAGTTTGCAGCGGGCATCGCTGAAGTGATCAAATATGGCATCATCTACGATGAAGCTTTCTTTGAGTGGCTAGAGGAAAACCTCGATAAATTGTATGCACTTGATCAGCAAGCGCTAACCTACGCAATTGCGCGTTGTTGCCAGATCAAAGCAGAAGTTGTTGCTCAAGATGAAAAAGAGTCTGGTATTCGCGCGTTATTGAATCTAGGTCATACATTTGGTCATGCGATTGAAGCGGAACTAGGGTATGGTAAATGGTTACATGGTGAGGCGGTTTCTTCTGGTACCGCGATGGCAGCGCACACTGCACAACTGCTCGGTGATATTACCCCGCAGCAAGTGACACGTATTATTACATTGTTAGAGCGTGCTAAGTTGCCTGTGCATACACCGGATTCGATGAGCTTTGATGATTTTATCAAGCACATGATGCGCGATAAAAAGGTACTATCTGGCAAGCTGCGTTTGGTATTGCCTACCTCTATTGGCAGCGCCCAAGTGGTCTCGGATGTGCCAAGAGAGCTCATTGAGCAAGCGATTGATTTGTGTCGCAAGTAGCCCACAATCGCATTTAGTGTATTGAGGTTACGCGAGAACAGCGAATAAAATAAGAGGCTCCATTATGGAGCCTTTTTTAGTTTTGATTGGTGGAAGTAAACCTGGATGAGTTTGTGCTATGAATTACGGGTGTTAGAGCTCGACTCACAGACGCAGTTGCTTGAGAGAGTGCAACTTCTGACGCAATTCGCGTCAAACTTTGTGGTAATCAAAGGCGAAGCTGGAGCGGGGAAAACTTGGCTGGCACATCGTTACCTCGAGGCCTGGTCGCATGATAAAAACCAGTCTTTAGTGACCAGCCTTCCCAATCAAGAGGATGAGGTAAATCGAGGCAATATACTAAGGCAGCTGTTCCCACAACAGATGTACAGTACGACGGATTCACTGAATGACAGTATCGAGCGTCTTCTTGATGGAGAGGCGTGCAATATTGTGATTGTGGTGGACAATGCTCATCACGCCTCCCAAGCCTTGCTCGCTGAATTGTGGCTATTGTATAGCGCTGCACTCTCTACACCGAAACAGAACATCAGTGTGGTGCTGTTTACGTCCAGTGATTCGGTTGCAAGCAAGCTTACTCGATTGAGTCATGGACTGGAGATAAAACCGGTTGAGCTCGATGTGGATGAGTTGTCAGAGGGAGAAGCTGAGCGTTTTTTTGAGAGTTTAGTTCTACGCTATCTTGATGAAAGCGTTGAAAAAAGAATTAAAAGGGCGTTTACTAATACCAGACCACTTCCGGGAGAAATTTTGGCGCTAGGAGAGCACAAAGTGGAAAAGAAAGTGATTATTCGTTCATTGGTAGGCTCACCTGCCAAGATTGCTGCCACGGTAGCGGTTATTGTGTTGCTACTGTTTTTGGGCTATCGCTGGCTACTGCAAGCTCCCAAACCGAGTATTTCACCGGCCGAGGCGGTGAAAGAGCAAACCGTGATCCCGACCTTAGAGCAGCCGCAAGATGAAGTAACTGCTGAGCAAGCACAAAAAGCAAATCAAGAGATGCCAGCTGAGCTTAGCGCCAGTGACGATTCAGAGGCGCTGCCTCCGGTCGTCACGTCTGAAACGGCAAGCGTTGGTGTGGCTGAGAGCGGAGAGCGCGTCGTGATTACCTCAGATGTGGTTGATGCTCTGTTGGATGATAAAACGGACATTGCCGTGGAAAAAGCGGCCGAAATTCAGCAAGCCGTGGACAGTGCTAAAACGTCAAGTAATATTCAGCCCGTGGCTATTGAGCCACCACCAGAAGTGACTCTTGATGAGGAAGTCACTGAGGCGCTGCAAACGCCGATCAGCTTCTCATTTGCGAGAGATCAGCTTAATGCATTGCCATCAAACAGCTATACATTACAAATAGCTGCGATGACTGCTATGGAAGATGTGCAAAGGTTCTTAAACCAACACAGTTTTGATAAGCCAGTACGAATTTATCCTACCCTACGCGGTGAGGAAAAATGGTATATCGTCACTTACGATCATTACGCGACTATCCAGCAAGCGCGTGATGCGGCGGAGAAGCTGCCAGCAGAGCTTAAGTCGCTCGGCCCATGGCCAAAAGCGCTGAGCCAAGTGAAGCGTGAAATTGCTCGCTGGACAGAATAAGCTTTCGACCTAGTCACCTGTGAGCGAGTTAACGGCGACTCAGTCAACATTTACACCAAGCGCTGTTGACCTTTCTACCAGAAAGGTCAACATAACAATTTGAATTATGATATATTCCCCAGCCTTAATTTTTGGGGTGGTAGTAGATAGAGCAAGTAATGAAGAAGCAACGTGCCTTTCTTAAATGGGCTGGTGGAAAATATGGCTTGGTTGAAGACATTCAAAAGCATTTGCCAGACGCAAGAAAGCTGGTAGAACCGTTCGTTGGTGCAGGCTCTATTTTTCTCAATACGGATTACGAGCACTACTTGCTCGCCGATATCAACCCAGATCTTATTAATCTTTACAACCTGCTAAAGACGCAGCCAGAGCAATACATTGCTGAGGCGAAACGTCTGTTTACCCCAGAGCACAATCGTAAAGAAGTTTATCTCGATATTCGCGCTCAGTTTAACCAAACCGACGACATTATGTTTCGCTCGGTCGCCTTCTTGTACATGAACCGTTTTGGGTTTAACGGCTTGTGCCGTTACAACAAAAAGGGGGGCTTTAACGTGCCGTTTGGTTCATACAAAAAGCCATACTTCCCTGAGAATGAAATGGAGTTCTTTGCAGAGAAAGCGAAGAAAGCCACGTTTGTCTGTGAGGGTTACCCTGAGACCTTTAAGCGCGCTCGAAAAGGCAGCGTGATTTACTGCGATCCTCCATACGCTCCGCTTTCCAACACGGCCAATTTTACCTCTTATGCAGGTAATGGTTTTACCTTGGACGATCAGGCTGCACTTGCCGATGTGGCTGAGCATGCGGCGTTTGACCGTGGCATTCCGGTACTGATCTCTAATCACGACACCACGTTGACGCGCCGCTTGTATCACGGAGCCCAGCTCAATGTGGTCAAAGTGAAGCGAACTATCAGCCGCAATGGCGCCGGTCGCAATAAAGTCGATGAATTGTTGGCATTATTTGAACCGCGAGATCAATAACTCCTAGCCAAGGGCTAGGATTTACCCCCTTGCTTCGGTAGAATTGCGCGCACTGTTACTGTTATGTAAAGACTCGCTTGCAATCCATTTCACTGAGGTTAGGTATGAAAGACTTTCTTATTGCTCCATCCATTCTCTCTGCAGACTTTGCTCGTTTGGGTGAGGATGTCGAAAAAGTACTCGCTGCGGGTGCTGACGTCGTTCACTTCGATGTGATGGATAATCACTATGTGCCTAACCTAACGTTCGGTGCGCCAATCTGTAAAGCGCTACGTGACTACGGCATTACTGCTCCTATTGATGTTCACCTAATGGTGAAACCTGTCGACAGCATCGTACCTGATTTTGCGAAAGCGGGCGCGAGCATGATCACTTTCCACGTCGAAGCGTCTGAGCACATCGACCGTACTCTTCAGCTAATTAAAGAGCACGGCTGTCAGGCCGGTGTGGTACTTAACCCAGCAACGCCGCTTTCTTGCCTTGACTACATCATGGATAAGGTCGACCTGATCCTTCTGATGTCGGTAAACCCAGGCTTTGGTGGTCAGTCATTCATCCCTTCAACGCTGGATAAGCTGCGCGAAGTTCGCAAGCGTATCGACGCTTCTGGTCGCGATATTCGCCTAGAGATTGATGGCGGTGTTAAGGTTGATAACATTCGCGAAATCGCTGAAGCGGGTGCAGATATGTTTGTTGCGGGCAGCGCTATTTTCAATCGTCCTGATTACAAAGAGGTGATTGATGAGATGCGTGCTGAACTTGCTAAAGTAGAAAGCAAGTAACGGGTAGGCATGATGAGCGCAATTAAACTGGTTGTATTTGATCTCGATGGCACGTTGCTTGATAGCGTGCCTGATTTAGCACTCGCCGCTGACCAAGCGGTTCAAGAGCTTGGTTACCCAGCAGTAACGGAAGAACAAGTTCGCGATTATGTTGGCAATGGTGCTGATATCTTAATTGGTCGCTCGCTAAGCCAGAGTATTGATGTTGATCCGAGCTTATCACCAGAGCTGCTCGCGAAAGCGCGTGTTCTGTTTGATGATTTTTACAAAGCGAGTGGTCACAAACTTAGCCACCTTTATCCAGCGGTACATCAAACGCTGGATACTTTGGTTGCCAGCGGCATTACCGTCGCACTGCTAACCAACAAGCCGTCAAAGTTTGTTCCAGAGCTATTAGAGCAGCACAAGCTGGATAAATACTTCAAGCACGTGTTGGGTGGTGATGCGTTTGAAAAGCGTAAGCCCGATCCCATGGCTTTACATTGGCTGATGGAGCAAGAGCAAGTATCGGCGGATCAGGTGCTGATGGTCGGCGATTCAAAGAATGACATTCTTGCGGCGCGCAATGCGGGCTGTCACGCGTTTGGTTTGACTTATGGTTACAACCACGGTGAGCCGATTGCTAATGCCAAGCCTGATTTTGTTGCCGACATTGTGTCGGATGTGCTTAAAGCAGTCGGTATCGACGCTTAACTACCTCAAAATGCCGTGAAGCCAGTGTCTTTCTATCCCCTAGTTATAAAACACTGGCAAAATACTCGCCAATGAGTACACTGCTAAAACCGCGTTAAAATAACGCGGTTTTTCATTCTCCTAAATTATCTCGTCAAGAAGTCAAAGGAATCATAATCATGAGCAAACCCATTGTATTAAGTGGTGTTCAGCCGTCAGGTGAACTAAGTATCGGTAACTACTTGGGTGCTCTACGTCAATGGCAACAAATGCAAGACGACTATGACTGCCAGTACTGCGTTGTTGACCTTCATGCCATCACGGTTCGCCAAGATCCGAAAGCGCTGCATGAAGCAACCCTAGACGCACTAGCAATCTGCCTTGCGGTTGGTGTTGATCCAAAGAAGAGCACGCTATTTGTTCAGTCACACGTACCAGAGCATGCTCAACTTGGTTGGCTTCTTAACTGCTACACCCAAATGGGTGAACTGAGCCGTATGACTCAGTTTAAAGACAAATCTCAACGTTACGCGAACGATGTGAATGCAGGCCTATTTGGTTATCCAGTATTGATGGCGGCTGATATCCTGCTTTATGGCGCGCACCAAGTGCCAGTTGGTAACGATCAGAAGCAGCACCTAGAGCTAGCGCGCGATATCGCGACTCGTTTCAACAACATCTACAGCCCTGAATCGCCAATCTTTGAAGTGCCAGAGCCGTACATTCCAACAGTGAATGCGCGTGTAATGAGCCTGCAAGATGCGACTAAGAAGATGTCTAAGTCGGACGATAACCGTAAAAACGTGATCACGCTGCTGGAAGAGCCAAAGTCGATTCTTAAGAAGATCAACAAGGCGCAAACAGACACAGAGACACCACCACGCATTGCTCACGATTGGGACAACAAAGCGGGTATCTCTAACCTAATGGGTCTTTACTCTGCAGCAACCGGTAAAACGTTTGAAGAGATTGAAGCGCAATACGCTGGCGTTGAAATGTACGGTCCATTTAAGAAAGATGTTGGTGAAGCACTCGTCGCTATGCTTGAGCCTATCCAATCTGAGTACCGTCGCATTCGTGAAGACCGTGCTTACATGGACGAAGTGATGCGCCAAGGCGCTGAAAAAGCTTCCGCTCGCGCAGCAGAGATGCTGGCGAAAGCGTACAAAGCGGTAGGTTTTGTGGCGCGTCCATAACATCATCACAGCATTGAATACAAAAAACCACCCAACAGGGTGGTTTTTTTATGCCTGCAGTAAGTGCATGATTTGTAAACGATTGCATGACCGGAACCAGTTCTGTTGAAAGTTAGTGTTGTGCGACAAATTCTCACAAGGCACTGTGACAAAACACTCAAAATACCCTGATCTGTCTTATTTGTCTCATAAATTATCGTGATAGTTGTCCTGAATTTAGTTTCATTAAATAACAATAACGAGATATTCAGGTGGATGTATGACAACGAACAACCGACGTTCCTTGCTCGCAGTGGCGATTGGATCGCTGCTGGCAGCCAATGCGAATGCCGAGCTGATCATTTCCCAATATGTTGAAGGTGGTGGTTACAATAAAGCGATAGAGATAGCGAACACCGGCGATACGCCGTTGACGCTTGATGGCTATCAGTTAGCACGATCAACCAATGGCGATGGCAGTTGGGGCAGTACGCTCTCTTTGGATGGTAAAACGCTCGCGGCGAAACAGGTCATGGTGTTTGCCAATTCTGGCGCAAGCGATGCGATCAAAGCCGTGAGTGACGAAGTGGAAAACAGTGTCACCAGCTTTAATGGTGATGATCCTATCGCTATTTTGAAATCGGACGGCAGTGTTCATGATGTGCTTGGCGTGATGGGCGATGTGGACTTTGGCACGGACGTGACTTTGGTGAGAACCACTGCTGCCATTGAGCCTAGTGCGACGTTTGATGCTTCGGATTGGGTTACGTTAGACAAAGACGTGATTGATGGTTTAGGTGACTACGATCTGCAAGCTGCGCCTGAGGCATTCACTTGTACTGATTCTGGCGCTGCGCCAACTTTTACCACCATTAGCCAAATCCAAGGCAGTGGTGACAGCTCACCCTTTATTGATGGCTACCCTTATATCACCGATGAAGATTTCTTCGTCAACGGCGTGGTTACAGCTGTCACCTCTGGGCTGACTAAAGGTTTTTACCTTCAAGATATCACCCCAGATAACGACGTTGCGACATCCGATGGTTTGTTTGTCCACACCGGCGGTTTGGTCGCTGATCTAGCACCGGGTGATGTGGTGTGTGTGAAGGGGAAAGTACAAGAGTATTACTCCCATACCCAGCTTGCGTCAGACATGAACAGCTATCTCAAGCAGAGCTCTGGCAACGCCCCTGCGGCGACGCCACTGGAACTGCTGGAAGGTGAAAACCTTCGCCAAGCACTTGAACGTCATGAAGGCATGTTGGTTGAGCTGACCGATCAAAGTGCTTTGCATATTACGCGCAATTTCTCCTACGACTATGCTGCGCGCCGCAATAACATGCTGCTTTCCTACCAAGCACCGCTGTACAAGCCGACGCAGTTGCACCCAGCTGAGAGCAGCGAGGCGGTAGCGCTTGCAGAGCACAATGCCAACCATCGTGTGTTTGTTGAATCCGATCAAAAAGCGCCGAGCGGTCAAATCCCTTATTACCCAAGTTTTGCCACTGACCCGGATCAAAATGGTAGCTCTGAAAATCACCTACGTTTAGGCTCACGAGTTGAAGGCATGCAAGCCGTCGTTACCTACAGCTACAACGAGTATCGTTTGATTGTCACCAACGAGCTCGACAAGAGCAATTTTGTCGAGGCAGGTGAAGGATTCAATGTCGAGCGTAAAGCTGCCCCTAGCGTTGTGGATGCCGATCTGCACGTAGCAAGCTTTAACGTACTTAACTACTTTAACTCGGTCGCAGACAGCGGCGATGCTAATGCCCTTGGTCAAAATCGCGGTGCAGAGAGTTTTGCAGAGTTTGAGATCCAACGTGCGAAAATCGTGGCGGCAATGAAAGCGATGAACGCAGACATCATCGGCCTAATGGAAATTGAAAATAATGGGTTTGGTGAAGGCAGCGCGCTGAACAACTTGGTGACTGCGCTGAATGCAGAATTTGATAATACCGATGACCACTACGCCTATGTTGAGATTGAGGCTGCGGACAAACATCAAGATACGTATCTAGGCAGTGATGCCATTATGGTGGCGATGATCTACAAGCCTAGCAAGGTGGAAGTGAATCAAAGCGCTCAAGTGATACCAATGCCAGAGCAACACATCGAAGCGGGTTTGATTAGCCGTGATAAAGATGACACCACCAACCCAAGCTACGACAAGTATCAGCGTCATAGCTTGCTGCAGACGTTTGATGTGAAAGGCAGTGACGAGTCCATTACCATCGTCGTCAATCACTTCAAATCAAAAGGCTCTGAGTGTATTGAAGAGTGGATTGCGGGGGTCGAAGATAGCGAGCCAAGCGACCTGCAAGGGAACTGTAATAACTTCCGCGTATCGGCAGCGAAAGTGCTAGGGGATGCCATCGACCAGGTATCTGGCGATATCCTGGTGATGGGGGATATGAATGCTTATGGCATGGAAGATCCGATTCTCGTTCTGACCGACTACGATCCTGCGCAGCACAAGCGTGAAATTAAGACCGCCTCTTACACCACGCTTGGCCTAAATGATGATGGCACTAACAAGGTTTACCAGCAGCAAGGTGCCATTATTAATCAAGGGTATGGGCTCGTGAATCTCAATACCAAATTGCATGGGGCCGAGACGTTCTCATACAACTATGGTGGTGAGCTTGGCAACCTAGACCACGCGCTGGCGAATCAAAGCTTGGCGCAGAAAGTGGTGGCGATTGAAGATTGGCACATTAACTCGCTGGAGAGCAATTTGTTTGAGTACAGCAGCAAGTACACTGGAGATATGGCGAAGTACCAAGATGCTTATTCAGCATCGGATCACGACCCTATCTTGATTGCTATTGATTATTCTCAAGAAGAAGAGAAAGAGGATGGCGCTGGTTCAACTGGCCTAGCTTCTCTGCTCGCGCTGTTCGGTTTTGGTGTTTATCGTCGTCAGCGACGTCATATAAAACGTTAATGCTTGTAGACTTGTAAGGCCAGCGTAAGCTGGCCTTAATTTTAATAAACCATAATTCTGCGCTTGCCTTTCATCGTAGGTATTGCACAATACCGCCTCTTGGTGCGCAACCCTTTAAAGTCTGACTATGCTACTCATCATCGACAACTACGATTCCTTTACCTTCAACCTGTTTCAGTATTTTTCTGAATTGGGCACAGAGGTCAAAGTCGTGCGTAACGATGAGATTGATATTGCAGGCATTGAGGCGTTAAACCCTTCTCACTTGGTCATTTCCCCCGGCCCTTGTACACCTAATGAAGCAGGGATCTCGCTCGAGGTGATCAAACACTTTGCTGGTAAATTGCCACTGCTTGGCGTTTGTTTGGGTCATCAGGCGATTGCCCAGGTGTTTGGTGGTGAAGTGGTACGCGCAAGACAGGTCATGCATGGTAAGACGTCACCGATTCGTCACACCAACCAGAGTGTGTTCACTGGGCTCAACAATCCCTTGACTGTGACTCGCTATCACTCGCTTATTGTGGCTCGCGACAGTTTGCCGGACTGCTTTGAAGTCACCGCATGGACTGAGCTTGAGAATGGCGCGTTTGACGAAATCATGGGGTATCGTCACAAGACCCTCAACATTCACGCCGTCCAATTCCACCCAGAATCCATCAAGACTGAGCAAGGGCACGAGCTTTTGCGTAACTTCCTGTTGCAGAAATAGTCGATCTAGATCACCTTTTTTTGTTTTCTTATCCTTCATAAGTTTAACTTATGGCTTTGCAAAATTATTCGCTTTTACTGATGTGAGGCGAGTGAACACCTTGCCTGAGCAGTTTCTTTGCCTCTTCGTCAAAAAATACTTCATTCAAATTCATTTATGATGCATAAATACTCACAAGGCGATATTGAATCCGGCGCAAAGTGCGCCTAAAAAGATTTTTTCACTATTGCTATGGTTAAATAAATGTAAATACAATGCTGCATCTGTGGAAAGTCGATAGAAAATGTTCTGTCGCCAACGGAAAGAGAAGGTTCCCCTAAAGCCGCCTTGTTGAAGGCCAACCTCTTTTCGCCCACACGCAGTAATAAGAAGGAATGTGTTATGACAACGGAAAAAGCGGTAACTCGTGAGTGGTTCGATGAGGTAATGGTACCTTGTTATAACCCGATGGAGATGATTCCAGTTAAGGGCGAGGGTGCACGTGTTTGGGATCAGCAAGGTAACGAGTATATCGACTTTGCTGGTGGTATTGCGGTGAGCTGTCTAGGCCATTGCCACCCTGCTATGGTGAATGCGGTTACTGAGCAAGCCAACAAAATTTGGCACTTAAGTAATGTAATGACCAATGAGCCTGCGCTGCGTCTGGCGAAAAAACTCACCGAAGTGAGCTTTGCGGAGCGAGTGTTCTTTGCCAACTCGGGTGCGGAAGCGAATGAAGCGGCATTGAAGCTTGCGCGTCGCTGGGCAGCGGACGTGCATGGCACTGAAAAGTCAGAAATCATTGCCTTTAACCAAGGCTTCCACGGCCGTACGTTCTTTACCGTGACAGTGGGTGGTCAAGCGGCCTACTCTGACGGCTTTGGTCCTAAGCCAGGTGATGTGACGCACATTCCTTACAATGATATCGCGGCGCTTGAAGCGCAAATGTCTGAAAAAACCTGTGCAGTCATGATGGAACCGCTACAAGGTGAAGGCGGTATTGTTTCTCCACAACCTGAATTTGTTCAAGCCGTTCGTGAGCTTTGTGATAAATACAATGCGCTGCTTATCTTTGATGAAGTGCAAACCGGTAACGGCCGTACTGGTAACTTCTACGCTTACCAAGGCCTTGGTATAACGCCAGATATCTTAAGTACAGCAAAATCACTAGGTGGCGGTTTCCCTATTGGTGCCATGTTAACGACAGAAAAACTGGCCGCTCACATGAAGGTGGGAACCCATGGTTCTACTTATGGCGGTAACCCGTTAGCGTGTGCAGTGGCAGAAGCCGTAGTCGACGTAGTATCTCGCAAAGATGTGCTAGAAGGCGTTGCTGAGCGTGAAGCTTGGTTCCGTGAAGGTCTTGAGAAGATCAACGCGAAATACGGTCTATTCAGTGAAATTCGCGGCAAAGGCTTGCTACTTGGCGCAGCACTTAACGAAGAGTGGCAAGGCCGCGCTCGTGACGTATTAGTTGCTGCAGGCCAACAAGGCTTGATGGTGCTGGTTGCCGGTGCCAATGTGGTGCGTTTCACGCCATCACTGGTTATCACTCAACAAGAAGTTGAAGAAGGATTAGCTAAACTAGACAAAGCCATTGGTACGCTAGTTTAAGCAGATAGCCGATAAGTCGGCTTTTAGATGCTCTCTCGGATTTGGATGTTCCGAGAGAGTTCGCGTCAGGAGGGATTATTGATGCTTGTTGTTCGTCCTATCACTATGTCTGACTACGATGCGCTGCATACTTGCGCAGTAGAATCAGGCCACGGTTTTACTTCTCTTCCCGTTAATGAAGAGCTTCTGACAAACCGAATTACCCATTCAGAATACAGCTTTGCTAAGCATGATGTCACAGCGCCTACCGACGAAGGTTATTTGATGGTTGGCTTTGATACTGAAACCGGCGAAGTTGCAGGGACAACGGGTATTGAAGGTGCGATTGGTTGGGATGTTCCTTTCTACTCTTATCACATCAGTACCGTGGTGCATTCATCACCAAAACTCAACGTGAATAACGTGGTGAAGCTACTGACTTTTGGTAACAACTACACGGGATGCAGCGAAATCTGTACCTTGTTCTTGCGTCCGGAGTTTCGAGGTGGTCTGAATGGTCGCTTAATGTCGAAGTGCCGCTTCTTAATGATGGCAGAGCACCCAGAGCGCTTTTCAAAAACCATCTTTGCAGAAATGCGTGGTGTATCGGATGCGGAAGGTAACTCACCGTTTTGGAAGTGGCTGCAAGAACACTTCTTCTCTATTGATTTCACGATGGCCGATTATCTAACGGGGATCGGGAAAAAAGGCTTTATTGCCGACCTAATGCCGAAGCTACCTATTTACATCAACCTGCTGAGTAAAGAGGCGCAAGCGGTGATCGGCCAAGTGCATGAAAATACGCGCCCTGCATTAAAACTTCTTGAGAGAGAAGGGTTTACTTGTCGCAACTATGTCGACATTTTCGATGCAGGTCCAACGGTTGAGTGCGATCTTCGTAATATCCAAGCGGTGCGAGACTCATTCCGCGCCAAGGTATCGGTCTGTGAACACACCAGTTCACAAGACTACCTGATTGCTAATACTTCTTTCGAGCACTTCCGTGCGACGGCGGCTAAAGCGGCGTTTGACGCCGAGTCAGGCACCGTATTGCTGTCTCCAGAGACTGCGGATGCACTGAATGTTGCTGATGGCGATATGGTTCGCATGCTGGCTCAATAAGCAACATTACTCGCCTCTACAAGCAATAAGATGGCCGCTCACAGCGGCCACATTTAAAAGACCAAAGGAACTTCACTATGTCTCAACAAACTCAATGGATCTCGGGCAACTGGGTAGCGGGTCTCGGTGACGCGTTTCAGTCACTGTCACCCTACGACAATAATATCATCTGGGAAGGCCAATCAGCGACGCCTGAGCAAGTCGAGCTGGCGGTATCTTCCGCTCGTAAAGCGTTTGTTGAGTGGAAAAAAAGACCGTTCGCGGAACGTGAGGCTATTGTGCTGGCGTTTGCCGACAAGGTTAAAGAGCGTAGTGAAGAGATCGCCATTGCGATTGCCAAAGAAACCGGTAAGCCGTTATGGGAGACCCGCACAGAAGCTGGCGCAATGGCAGGCAAGATTGCCATTTCGATTCGCGCCTACCACCAACGTACAGGTGAGAGCCAACGCGAAGCGGCTGGCAACCAAATTGTCCTCCGTCACAGGCCCCTTGGTGTTATGGCCGTGTTTGGTCCTTATAACTTCCCTGGCCACTTACCGAATGGTCATATCGTACCGGCCTTATTGGCAGGGAACACGGTCGTCTTTAAGCCTTCAGAGCAAACACCACTGGTGGGTGAAATCGCGATGAAGATTTGGGAAGAAGTGGGACTGCCTGCTGGTGTCATTAACCTGGTTCAAGGTGGTAAAGAAACCGGTATTGCTCTTGCTGATTCAAAGGGTATCGATGGCGTGTTGTTTACGGGTAGTGCTAACACAGGTCATATTCTTCATCGTCAATTTGCTGGTCAACCTGGCAAGATGCTGGCGCTTGAGATGGGTGGTAACAACCCACTTGTTGTCAGTGAAGCGTTTGGTGATGTGGATGCAGCGGTGTACACCATTTTGCAATCGGCCTACATCAGTGCTGGCCAGCGTTGTACCTGCGCACGACGCCTTTATGTGCCATTTGGTGAAAAAGGTGATCAATTAGTAGAAAGCTTAGTGTCAGCCATTAAGAAGATTCGCATTGATGAGCCGTTTGCAGAGCCTGCACCATTTATGGGACCACAGATCTCAGAGCAGGCCGCAGACCATATTATTGCAGCGCAAGCTGAACTGGTGAAACTCGGTGGTAAGAGCTTAGTAGAGGCGAAACGCCTCAATGCAGCGTTCGTAACGCCAGCACTGCTAGATGCGACAGACATCGCTGAGCTGCCTGATGAAGAGTACTTTGGACCGCTACTACAGCTGGTGCGCTACGAGACCCTTGAGCAAGCGGTAGAGCTGGCTAACGACACTCGATTTGGTTTGTCGGCAGGTCTTATCTCTGAGCGCGATGAAGAGTGGCAATATTTCACAGACCATATTCGTGCTGGCATTGTAAATCGCAATCGTCAGCTCACAGGTGCGAGTGGTGATGCGCCGTTTGGCGGACCGGGCGCCTCTGGCAACCTTCGCCCAAGTGCGTTCTACGCAGCAGATTACTGCGCTTACCCTATGGCATCAATGGAAGGCGACAATACCATTCTTCCTGCGACCTTGAGCCCTGGCATTGAACTATAAGGAGTAGGCTATGACTGTTGACGCGTTATTTGGCCATTTGTGGCAAGACTACATTACTCGCTTATGTCCATCTGCTCACAAGGTTCATGACTTGCTGAGGGAAGATGAGTCGCTCATCAATGACCATATTGCACTGCGAACCTTTAATGTCGCGCCACTGGGTATCGACACGCTGGCTAAGCCGTTTCTAGATCTTGGTTACGAGGTGAGTGGTCATTACGACTTTGAATCCAAAAAGCTGACTGCGATTCACTTAGAACATAGCAATGCTCTGCTTCCTAAGGTGTTTATCAGCGAATTGCGAGTGGAAGAGTGCTCTCAGTCGCTACAAGATATCGTGGCTAAGCTAGTGGCGCAGGTGGACAGTGCTAAGCTATCTTCTGCTGACTTCTTATATGGTGGCCGCTTGTGGGATCTGAGCTATCAAGACTTCCAAACGCTGGCGCAAGAAAGCGAGTATGCTTCATGGCTTGCCGCTCACGGTTATGGTGCGAATCACTTTACAGTGAGTGTGAACCAGCTTGATCGTTTTGCCGAAGTGGTTGAGGTCAATCAGCGTCTTCGTGACGCTGGGTTTGCAATTAATGAATCGGGTGGCGAGGTAAAAGGCTCACCAGAGGTTCTTTTGGAGCAATCCTCAACGATGGCAGACAAAGTATCCGTGGCATTTACTGATGGTGACCAGGTGATTCCTGGTGGTTTCTATGAGTTTGCTAAGCGCTACCAGTTAGCCGATGGCAGTTACTATCAAGGCTTTGTCGCCGCATCGGCGGACAAAATTTTTGAGAGTACACATCAATAACCTCAAAAATAAAAGCCCCAACAACAAAAAAGCCACCCGAAGGTGGCTTTTTAAATCTGTCGACGCGCTATTAACGAGTACCGTACACCACGATAGTCTTACCGTGGGCAGAAATTAGGTTCTGCTCTTCTAGCATCTTAAGAATACGACCTACTGTCTCACGAGAACAACCTACGATTTGGCCGATCTCTTGACGAGTGATCTTGATTTGCATGCCGTCAGGGTGAGTCATTGCATCTGGTTGTTTCGCTAGGTTTAGTAGCGTCTGTGCAATACGACCCGTTACGTCTAGGAACGCTAGGTCACCTACTTTTTGGCTAGTCACTTGTAGACGACTTGCCATCTGAGCAGATAAGCGCATTAGAATGTCTGGGTTTACTTGGATAAGCTGACGGAACTTCTTGAATGAGATTTCCGCAACTTCACAAGGTGATTTTGCTCGTACCCATGCCGTACGTTCTTGGTCCTCTTCGAACAAGCCAAGTTCACCGATGAAGTCACCTTGGTTTAGGTAAGACAAGATCATCTCTTTGCCTTCTTCATCTTTAATCAGTACCGCTACAGAGCCTTTGACGATGTAGTAAAGCGTTTCTGCTTTCTCGCCCGCGTGAATAAGCGTGCTCTTTGATGGGTACTTGTGAATGTGGCAGTGTGAAAGGAACCACTCTAACGTTGGGTCGGTTTGAGGTTTACCTAGAACCATATATCTTACTTCCTCTGCAGGGTATGCTTGCTGCTTTCCATATTTGTTAGCAAGCCCGTTGGTTAAGACCTACTAGCATAAAAGCACTTTGAAGATGGCGCAAGCGATCTTCTGTTTCCTAGAAATAGTATCCTTTTTTGCGCCGCTTTTCTTGATTTTAATCGTGTCAAAAGCCTATTTATCTATACAAAACTGTGCACATGATCACGATACAAAAAAACAGGCTGATTTGGCTCACAATTCCTAACCTATTTTCCCGGTTTCTATAAGTTGCTGAAGTATTGGCCTGACGATTAGCTCCATCGCAAAACTCATCTTACCGCCCGGTACGACAATGGTGTTATGACGCGACATGAACGAACCATCAATCATCGCTAGTAGGTACGGGAAGTCGACATTCTTGATACCACGCAAGCGGATCACGACAAAACTCTCATCCAAACTCGGAATGCCTTTAGCATTGAGCGGGTTTGAGGTGTCCACGGTGGGAACGCGCTGAAAGTTAATATGGGTGCGCGAAAATTGTGGGGTAATGTAGCTTAAATAGTCGTCCATCGAGCGAACGATTGAGTCAGTAACCGCTTCTCGAGAGTGACCGCGATCGCGGGTGTCTCGTACGAACTTTTGGATCCACTCCAGGTTAACAATGGGCACCATGCCGATGAGCAGGTCAACGTGCTGCGCCGCATTCACATCCCCGTCGACGACTCCGCCGTGTAGGCCTTCGTAAAACAGCACATCGCTATTTTCGGGCAGGTCTTGCCATGGGGTGAAGGTGCCTGGCATTTGGTTATAAGGCACGGCCTCATCGAAGGTGTGCAAGTAGCGACGAAACTGTCCGGTACCGTTTTGCCCATAGTTGCGAAAAAACTCTTCAAGGGCTGGGAAATCATTCGCTTGCGGGCCAAAGTAGCTGATGTGTTTACCTTGCTCTTTGGCTTTGCGGATCTCGATGTCCATTTCTGGACGAGTAAAGCGGTGAAAGCTATCACCTTCAATAAATGCAGGCTTGACGCTCATCATGTTGAACATCTTGCGAAATGCTTCTGACGTTGTGGTGGTTCCAGCTCCAGAGGAGCCGGTTACAGCAATGATTGGGTGTTTTGCTGACATAACACTTCCTGTGTATTTGTAATTGTCGTTATAAATTTGCTAACTCACATAAGGAGTTAGACCTTGTAGGCCAATTTCAGTTCAATAGCCTTTCAATATAGCAGCTACTCACGCGGCTACCGAAAAATTACAGCGAGCGACGAGATTTTATGTCGACGGTTTCGTGCAGTTCGGAGAAGACAATGACGGCCTCGCCACTTTCTAGCTGGCTGCGAACATGGCGAACTTTGTCGTCTAGTGACACTTCCGACTCACCATAGTCGGTGCCTTCGCGCAGCACGAACTCTTTAATCAGGTTATCCAGTGTGTCTGCATCAATTTGCTGCCATGGGATGATCATAAATACCTCTCAATTCTATGACCGCAGGATTATACCATTGCTGATTCACAAAGGGAGCTATCGCTGTTTTTGGCTAGTCAATAAAGTGCCGGTAGTAACTTGGTAGGCTCTCTTCTAACCAAAAACGCGGACGTCGCAAACTGCCCGTCATGAACCCCACATGACCTCCTCGGTCAAGCAGTTGGTAATTGATATGGCATGGAAGAGTAAAGGTTGGAATGACCTCGTGTGTCATGAAGGGGTCATCCTTGGCATGAATAAACCGGGTCGGCACCGTGATTTCTCGAAGGCGAGGCAGCCCGGAGCAGCGCTGATAATAATCATCGGCATCTTTAAATCCGTGCAGCGGGGCAGTGATTAAATCATCGAACTCGTAAAGCTTTTTCATGTTCTTAATGCGCTCTTCGGTCAGTCCGAGTACTTCGCTTAGTAGATGAAGTTTGTTGAGTGCGTTCTTTTTCATCGAACTGAGCAGGTATGAGCGATAGACCTTAGAGAAGCCTTGCTCAATGCGCCTAGCACATGCTGCGAGGTCGAGCGGCGCAGAGATGACAGTCGCGCCATTGAGCTTGGTATCATCGCCATAGTGAGCGAGATAGTTGGTCAGCATGTTGCCACCAAGGGAAATGCCTACGGCAACCTTTTTACTGTTTGG
This sequence comes from Vibrio sp. 10N, assembly GCF_036245475.1. Taxonomy (NCBI): domain Bacteria; kingdom Pseudomonadati; phylum Pseudomonadota; class Gammaproteobacteria; order Vibrionales; family Vibrionaceae; genus Vibrio; species Vibrio sp. 10N. The sequence continues at coordinate 3,141,151 of NZ_BTPM01000001.1, read as the reverse complement.
GTAACGATGATCCAAAAGCTCAATGAACTGTCTTGCGTCACCAATCTCACCAGAATGGTAAGCTCTGGCAAGTCGATTTGGGTTTGGTCCACAGCCGCGAAAATGCATCATGACCGACAGCCAGCCTTGCTGGGCAAAGGCGTGCATCAGACCGTTGGCATAGGGACTGTGAAAGCAGCCCTCCAAACCATGGAACAGAATGAACACGGGTTTGCCGTGGGCACTTTGACTATGTGGTTCTTCACTCCACGCGAGCTCGACAAAGTCTCCATCTGGGGTGTCCATAGTTTCCCATATCGGCTCAAAAAGCGCTTTGCGGCGCACAAAGCGTGGGATCAGCGTCTGGATGTGTGGATTGGCTAGCCCTTTGGCGGCGATAAAGTGTTTGCTGCTCATAACGTAAATTCACTTACGGGATTGGATAGTAATAGTGCTTTAAGTGTATCTACGCCTAATTGTAGCTGCTCGATCGTTTGCGGCGAACTCAGAGATAAACGCACGGCCGGAGCAATGGAACCGCCAGGAGGGGCAAATAACTCCCCAGACTTAACGATCACCCCTTGCTGCGCGGCTTGGGCGACAAAATCACTCAGCCGCCAATGTTCTGGTAGGGTAAGCCAAATATGAAAGCCACCGTGTTGATAGCGAATATCAAACTCGCTCAAAGCTTCAACGGCAACGGCGATGCGCGTTTTCATTTCGTTATGGATGATGGTGAGGTTGCGCTCGGCATCCCCGGATGTGAGCATTTCACAGGTTAAGGCGGTCAATAGTGGGCTTATCATCCAACTGTGGTTTTGCAGCGTCATGACCAAGTTCTGGTGCAGTTTCTCTGGGGCGCTCAGATAGCCCACTCGTAGACCCGGAGCAAGACACTTGGAAAAGGCGCCAATATGAATCACACGTTCAGGAGCCATATTCACCATAGGCGCAGGTGCCTGTTCCAGCAGTAGGCCATTGATCTCATCTTCAATCACGTAGACATCATAAGACTCACAAATTCGCAAAATGTCGCGGCGGCGCTCTTCTGGCATGATGGCCGTGGTTGGGTTTTGCAATGTGGGTGTGAGGTAGATAAAGCGCGGTGAATAGCGTTGGCAACACACCTCTAGCGACTCTGGCGTAACACCAAACTCGTCCATATCCACGCCTTTGAGTGTTAACTGATTCTGACGAGCCAAGCTGATCACACCAGGGTAGGTGTATTTTTCAACCAATACCGTATCGCCTGCGCGAGTGAATGTATCGAGCACCATTTGAATCGCATGTTGGGCACCTGAGCTGAATAACATCCGATGCGCAGCGAGCTTAATGCCTCTGTCGTTTAACCAGTTGGCGACAATGCTGCGATGTGCATCCAGTCCCGCTGGTGGTTGGTAGAGCATGAGCTGGTTTAGGTGGGAATTGGAGCTCGATATGCGTTGCATGGCCTGCTTGAGCATATCACTTCTATCAAGCAGCGGTGGGATGTTGTAACCAAAGTTCATTTCATCTTGTGCGACGCTGCTTTGTTCAAATACCCAGCTCGGCTTATTGCTATCGGTGACGTAAGTGCCAGCTCCCACTTTGGCTTCAACCAATCCTCTACGCTCTACTTCTGCATAGGCTCGAGTAATGGTACCGACGGTAACCCCAAGCTTGTCGGCCAACCAGCGATGCGTAGGCAGTTTACTGTTTGCCTTAAGCTCACCTTCTTCGATCTTGGTGGCGATCTGATCGGCGATCTGTTTGTAGATCGGAGCGGGATCTTGCTTGAATACGGTAATTGTCTCGATTGTCATGGTGACAATAAATCCTTTGCGTCTGAATTATGGCTTTGTTAGGGTTATTTTGTGCTCAAATTAACAATAAATCAACGTAATTATGAAAATTGTATCGGTACAATTTTTACGGAAATAGGAGAAGAGGGATGGAGTGGTCATTTTTGCTATCGGTGGCGTTGTTCGCGCTGGTCATGACGGGGACGCCGGGTCCCAATAACGTCATGTTGACAGCGTCGGGTGCGAACTTTGGCTATGTCAGATCGATCCCGCACTTTCTTGGAATTGGTCTCGGCTTGATAAGCTTGATCTTATTGAATGGCGCTGGTCTTGGCGTGATCTTCCAAACTTACCCGATGGTTCAGGAAGTTCTCAAATGGCTGGGGAGCGCGTATTTGCTGTATTTGGCTTGGCGAATTCTAACTGCTGGGATCAGTAAGGGAGAATCTGACAGCAAAGCCAAACCCATGACCTGCTTTGAGGCCATGACATTTCAATACTTGAATCCAAAAGCTTGGGTGATGTCGGTCACCGCCGTGAGTTCGTTCGCATTGAACGGTGACTACTATTGGTGGTCACTGGTGGGGATCTCAGTGATCTTTTTGCTGGTTCAGATCCAAACGTCGTCGGTATGGGTAGGTTTTGGTACTTTTATTCGCCGCTGGCTGGCAACCCCCACGGCATGGCGACGCTTTAACTCCAGTATGGCGCTGCTTACCGCTTCATGCGTGGTGTTTATTTGGTAACGAGCTCGCTGACTGGCTTTGCAAAGATAAGCCCGAGATGCTCAGCGCCAAGTTGGCGACAGTAGCCGAGCACAAGTGGTTCATCCTGTTTGGGACTGAGCGTTAACGCATTGATGCAATCAACGAGGTCGGATTGCTGCTGTTTCTCAAGGCTGAGTTCAAACTCAAGCGCTTCACGATATAAACTATCAACCACGCTGTGCTTGAGCTGACGGCGAATATCGCGAAATTGATGCAGCAGCTTTTCAGTACGGCCGAGGCAGGATTGGACGTGATGCCAATCCTCGGCATGGAAACGAAGTGCCTGTTCGTCCAGCCACTTCAATAGCAACAGTAGATTGACGTTGCCGTGGTAGTGATTTTGCAGATTTAAGCACGCCTCTTTTACCTCACGCACCCCATAATATTGCAGGCTGAACTGCCATAGGTGCTCTAAAGTGAGATTTGAAGATGCGTGCTCACGGGTCATGACTGATTGAATTCCTGTTCCATCTGCTCAAGAACTTCTTGCTGCGCCATCCAGTCCATTTCCACTTCTTCAAGTTCGGATTTACTGGAGGCTTGCTTGGCAAGTACTTCATTAAGTTTAGCTTTATTTTCCGCATCATACAGAGAAGTATTAGATAATTGCTCTTCTGCCTCAGCGATGAGGGCGGATAACTTATCCATTTTTTCTTCAAGCTTTGTCAGTGTTTTGCGAATTGGCGCGGTTTGCTTACGAAACTCGGCGTCTTTACGCTTTTGCTCTTTCTTAGCAGCCGCACTGTTGTTTGAGGTTTTATCCGGCTCACTTGCCTGAGCCTCTTTACGCTCGATCTTTTGTTGCTCTGTCAGCCACTTATAGTAGTCAACCAAATCACCATTGAATGGTGCTACCTGACGATCGTGGACTAGGTATAGGTCATCGGTGGTCGCGCGCAGCAAGTAGCGATCGTGACTGACGATAACCATGGCACCCTCAAAGGTTTGCAGAGCAAGCGTTAAGGCTTGGCGCATATCCAGGTCAAGGTGGTTGGTCGGTTCATCGAGCAGCAATAGGTTTGGCTTTTGCCACACCACAAGCGCGAGTACCAGTCTGGCTTTTTCGCCACCGGAGAACGGCGCGACTTTTTCAAGTGCTTTATCACCTTGGAAACCAAAGCTACCCAAATAGTCACGAAGCTGCTGCTCGGTGTGCTGTGGTGCGATTTGCATCATGTGCTGCAGCGGCGTCTCTTCTGGGTGTAGGGTTTCAAGTTGGTGCTGGGCAAAGTAACCAATCTTAACGCCTTGAGAGTAATTTAGATCGCCCCCTTTAGCGCCAAGCTCGCCGGAGAGCAATTTGATCAGCGTCGATTTACCCGCACCGTTGCGACCCAAAAGACCAATTCGGCTGCCAGGTACAAGATTCAGTCGGATCTTCTCAAGAATGATGTTGTCATCATAGCCTGCCGATACGTCATCCATCATGATGATGGGGTTTGGCAGTGCTGCAGGCTCTCTAAACTCGAAGCTAAATGGGTTATCAAACTGGGCTGGGAGCACTTTTTCCATGCGCTCAAGCGCTTTGATACGGCTTTGCGCTTGGCGTGCCTTAGACGCTTTGTAGCGGAAGCGGTCGATGTACTTCTGCATATGTGACATCTGCTTTTGCTGCTTCTGGTATTGAGCTTGTTGCAAGATGAGTTTTTGCGCGCGCTGCTCTTCAAATGAAGAGTAGTTGCCGGTGTACTCATTGAGCAGTTGATTCTCGATATGAATGATGCGACCGACGATCGGATCAAGAAAGTCTCGGTCGTGCGAGATCAAGATAAGCGTACCCGGATAGCTTTGTAGCCAGCGCTCAAGCCACATCACGGCGTCCAAGTCCAAGTGGTTGGTCGGCTCATCGAGTAGCAATAAATCAGAGCGGCACAATAGCGCCTGTGCTAGGTTGAGGCGCATACGCCAACCACCTGAGAACTGGGTTAGATTCCAGGTCATCTGTTCTTGACTAAAACCAAGGCCATCTAAAAGCTCTGCCGCGCGAGCACGGATGCTGTAGCCGCCAATGACTTCGATCTTGCCATGCAGTTCCGCTACTAGAGTACCGTTATCTTGCTGCTCGGCATCGACAAGCTTCTGCTCCAGTGCTCGATACTCACGATCGCCATCAATCACGTATTCAATCGCAGTGCGCTCTAACGCAGGGGTTTCCTGTGCTACCCAAGCTAGCTCCCAATGGGAGGGTTGGCTAAATGAGCCTGCGTCAATGGACAGCTCGTCTTTAAGCAGCGCAAACAGAGTGGACTTGCCACAGCCGTTTTTGCCGACAAGGCCAACTTTGTCACCAGGGTGAATGGTGGCAGAAGCTTGGTCGAGCAGTGGTTTACCGCCGCGAAGCAATTGAATATCAGAGAAGGTGATCATAAGGAAACAACTAGCTAGTGATTGAAATTTCGACCCACGAATACTATGAGGAAAGTGCCGAAATGTCGATCTTTATCCCTTGTTGCAGGTTAGAAATAGCGCGGAAAACAGGGGCAAACTAACCTGCACGAAGGACGAAGTTTGGTATATGATGGAACAAACTGATAACAAAAACAGAATGATTTCAATAACAATCATCACTGTCTACCCTTAAAGATTAGGGTAAATAACATTGACCGGCTCTTACTTGGTTGGAGGGCGGTCTAAGAAGCCGTAAGCATGGAGATGGTTTTAAAGGAATGACGTCAGAATTACAACACTCAAACCAATCCCCAAAAGTTCTGGTGATATACGCACACCCAGAGCCGCAAAACTCTATCGCCAACCAAGTGATGCTTAAGAAAATCCAGTCACTGGATAACGTCACTTTACGCGACTTATATGCCCTCTATCCTGATTTTTTCATTGATGTGAGCACCGAGCATCAAATGTTGTTGGAACATGATGTGATTGTCTTTCAACATCCGCTGTATATGTATTCCTGTCCTTCACTGCTCAAAGAGTGGATTGACCGAGTGTTGGGTAAAGGCTTTGCGTTTGGTGATGATTGTGCGCTGGAAGGTAAGTTCTGGCGCAGCGTGATCACCACCGGGGGCAAAGAGTCTGCTTTCAGTCAATCGGGGTATAACAAGTACCCGTTGGAGCAAATACTGCAACCGTTCGAATTGACGGCTGCGCTGTGTAAGATGCAGTGGATGGAGCCATTGGTGCTCTATTGGTCACGCCGGGTGGACGATATGGAGCGCTATCAACATGCTGAGCTATACCGGCAATGGTTGATGCATCCTTTTGATGAGTCATTGATGATGTCGTCGCTCACAACAGAGGAGGCGATCGATGGCAATGGCGAATGATTTCCTACAAAGCAGTGTGATATTTCTTTCTGCCGCAGTGGTGGCGGTGCCCATTGCCCAGCGTTTTGGTTTAGGAAGTGTACTCGGCTATCTATTGGCGGGTGTGGCAATTGGCCCATGGGGGCTAGGACTTATCAGTGATGTGGATGAAATCCTCCATTTCGCAGAATTTGGCGTGGTGCTGCTGCTGTTCTTGATTGGCTTAGAGCTAAATCCGAAAAAACTGTGGCAGATGCGCGTACCGATACTGGGTCTCGGTGGGGCGCAGGTGCTGGTAACCACCTTGATATTGTCGGCGATTGCTTCGTTGTTTGGTCTTAGCTGGCAAACCAGTTTAGCGATAGGAATGGGACTGGCGCTTTCCTCGACAGCGATTGCACTTAAAGTAATAGAAGAGCAGGGCTTAGCTGGAGGAGAAACGGGGCAGTCGGGGTTTGCGGTATTGCTGTTTCAAGATATCGCGGTGATCCCAATGTTGGCGCTGCTTCCGGTATTGGCGGGTAACACGACAGGCAACTGGGATGACATTTTATGGATGCTCGCCGGTGTACTCGGGTTACTCGTCGGTGGTCACTACTTGATCCGCCCGCTGTTTCGTTATGTGGTGATGAGTGGTGTGCGTGAGCTCTTCACTGTAGCCGCGCTGCTGTTGGTGGTAGGTATTGCCGCCTTTATGCAAAAGCTCGGTTTGTCGATGGCACTGGGTACCTTTTTAGCTGGGGTGCTACTGGCGGAAAGCGAATATCGCCATGAGCTAGAGATCGCCATTGAACCGTTTAAAGGGCTACTGCTCGGCTTGTTCTTCATTGCAGTCGGTATGGCGGTTAATTTGGGGCTGTTGGTATCCGAGCCATTTAAAGTGCTGCTTGCTGTGGTGTCCTTGGTGGTAATTAAAGGGCTGCTGCTTTATGTCTTGGCTCGTCTGTTTGGGATCCGCCCCAAAGCGCGCAGTAAAATGGCGGCGATTTTGAGTCAAGGCGGTGAGTTCGCCTTCGTTATCTTTACCGCTGCCAGTGCACAGGGGCTTTTGCCCGCTGAAGAGTCGGCTTTTCTATTGGTGGTGGTGAGCTTATCGATGGTCACCACTCCGCTGTTGCTGATGGGGCAGAAAAAGTGGTTTGAGAAATCGCTCAATCAAGAGCATGAAACCACGATTAAAACCGATGTAAAAGATAGGCAACCACGAGTCATAATTGCTGGCTTTGGTCGTTTCGGCCAAATTGTTGGTCGATTGATGTACGCCAACAAGGTCAAAATCACCGTACTAGAAAGTGACGCAAGCCAAATCCACTTACTTAGAAAGTATGGCTACAAGGTGTTTTATGGTGACGCGACTCAACTTGACTTGTTGCGTGCGGCCGGTGCAGACAAGGCGGAAGCGATCATCGTTTGTACTGACTCACCGGAGGAGATCATGGAAGTAGTGGATATGTGTCATAAGCATTTCCCGTCGCTTAAGGTGCTTGCTCGGGCACGAAGCCGCGTAGAAGCGTACCAGCTAATGAACCACGGCGTAGAGCGCTACTCGCGAGAGACCTTTTTAGGTGCCCTAGACCTAGGACGCCAAGCGTTGATTGAGCTAGGTTTTCACCCTTATGAGGCCAAGCGCGCAGAAGCGCACTTTAAAAAGCTGGATAATGCCATGCTCAAAGAGCTGTTGCCGCAGCACAGTGAAGATAAAGAGTTGGCACAACGATCAAAAGAGGCTCGAAAAGAGCTCGAAGAAATCTTTGGCCGAGAAATGGAAAACGACCGACAGTCCCGTAATTTTTGGGATTAGTTGGCGCGAGTCGTCTGGAAAGTAGGAAGTAACATGAGCAGTACCAAGAAACGATTTATTGCCGGGGCGAGCTGCCCGAAATGTTCAACACAAGACAGTCTGCGCTGGTGGATTGAGAACAATGTTGAATGGGTGGAGTGCGTGGATTGTGAGTTCACGGAGCAGCGCACGCCAAAAGCTGTAGAAAAATCTGAACGAAGTGATGAAGAATTAATCGGTATTTTTAAGCCCGAATGATTGAGTTTCTATTTTCTATCCCCATAATATGCTCACACGCCGCTTAACGGCGGCATTGTTTTGATAAGACTAGGGTGCTCTTGCATCAGCCTAGTTTTAGTGCCAATCCTTTGGAGTATCCATGAAAATTGCTAAGAACGCAGTAGTAAGCCTAGCGTACCAAGTAAAAACTGAAGACGGTGTTGTTGTTGATCAAGCAACAGTTGAGGCACCTCTAGATTACCTACACGGCCACAACAACCTTATCACTGGCCTAGAAAAGGAACTTGAAGGCAAGGAAGCAGGTGACAAGTTCACTGCAACTGTTTCTCCAGAAGATGCATACGGCGAGCACAATGACGCGCTAGTTCAGCGTGTACCTGCAAACGTATTCCAAGGCGTTGATACCATCGAAGTGGGTATGCGTTTCCTAGCGGACACTGACCAAGGTCCAATCCCTGTAGAAGTCACAGAAGTTGATGGCGACGAAGTTGTGGTTGATGGTAACCACATGCTAGCTGGCCAAACACTGACGTTTGACGTTGAAGTGGTAGCACTTCGCGAAGCAACAGCAGAAGAGATCGAGCACGGTCACATTCACCAAGGTGGTGGTAGCTGCTGTGGTGGCGAAGGTCACGGTGAAGAAGGTGGCTGTTGTGGTGGTGACGACCACGGTGAGAAAAAAGAAGACGGCTGCTGCGGTGGCGGCGGTTGTGGTTCTCACTAATCACACGCTTTTCAAAGGCCTCCCATTGGGAGGCCTTTGTCGTTTATAGTACTTGGAAACAGAACGAATAATAAGGAAGTGATGTATGACTCAGCCTTTTGCTATCGCTATTCATGGTGGTGCCGGTACGATTTTAAAAACGCAGATGAGCGATGAGCTCAAGCAAGAGATACTTGATGCATTGAGTAAATCGGTACAAGCAGGCGCTGCCGTATTAGAGGCAGGCGGTGATGCCCTAGATGCCACGGTAGCAGCGGTAACGGTCATGGAAGACTCGCCGCATTTTAATGCAGGCAAAGGCTCGGTATTGACGCACGATGAGATGGTGGAGATGGACGCTTCCGTGATGCACGGCGCAGAGCAAGATGCGGGCGCAGTGGCGGGGGTACGGCATATTAAAAATCCGATTGCGCTCGCCCGTGATGTGATGCGCGATAGTGACCACGTGCTCTTGATTGGCGAAGGCGCCGAAAAATTTGCTTTTGAGCAAGGTCATGAATATACCGAACAAGATTACTTCTTTACTGAGCGACGCTACGAGCAGCTTCAATCGATGAAAGAAAAAGGGCTGTTTGCGTTATCGGAATCAAAATACCCCGACGATAAGAAATACGGCACGGTAGGTGCGGTCGCGCTGGATAAGCAGGGCAACCTAGCTGCTGCGACCAGTACCGGCGGTGTGACCAATAAGAAATACGGTCGAGTGGGTGATACTGCCATCATAGGCGCAGGTACCTATGCTGAGAATAATAATGTCGCGGTGTCAACCACAGGTATGGGCGAGTACTTTATTCGAAAAACGGTGGCGGGAGAGGTGGCTGCACGTATGCGCTATCTCAATGAAGACGTACACACAGCCTCTGAGACTGTGATTCAGGGGGAACTGAAAACGATGGGCGGAGAGGGTGGTTTGATCGCCATTGATGCTAATGGTGATGTGCACTTTGCGATGAACAGTTCTGGCATGTACCGAGCCGCTATTGGCGTCGATGGAGCATTAACGGTTAAGATTTATGCTGATGAATAGCAAGGCTTTTTGCGCTTAGACAGTGCGGGGCACTTTCCTTGGTGGTTTCGCCTCTAAAATTGCTTGCTTATTGTTCGCCCTTTCTGTAACATTCGCGGTCCTTAATTCTCGGTCTTTTTTATTAGTTCCTTGCTTCCTCTGGACGACCGAGCCAAATGTGGAAGCTAATAATCCGTAAGGAGCAACCAATGCGTCATTACGAAATCGTATTCATGGTGCACCCTGATCAAAGCGAGCAAGTTGCTGGCATGATCGAGCGTTACACTGGTTCTATCACTGAAGCTAACGGTACTATCCACCGTCTAGAAGACTGGGGCCGTCGTCAACTGGCTTACCCAATCAACAAGCTTCACAAAGCGCACTACGTTCTAATGAACGTTGAAGCGCCACAAGAAGCAATTGATGAGCTAGAAACTGCTTTCCGTTTCAACGATGCAGTTCTACGTAACATGATCATGCGTACTAAGAAAGCTGTTACTGAGCCTTCTATCATGCTTAAGCAGAAAGAAGAGCGTTCTGAGCGTGCTCCACGTCGTGAAGAGCGTACAGAAGCTAAGCCAGAAGCATCTGCAGAGTAATTCGTTACTCAATTAGTACTTGGTAGTGGTTATCCATTACCGACATCAAGACTTTAATTTAGATCAGGAGATAGCCCATGGCTCGTTTCTTCCGTCGTCGTAAATTCTGCCGTTTCACTGCAGAAGGCGTTCAAGAGATTGATTACAAAGACGTAGCAACTCTTAAAAACTACATCACTGAAGCTGGTAAAATCGTACCTAGCCGTATCACTGGTACAAGCGCTAAATATCAGCGTCAGCTAGCGCGCGCTATCAAGCGTTCACGCTACCTAGCTCTACTTCCGTACACTGATAAGCATCAGTAATCGGCACCGTTTAGAAAAGAGGATTAAACAATGCAAGTTATTCTACTTGATAAAATCGGTAACCTAGGTGGTCTTGGCGATACAGTTAATGTTAAATCTGGTTACGCTCGTAACTTCCTTATCCCACAAGGTAAGGCTGTAATGGCAACTAAATCTAACGTTGAAATGTTCGAAGCTCGTCGCGCTGAACTAGAAGCTAAAGTAGCTGAGCAACTAACTGCTGCTGAAGCTCGTGCTGAAAAAGTTAACGCTCTAGAAGCTGTTGTTATCGCTTCTAAAGCTGGTGACGAAGGCAAACTATTCGGTTCTATCGGTACTCGTGACATCGCTGACGCTATCACTGCTGCAGGCGTTGAAGTTGCTAAGAGCGAAGTTCGCCTACCTGAAGGTGCTCTACGTACAACTGGTGAGTTCGAGATCAGCGTTCAACTTCACTCTGAAGTTTTCGCTCAAATCGCACTACAAGTTGTTGCTGCTGAGTAATTTCAGTCAGAAGAACACGAAAAAACACCAGCTTCGGCTGGTGTTTTTTTTTTGCCTATTTTTATTGATTTGAGGTGTAGCTTCCGTTGTTCAAACCTCAGAAGGCGAAAAGCAGGTTCACCGTAAAGATAGAATCGCGCTTGCTCAAGTTAGGGCTAGGCACCTTGGTATGATATTTACTGTCATAGGCAAGTTTAAGAGCGATAGTCTCGGTAATATCGTTGGTGACGTTTACCTCGGTATCCATACGTGTGTTGCTTTGACCGGCAGTGACCGTGAGCTTGGTGGCGAACGTTAGGTTCTCCAATGGGTTCCAAGAAAAATTAATGTTACCGCGGACAATGGGTTCTTTGACTATGTCCTTGAAGATGATTTCATCGTCATCAATCTCATCAACGTTAGGCTCTTGATAACGAAAGCCTGGACCGAATTCGGCCTCAAGTAGCAGTGAGTCGGTATTGTACAGCTGGTAACCCAAACCGCCTGAAACAGTATGGTCTTCAAAGTACGAGCTGTAGCGGGAAGAAAACCCATTGTAGTTTCCGTAAAGATAGGTTCTTGGGCCTAACTTGTAGTCGGTTTGCAGCAAATAGTTTTGCTGGTTCTTGTCTTCTTCCCCATTTTTGTACAGTTGATAGTACTTCCATTCACCATTGGTACGGTGTCTTCCTTCCGTGTACTCAGCGCCAACCCGAGCGTTGAGTGATTGTGAATCGGTGTTGCCTGAGTGTGCTTGGTAGCCAAACTCTACTTCGGTTTTGAGCGGGGAAGCCGGAGTCTCTTCACTGTCACCAGAAGGCGTGAACTCTTCAGCATAGACAGCCGGCGACGCAAGCAGCACTAAACCAAATAACAACTTCTTGGACACGAAAACCTCATGGCATGGAGAAAAGGGTTGGGGATTATATGTGTGGCATATTCGTTCATCGTCAGCGATAGGTCAAATATTGATTCATGAACCATCGCTTTTGTCGCGTTTTCTTTACTTTAGCCGACACTGAGTTGTGTATATAATGGTGGGTCTTAGTGTGTTATCGAGTTAGGTCATGGCGGATAGTCGAAATCAGAAAAGTAAAGATGCTCAAGTGGACTCAGTGAAGGTACCTCCTCACTCCCTAGAGGCTGAGCAATCGGTCTTAGGTGGTTTGCTGTTGGACAACCAACGTTGGGATACCGTGGCTGAAAAAGTCATTAGCAGCGATTTCTATAGCAGACCGCATCGTTTGATCTTTGAAGGTATTCAAGCCATTCTCGAAGAGAGTAACCCGCTCGACTTAATCACGCTTTCCGAACACTTAGAGCTGCGCGAGCAGCTCGACGACGTTGGCGGCTTTGCTTACCTTGCTGACTTGGCGAAGAACACGCCGAGTGCCGCTAACATCAATGCGTATGCCGACATCGTTGCCGAGCGAGCGCTGGTTCGTAACCTCATTGGCGTTGCCAACGAGATTGCTGATGCGGGTTACGATCCGCAAGGACGCTCTTCAGAAGATTTGCTTGATTTGGCTGAGAGTAAAGTCTTTAAAATTGCTGAAGATCGTACCAACGAAAACGAAGGTCCTCAGAATGTTGATAACATTCTCGAGAAAACCCTAGAGCGCATTGAGATCCTCTACAAAACGCCGCAAGACGGTGTGACAGGGGTGACAACAGGCTTTAACGACCTCAATAAGAAAACAGCCGGCCTGCAGGGCTCTGATTTGATTATTGTGGCAGCACGTCCGTCGATGGGTAAAACCACCTTTGCGATGAACCTATGTGAAAACGCAGCCATGGCCAGTGATAAGCCTGTGCTCATCTTCTCGCTAGAGATGCCTTCTGAGCAACTGATGATGCGTATGCTTGCCTCCCTTTCTCGAGTCGACCAAACCAAAATCCGTACTGGTCAGCTTGATGATGAGGATTGGGCGAAAATTTCGACCACCATGGGCATGCTCATGGAAAAGAAAAACATGTTCATTGATGACAGCTCGGGCTTAACACCAACGGAAGTGCGCTCCCGTGCTCGTCGAATTGCCCGTGAACATGGCGGTCTGAGCCTAATCATGATCGACTACCTTCAACTGATGCGTGTCCCTTCACTTTCTGAAAACCGTACACTGGAAATTGCTGAGATTTCTCGCTCGTTAAAAGCTTTGGCGAAAGAGCTGAATGTACCAGTAGTGGCGCTATCGCAGCTTAACCGTTCCTTGGAGCAGCGCGCTGATAAGCGTCCAGTAAACTCGGATCTTCGTGAATCGGGCTCTATTGAGCAGGATGCCGATCTTATCATGTTTATTTATCGTGATGAGGTATATCACCCAGACAGTGCACTAAAAGGCATTGCCGAAATCATTATTGGTAAGCAGCGTAACGGTCCTATCGGTTCGGTTCGCTTAACGTTCCAAGGTCAATTCTCCCGCTTTGATAACTACGCAGGTCCTGCGTTTGACGAAGAATAGTAGGATATCCGTATGAGTTACATGAAAGCGGCGACGGCGCACATTAATCTCGAGGCGCTGGCGCACAATCTTGCATGCATCAAGCAGCAAGCACCGAATAGCAAAATTATGGCGGTGGTGAAGGCTAATGGCTACGGCCATGGTTTGAGACATATCGCTAAAAATGCCCAAGGGGCCGATGCGTTTGGTGTGGCGCGTATTGAAGAAGCGTTACAGCTAAGAGCCAGTGGCGTGGTGAAACCTATTCTGCTTTTAGAGGGCTTCTACTCGCCAAACGACTTACCGGTGCTAGTGACCAACAACATTCAAACCGTCGTCCATTGCTATGAGCAGCTTGACGCCTTAGAGCAGGCTGAGCTTGAAGGCCCGGTTGTGGTTTGGCTAAAAGTTGACAGCGGCATGCACCGTCTTGGTGTTCGTGAAGAGCAATATCAAGAGTTTGTTGAGCGCTTGCATCGCTGCGATAACGTGGCGAAACCGCTTCGTTATATGAGTCACTTTGGCTGCGCCGATGAGCTTGAAAACCCAATGACGAAGCAGCAAATTGAACTGTTTCTTTCCCTCACCGAAGGCTGCAATGGTGAGCGCTCAATGGCGGCGTCTGCCGGCCTCTTAGAGTGGCAAGCAAGCCAGCTCGATTGGGTTCGTCCGGGCATCATCATGTATGGTGTGTCGCCATTTGGAGACAAAACGGCCGCAGAGATGGGCTTTAAGCCAGTGATGACATTAAAGTCTCATCTGATTGCGGTGCGTGACGTCAAACAAGGCGAGAGCGTGGGCTATGGCGCAACATGGACCAGTGAACGAGACACCAAAGTTGGCGTGATTGCGATTGGCTATGGCGATGGCTACCCAAGAACGGCACCGAATGGTACGCCAGTACTGGTTAATGGCCGTAAAGTGCCTATAGCAGGTCGAGTATCAATGGACATGCTGACCGTTGACCTAGGACCAGATGCATTAGACCAAGTAGGTGATGAAGCTATCTTGTGGGGTGAAGACCTGCCTTCTGAAGAAGTCGCAGACCACATCGGCACCATCGCTTACGAACTGGTGACCAAACTCACCTCACGTGTCGAGATGAGCTACAGCGGTAAAAAATAGACTTTATATCTCACACCAAAAACTCACAGCCGATTACATCGTCATCCCCTTTTACATCGTCATCCCCTTGCAAAAGGGGATCTTCTCGCAGCGATCTGAGAACCAAGCTCTACCTTTTTCTCAAACCTGCCCTTGCAACGTCGCAATCACTCGACGCTCACCACCAAAATCTCGATGCTCCCCTAAGTAAATACCCTGCCATGTTCCCAAAGCTAACTGACCATGGCTAATCGGAATCGACACGCTCGCGCCAAGCAACGAGCTCTTGATGTGTGCAGGCATATCGTCGCTGCCTTCATAGGTATGACGGTAATAGGGCGCATTTTCCGGCACATAACGATTGAAGTGACTCTCCATATCCGCGCGCACAGTCGGGTCGGCATTTTCATTTAGGGTTAAACTTGCGGAGGTATGTTGAATGAAAAGATGTAGCAAACCTACAGAGTAGTCTCGAAGCTGTGGCAATTGTTGTTCAATTTCATCAGTGATTAAGTGAAAACCACGCTTTTTCTCGCTGAGGTAAAGGGTCTTTTGTTGCCACATAATCACTCCTCTGTATTATAGTGCTTAGCATTCATAAAGTGTTTACTGAAATTGTTTACATTGTGAACCGATACGTGACCTAACTCAAGGAGAGTGCAAGCGCTCTGGTTCATAATTACGCCTGAAAATTTATTACTAAACAAAGCCATTGCTTTGTGAACAAGATACAAGATTGTAACGACGAGTGATCATCACGGGCACTCGTCTGTATTTAGAATATACTGTTTATTATTCGCTAAACTGGGGGTTCCTTTTCCTTGGGGGGATTGGGAATAAAACCGACTAAAAATTGGGATAGAGACCATGTTGAAAAACATCAATCCAACGCAAACTGAAGCTTGGAAAGCACTGACAGCGCACTTTGAATCTGCGCAAGATATGGATTTAGCAGAGCTATTTGCACAAGACGCTGACCGCTTTGGCAAATTCTCTACACGCTTCGGCTCTGACATTCTTGTTGATTACTCAAAAAACCTAATCAACGAAGAAACAATGAACAACCTTTTTGCTCTTGCGAACGAGACTGAGCTTAAAGGCGCAATCAAAGCGATGTTTGCAGGCGATACCATCAACCAAACCGAAGGTCGTTCTGTGCTTCACGTAGCTCTACGTAACCGCAGCAACACGCCAATCGTGGTAAATGGTGAAGATGTGATGCCAGCGGTAAACGCGGTTCTTGAGAAGATGAAAGGCTTCTCTGAGCGCATCATCTCTGGTGATTGGAAAGGTTACACTGGTAAAGCCATTACTGACGTTGTAAACATCGGTATCGGTGGTTCTGACCTTGGTCCTTACATGGTAACTGAAGCGCTAGCGCCATACACAAACCACCTAAACATGCACTTCGTGTCTAACGTAGATGGTACTCACATCGCAGAGACTCTGAAGAAAGTTGACCCTGAAACTACGCTATTCCTAGTAGCTTCTAAAACATTTACGACTCAAGAAACCATGACAAACGCGCACTCTGCACGTGACTGGTTCCTAGCATCTGCATCAGATGAAGCACACGTTGCTAAGCACTTCGCTGCGCTATCTACTAACGCGACTGCCGTTGCTGAGTTTGGTATCGACACAGACAACATGTTTGAGTTCTGGGACTGGGTCGGCGGTCGTTACTCTCTATGGTCTGCAATCGGTCTTTCTATCATCCTGGCGGTTGGCTACGACAACTTCGTTGAGCTACTAGCAGGTGCTCACGAGATGGATAAGCACTTTGCTGAGACTGATCTAGAAAGCAACATCCCTGTACTGCTTGCTCTTATCGGTATTTGGTACAACAACTTCCACGGCGCTGAATCAGAAGCGATTCTACCGTACGACCAATACATGCACCGCTTCGCTGCGTACTTCCAGCAAGGCAACATGGAGTCAAACGGTAAGTTTACTGACCGCAACGGTGACGCAGTAGATTACCAAACGGGTCCAATCATCTGGGGTGAACCAGGTACGAACGGTCAGCACGCGTTCTACCAGCTAATTCACCAAGGTACTAAGCTGATCCCTTGTGACTTTATCGCACCTGCGATCTCTCACAACCAAGTGAGCGACCACCACCAGAAGCTAATGTCTAACTTCTTTGCACAAACTGAAGCACTAGCGTTCGGTAAGTCTAAAGAGACAGTAGAAGCAGAGTTTGCAAAAGCAGGTAAGAGTGCGGAAGAAGTGAAAGATCTTGTACCATTCAAGATCTTTGAAGGTAACCGCCCAACTAACTCAATCCTAGTGAAGCAAATCACGCCTCGTACTCTAGGTAACCTAATCGCGATGTATGAGCACAAGATCTTCACGCAAGGTGTTATCTGGAATATCTTCAGCTTTGACCAGTGGGGCGTAGAGCTTGGTAAGCAACTGGCTAACCAAATCCTACCTGAGCTAGCAGACGACAGCGAAATCTCGTCTCATGACAGTTCAACCAACGGTCTAATCAATGCATTTAAAGCGTTCAAAGCTTAATCATTGAAAAGCAAAACTGAAAAAGGTGCCGAATGGCACCTTTTTTTGTTTATTCTCGATTAGAGTGTTATTTCGCTTTGGGTAACACCACAACCTTAGTCTTCGCCCAGATATCGTGGAAGCCACGCTTTTGCGGGTCAATTGGCACTGCAAGGTTGGATAGACCAAATGCAGAGGTTGCGAGTCGAATCAGCGCCTGTGTGACAGTGATTCTGCCACCTTCAAGGTTTTGCACTTCAATCTTCCAAGCGCGCATACCGAGCGTTTGGCCTGCTCTTGTCCAAAAGAACACGATAAAGTAGATCCAAACAAACGCAAGATAACCGGTGTACACTGGACTCCAAAACGGATGGTTACCTAAAAAGTCACTCGCGTCAGCATACGGCGCGTAAGACATGAGCCCTGCGGCAACCAGTGCTTCCATTATTGCGACGACAACACCGCCAGCCATCATCACTACCGCAAGAATAATCAAGCTATCGTAGAACAGCGCACCAAGCCTGCGAAAAAATCCTGCAGGTGGGAGAGATTGGGTTTCCATTGAGACAAACTTCCATAACTAAAACTTGCCACAGCATAGCGATTTCAATGCCAAGGGGAAAGCCTTGCCCATCGCATTGCTTCACATTGTGGTGAAAATAGCAGCAAACAATAGAATATTCAGCGTTTTGCTCTTGCGCGATCTAAATGCTTACGTATAATGCCAAACATCAAAGGACATCAGTCCAAGATGCCGGTGTGGTGAAATTGGTATACACGACGGATTCAAAATCCGTTGCCTTCGGGCGTGGCGGTTCAAGTCCGCCCACCGGTACCATATTTAAACGATAAAGCCTCGACGAAAGTCGGGGCTTTGTTGTATCTGGAGTTTGTAAACTCAACATAGCTATTCTTCAGCTACCTGCTTTTTAAACGCCTTATCAAAAAACACAATCGCATTTTTGCCCTGAGTCGCTGTAAACGTGTGGTTGCCATCGTGGGCGTATTCTTCATGAGGGATGTGACGTTTTTTGAGCTCTGCGGCAAGATACGCGCTGCCTTTAGGTATCCAAGGAAACTGGTCGTTCATGCCATACTCGATGCGAATTGAGCTGAGTTTATTGGGCTTCTTAAGGTAATAATCAAGCTTTTCGGGGATGGCACCAAATCCAGATTCCCACAGTGCAGTGACTTTAGGGTTAGTGGCATCCCAGTTATGCCACTCCGCCTTAGCTTCGCTGTTCTCAATTGGCGCAAAGGCCGCAGCGTAACCTTTCAAAACTCGGTACCAGCGCATGGTTTGCCATTGGGTGACGGCGTCGGTTAGTCCATTTTCATCAAACAGTCCGGCGCTAAATGCGTGCATATGCTGAAATGTATCGGGGTGGCGTAGGGCGAGGTTCGTCGTCGCAAAGCCGCCCATTGAGAAACCAGTTAATCCACGGTAGTGAGGCTCGCTGAGTGTGCGGTAATGCGTATCGACATAAGTGATCACATCTTTGACCACAAAGTCTTCCCAGTTACCGGTCACGGCCGAATTGACGTAAAAGCTGCCACCAAATTGATTCGCGCCATTTATGCCTACGATGATCATTTCCGTTAGCGAGGGGTCTTGTGCGAGCAGCGCTGGTAAGTGTTTGGCAATTCGATCGGCTTCTCTCACTGAACCGTTGTAGCCGTGGAGGTAGTAAATAACAGGGTAGCGCTGTTTGCCGGTGTGATAGCCCGGTGGAAGTGCAACAAAAAGCTGTTGGGTCTCGTCGTTGTCTAGATACCCTGAGTGTAGCGAGGGAGCTGGGATATCAATGGTCTGTTTTAGTGGTGGGTTTGCAAATGCAAAGGACGTTGAAACAATAAATAGTAGATTGGTGAGTAACGTGCGAGAGAGTGGTATCACAAAAAACTCCTTAGAATCAGGTGGGTTGATGGCTTTTTGTACAACAATGTGGGGGTGAGTAGGAGAAAGGATGTCAGTTGCAGGTTTTTTATGCGAGTGCGTTCATATTTGAGTTTGTAATCTGGGTGAAAGACTGAGCCCAAAAATAGCGCACTATATCGGATTCACTGTGTGCTTTGTTTGTCTCAGACAAAGCGAAGCGCTAGAATCTAGGTATCAGAGAGGAGAATGACTGTGGGCGCAAAATATACCTATCTCGCTTGGCAACAAACCAATTTAGAAGCGAGCCATAAGTTAGTATTGTTGAAGTTGGCTGACTTATGTGGACAGGATGGCTCCGTCGCTGTTGTGCTCTCAGAGATCGCCAAAGAGTGTTTGCTTGGGGAGTTTGGCCTTGCCGATGTGCTCACGGCGCTGGCGCAAAAAGGCATGCTGGAAAAAGGTCAGGTGAGCTCAAATGGCCGAGAGCAAGTGCATCACTTTACTCTGTCGCTGTCTGAGCCAAACAGCCTGCCGGTGATTGAGACCAGTCGCGAACATCAGCCGCAACCTACACCTGTGGTGACAACGCCTCAAGCCTCTCCTGCGCCTCCTTGGACGTATCATCCGATGAACTTGTACAAGGTGCCGGTGGCGAACCGAGACAGCTTGTGGCAGCGGTTTATTCGCGAACGTGATGTACGCAATGTTAACGAGGTTCGCCGTGATTCGATGTTGCGAGACTGGCTGGAAATGATGAAAGGCTCGGGCGGTTTCGAGCAGTATTTTGAAGGTGAGACTCAAGGGCGTAATGATCGAGTGCCAGTAACTCGTCAGCGCACGCAAGCTCCGTCGAATGCTAAATACATTTCAACCCACGATTTGCAAGAGAATGAAATCGCCGAGTGGGCGATGCAGTCGATCTTGCATTCAGGAATGACAGCCGATCCCCATCTGTTTTGGGAAAAGTTTGTGGTGTATTACAAAGCACGCGCCAACGAGTTTTTGTCGGTGACGCAAATGTTGAATAAGCTGAGACTGTGGATCGTTAACGAGAAGCAGGCGGAAGATAGACGCAGGCAAGCGGATGAAAGACGACGTCAGTCATTCCAGCAGAGCCAGAAAGCGGGTGAAGTGAGTCCGTCGGAAGAGTTTCGTGAGTATTTGCGTGGACAAGGTAAGAATCCGAATTTTTAGTATGATGACCCTGTTGTGGTCGTTAAGGGTAAAGGGTTGATATGAGTAATGGCAAAAAGCCGAAAAACTTAGATTTTGGCGCGATGGAAAAAAAGCTCCGCGAAATGGGCGTCAGTGGCAACCTTGAGCACTTGAAATCAGCAAAAGGTGACTCTTCTGCACCCGCTACTAAATCTAAGTCTGAGGTACCGAGTACTCAAGTACAGGCTGCGCCATCAGTCGAATCTCGTCCAGTTGTTGGCGATTCGCGTCCTATGCTGCAAACCGACGCTGAGCCAGAGCGTCAGCCGAGTGATTGGTGTAACTACATTTTTGGTACTTTGCTCAGTATCTATGAGTCCACTTGGATTAAGTCTTATGGTCGAAGACCAACTGGCCGCTTCTTGGACTTTGCCGACAGTCTGACTGAGGCCGAATTGATGCGCGTGATACAGCATTGCCGTGAGCGCTTACAAGCAGGGGAAAGGTGGCCACCAATTATGGGTGAGCTTGCCCTGCTGAAAAGTCAGTTGACCGAATCTGAGTCCCTTGAAGCGTTAAATCGTGTCGTGAGTAAAACGCCGAAGAACCAAATTGAAAAGTGGATCATGCAAAACAAGGGCTACGAATTAAGACGTTTGCCTCAATCGATGATCGTTCGACGCTTTAAAGAGTTCTACCGTGAAGCCATGAGTCTGCAAGAAAAAGGCAAGCTGGTCACTGAGGCACCGAAAGCGCTGCCAAGTCAGTCGGTGAAGAACTTGGTGGATTTGAAACGCGAGGAGTATGAGCAGCAGCACGGCAAGGCGCTTGACCCGCGTATTCAAGCTATTCTTGATCGCAAAGCTTAATGTTTGAGACGCTTGCGCTTGTAGCGAGCGTCTTACTTTGTGTCGTTCGGTATATGCTCGAATCACAGTTTATTGATTAATGAGTGAATATTAGCCGTAAGTTGTTTAGAATTGCCGCGTGTTTTTCAGCCAATTGCAGTATTCTTGTGGCAAGTATCAAAATTTCAGTGGATCGAATTCAGCCCGGTCTTCACGTTAAGATCCCCCTCAAATGGAATGAACATCCCTTTCTCTTCAATGTTTTCAAGATAAAGTCCGATCAGCAAGTCCAGGTCATTCGCCAATTGGGTGTAAAGTACGTTTATGTAACGCCAGAGCTGAGTGATGCTTTACCTTTGTCCGTCCAGCAAGCACTGGCGCCTGTGGTAAATGATGGCGCCGCACAATCGGAATCGGATTTGTTGTGGCAAGAGAAGCAGCAACGTATTGAAGAGCTATCTGCCTATCGTCGGAAAGTGTCCCGTTGTGAGAAGGAGTTTGACCGCTCACTGGCGCGCATTCGTAATTTGATGACTAAGCTGAGAAGTCGTCCAGAGCAAGCGGCAAAAGAGGCTCAGCAATTGGTGGATGACATTGTCGATTCTTTGCTGTCTCAAGACGATGTGACCTTGCACTTAATGGGCAGCAAAACAGAGTTCGAAGATATCTACTTCCACTGCTTAAACGTCTCCATTTTGGCGATGATGATTGCCAAAGCCAAAGCCAAAGGACTCGAAGCGGCAGAAATTAAAATGGTAGCGATGGCTGCGCTGTTTCATGACATTGGTAAAGCGAAAATCCCCGCTGCAATCTTACGTAAAGCCACCCCACTAACAGAACCGGAAAACAATTACCTTAAGCTGCACACCAAGTATGGCGGTAATATTGCCAGAGCGATTGAGATTTTGCCGCAGCAAGTGATTACGGTTATTGAACAGCATCATGAATTGCTCGATGGCTCTGGTTACCCTAATGGGCTTAGTGGCGATCAAATCGATGTCATTACCCAAATTGTCTCAGTAGCGAATGCGTTCGATAATTTGTGTCACCACCAAAACCCCGCTGAGAAAAAGATCCCGTATACCGCGCTTTCTTATCTGTATAAACACGCCAAAGCGAAGTACAACAATGAGAACTTGAACATTCTTATCAAGTACATGGGTGTGTACCCACCAGGGACGATAGTTAAGCTGTCGAATGAAATGGTTGGGTTGGTTGTGTCGATCAACAGTGCCAGCTTACTTAGCCCAAATGTGCTGCTATACGATCCTAGCGTGCCTAAGCTGCAAGCGCCTATCATGGCTCTCGAAGGTAAAGATTTGAAGGTCGAGTCAGTGATTCATCCTGAGCGTCTACCCGAGGAGATTCGTGAGTACTTAAATCCACGCGCTCGGATATCGTATTACTTTGACGATGATGCCAACTAGCGTTGCACTCGTTGGCATCGTCCCTATGAATTAGGGCTGGTTAATTAACGTGTGTTGGTTATTGCACAGCAGCAAACAGTGTTGGTTCAGCCTTTGGTGTCCAATCTGCTTGGGAAACGTGTGCTGTAATGACTTGATACTTAACGCCCTCAAAGACTACGACATCTCCAAGATCATAGCTTACGTTTAATTGCCAATTGGTGGCTGGGTCCGCGTTGTACCATAAGGTTGAATGTAGCGAAGGTGCCCAATCGTTTTGTGCAAAGTGGTCTTTTTGTGCCACGTAGATAGTACCTTGGTGATTGACGTGATCACCGACTTGATACTGGGTATCCGGTGCCCAATCAGCGATATAGTTATCCAAAGTATCAAACACATAGCCCGCTTTCAGCGCCAGTTCTAGGAACTTATCCAGTTTTGGAATGTTGTTGGTCTCACCCATGCCGCGATGGCCATCTTCAAATAAAAACTCGTGAGTGAGGACGATCACTTTGTCTTTGTGAAGCGGTGTTTCACAGGGGAAGTTCTGCGCTTTTGAGTTCACTGGCTCAATAGTAACAGGGGCACAAGTGTTGATAGAGGCTGCGACATATTCTAAGAATGGCTCTGGTTCGGTGAGGCTGTTCGCTGGCATTTCAATTCCCCAGTTCTCCGGAGCCCAATCGAGATCCCAACCAAATAGCTGATAACTATCATTCGTTAGCATGTCAGATAAGGTCATCGCGTTACTGGAGCTGTTTGAAGGGTTTTCAGGGTCGCAGATGTAGTTAGGATCCCATGGCAAATAATCGTCCGAGGTGGCGCAAAGGCCGTCGGCTTTAAAGCTTTTCGCCACACGCCAGCCATTGGTATAAGGAAGACGAGCAAACTGATCGGCGACATAATTTGGGTAGCTGGTAATGTTCGGGATGTATTGTTCAAACTTCGCCAGATTGAGTGGGAAGTAGGTGTAGTCATATGCCGGATCACGGTAGGAGTTGACGTTGTGCATGCCTGTCGCATTACATGCAGCTGCGGTGTTTTCACCGTTTAGGCCATCACAGTTGTGTACCATGTGATCGTAGCTATGGTTGCCGACCATGTGTCCGGTGTTTAGTGCCAGTAGCAGTGCCTCTAGCGCTCGATCTTCGTTCTCATCACCAATGCCATCCAGATGCCACGCATTGAAGAAAAACGATCCTTTTACGTTGTGTTTATTGAGGGTTTCGATCACTTTGATCGATGCGTTGATGGGGCCGTCATCAAAAGTCAGGTAGATGGTGGCTTTGGGCTCAGCCGCAACAGCACTAAAGGATAGCGGGATAAGTAAGCTACTGATGATGCTAGTGACTTTCTTCATAATAAGTCCTATAAGTGTGAGTTTTAATAATACTTCTTTCCAAAAATCGATATTAATTTAGCCACAAAAATAAACCCAAATTAGTAGTGGTTTTATTTTTTGCGATCCATTTCAATTAAAAACGCAACCGGTTGCGCTTTAATGTTAATGTTGTTTTTGTTACTGTTGTTTTGTCACTGTTATGGAGGCTTTATGAAAAAAATATTACTTTGCTGCAGCGCTGGAATGTCGACCAGTATGCTAGTGAAAAAAATGCAACAATCGGCGGAAAGTCGTGGGATCGAGTGTGATATCCAAGCTAAGTCTGTATCAGACTTTAACGACGCGATTGGTGAATACGATGTATGTCTACTGGGGCCTCAGGTGAGGTTTCAGTTAGAAGAGTTAAGAAAAGTTGCCACTGAACATGGTAAAAATATCGATGCGATATCACCACAAGACTACGGAATGATGAAGGGGGCAGAAGTATTAGATCAAGCGCTAGCCCTAATAGATTAGTCAATTAATAACATCAACGTGAAATAAAGGAATATGTTATGAAGCTTTATGATGCGATTATAAATGTCGTCGAAAAGCACATCGCGCCAATAGCAGCAAAAGTCGGTAATCAACCTCATGTTCGTGCAATGCGAGATGGTTTTATTGTTGCTATGCCATTTATTATTGTCGGTAGTTTTTTACTTGTTTTTGCTTTTCCCCCATTTTCTGAAGACACCACCAATAGTTTTGGCCGAATTTGGTTAGATTTTGCCACCACACATTTTGACACCATTATGATGCCATTCAGTATGTCGATGGGCATCATGACGATTTTCGTCTCTCTTGGGGTCGCCTATAGCCTTGCGAAGTCCTACAAAATGGATGGAATCACCAGTGCTACGCTCTCTTTGATGAGTTTCTTGCTGGTGGCGGCACCCGCAAAGGATGGTGGTTTACCGACAGGCCACATGGGCGGAACCGGTATTTTTACCGCCGTGATTTGTGCGTTTTTTGCCGTGGAGCTGTATCGCTTCATGAAAAAGCACAACATTACCATTCGAATGCCAGAGCAGGTGCCTCCAGCGATTGCGCGCTCATTTGAAGTACTACTGCCAGTCTTGGCTGTGTTCTTTACCTTGTACCCGCTGAGTATCTTTGTCCAAACGCAATATGACATGCTGATCCCAGATGCGGTAATGGCAATGTTCAAACCATTGGTCAGCGCATCGAACACACTGCCAGCCATCATTGGTGCTTTGTTGGTTTGTCAGCTTCTTTGGTTTGCTGGTATCCATGGGGCAGCGATTGTTGTTGGCCTGCTGTCACCAATTTTCCTAACTAATATCAGTGCTAACATCGATGCATTTGTTGCAGGAGAGCCTGTACAAAACATCTTTACTCAGCCGTTCTGGGATTTCTATATCTTCATTGGTGGTTCCGGCGCAACCTTCGCTCTTGTGCTACTCATGATGTTTAGCCGCTCCATTCACTTAAAGAGCTTAGGGCGCATGAGTGTCGTACCAGGCTTCTTCCAAATTAACGAGCCGGTTATTTTTGGTAGCCCTGTCGTACTCAACCCAATTTTGTTTATTCCATTTGTGTTCACGCCAGTTATCAACGCGACGATTGCGTACTTTGCCGTGCACGCAGGCTTAGTTGGAATGGGTGTTGCCACAACGCCTTGGACTGCACCAGCGCTTATCGGTGCATCGTGGGGCTCGGGCTGGACACTATCACCGGTTCTTCTGGTGTTGGCGCTATTGGTCATTGACCTATTTATTTACTTACCGTTCTTCAAGATGTTTGAGAAGCAATTGCTTGAGCAAGAGCAGCCAAAACAAGAGAACGAAGTAGCGCAGCCGGGCAAAGCGGCAACCGCATAACGATTAAGTCATATTGAGGAGAATATCATGGACCAAGAATTGGTAGTGATGGAGATCATCTGCAACGCAGGTGAGGCAAGAAGCTTGTGCTTTGAAGCGCTTCAGGCAGCAAGAAAGCAAGACTTAACCGCCGCAGATGCGTCGCTTGCAAAGGCAAAAGAGTGCTTGAACAAAGCACACTTGATTCAGACTCAGCTCATTGAGTTGGATCAAGGTGAGGGTAAGGTACCCATGACGTTAGTAATGGTACACGCCCAAGATCACCTGATGACTACCATTCTTGCCCATGAGCTCGCAACAGAGTTGGTGGAGCTAAGAAAAGCATTGGTACAGGAGTGATCCTATGACAGCGCAATCACTTAAAATAGCCGTGATTGGCGGGGGCAGCAGCTATACCCCAGAGCTAATTGAGGGCATTTTACTTCGTCAAGACTCGTTACCCGTTCGTGAAATCTGTTTGACGGATATCGAGGCTGGTAAAGAAAAATTAGAGATTATTACCGCGCTTACTCAGCGCATGGTGGCCAAGGCTAAAGCCGATATCGTGGTTTCTCAAACGTTAGATAGAAGAAAGGCGATACAGGGGGCGGATTTTGTTATGACGCAATTTCGCGTAGGGGGGCTCAAAGCTCGCCAGCGCGATGAGGCGATTCCTCTGAAATACAATCGAATTGGGCAAGAAACGACAGGGGCAGGTGGCTTCGCCAAAGCGCTGCGTACTATCCCTGTTGTTCTTGATATTTGTAGAGATATTGAAGAGCTTGCTCCGAATGCGTGGATGTTAAACTTCACCAACCCTGCCGGTCTGGTTACTGAAGCGATTCAAAAGTACAGTAAAGTGAAGACTATTGGATTGTGTAACGTTCCAGTATCGATGCAAATGATGGCCTCAGAGATGCTCGATTGTGAGCCAAGTGCTTTACAAATGAAGTATGCAGGCCTTAATCATCTTGTTTGGGTAACCAGCGCATACCTCAATGGTCAAGAGGTCACTAAAGAGCTACTGGAAAAAGTCGGCGACGGCGCTAACTTCTCGATGAAGAACATTTTTGAAGAGCCTTGGGATCCTGACTTTTTGAATGCTTTAGGTGTGGTCCCTTGTCCTTATCATCGTTATTACTATCAAACAGAAGCGATGTTGGCAGAGGAGCAATTGTCCTTTAAAGATAAGGGCAGCCGCGCAACGCAAGTAATGGCAACGGAAGCGGCTCTGTTTGAGTTATATAAGCAAGAATCTTTAGACAGTAAGCCGAAAGAGCTTGAAGAACGTGGTGGCGCTTATTATTCGGATGCATCCCTGAATCTCGTTGATGCTATTCATAATAACCGCAATGACATTCATGTGGTCAACGTCAGGAACGCTGGCGTGATCAGTGCATTGCCAGAGGACGCGGTCATTGAGTGTTCCGCAGTGATTGGTAATAACGGAGCAACGCCACTCGCTGTGGATCCACTGCCACATTTCGTTGAGAGTTTGATCACCCGAGTGAAAAGCTATGAAATGCTGACAGTGGAGGCGGCTGTGAACGGAGATAAGGAGCAAGCACTATTGGCACTTGCCACTCATCCTTTGGTGGGTGATATACAAGTCGCAAAGGTATTGCTTGATGACATCCTTGAGCAAAATAGAGATCACTTACCTCAGTTTGTATTGCAATGAGTTAAATGAGGCTCTGTGAAGTCATAGAGAAGGAAATGATGTGAAGATAATTTTTAATGCTGACGACTACGGGTTATGCCAAGCGGTGAATGAAGGGATTATAGCCAGTCATCTTAATGGGGTGGTGACGTCTACGACTATGATGGTGGGCATGCCTGGAGAGCAGGATGCTTTGGCGCGTTTATTATCAGCACCAAACCTGAGTGTGGGCATTCACTTGCGCCTTACCGCAGGTAGGCCATTATCTTCACACTTTCCTATTGTAACGCCAGAGGGGAGCTTTCCTAAATATGACGCACTCATGGCACAGCTAAAGCCAGTGCATGAAGCGTCTATTTATGATGAGTTCCATGCTCAAATTGAACGTTTTATGAGTTATGGTGTTCCCCTTAGCCACTTAGACAGCCATCACCATGTTCACTTCCATCCTGTTATCGGTAAGGTCGTGGCTAGGCTAAGCCATGAGTTTGATATTCCTTACCGTGCAACACCAACCATTACCGGCTATCAGTTTAGTGATGGCTTTTATGATGACAATATTTCGCTGGACTGGCTCAAGTCGCAACTCTCTATTTGGTCAGAGCGTTATGATGTGGTCGAAGTGATGTGTCATCCCGCCATTGTGGATGATGAACTGGCATCGATGAGTTCGTACCTTGAAAAAAGAGAGTTGGAACTTGACGTTCTAAGTTCACGCGAGTTGAAACAACATTTGCAAGATCATCAGGTCGAGCTAACCCGTTACAGTGCTGTTATTTAGTCGATACTTTTATCGATAACCATGAGTGCGTTCCCAAAAATTCACCTTGCGCTCATGGTTACTTCTTTCCCTACCTCACTCGGTTCCGTAGTATTGAGTGCAGCGATTCATTTTCACAACATTCAAGGAAGCATAGTCAATGGCGAGTATTAAGGAAGTTGCTGCATTGGCGGGTGTCAACCGCTCCACAGTCTCACGGATCATTAATGGTGAAGGTAGTTTTCGAGCCGATACGAAACGCAAAGTCGAAAAGGCAATGGCCGCACTCGACTATCGTCCCAGTGCGATAGCTCGCTCGTTGGCGAAATCACACTCCAATATGATTGGTTTAATGGTGACCTATTACACTGGTGGCTTTTTCGGTCAAATGATGAATCAGGTTCAATTGGAACTGGATGTGCAGAACAAGTTCTTACTGACTGCACAAGGACATCATAGTGCTGAAGGTGAAAAGAAGGCGATCGACAAGTTTAAAGACCTGCGCTGTGACGGCTTTATATTGCATAGTCGTTATTTGAGTGACCAGGAGTTGATTGCGCTATCAAAGACCCAAACACCTTTTGTGCTTCTCGACCGCTATATAGAAGAGATCAAACAACAGTGTGTGACTTTTGATCATCAGCTTGCCTCAGCGATGGCTACACGTCATTTGCTAGAGCGTGGGCATACACAGGTCGCTTGTGTAACTGGCCCGCTAGGTAGGGTGAGTAGTCAAGTTCGTCTCGCAGGATATAAAGATGCCATGGCCGAGAATGGGGTGGAGCTTAATCCAAGTTATATTGTTGAGGGAGATTACGAGCTAGATAGTGGTTATGCGGCGATGGCTGTACTTATGAACCAAGAGCAAAGACCGACCGCTCTGTTCTCAACGGGTGAAGAGATGACGCGTGGGATAATGAAATACTGCTATGAGCACCAAATACGGTGCCCTGAAGATATCTCTATCGTTAGCTATGACAGTGTGAATAGCTGCCGTGGTCTTTATCCTCAGGTGACGACCATCGAATTCCCTATCAGTGATATGGCTCATGAGGCGGTACTTCTTCTTAATACTCAACTCAAAACCAAGAATAGTGAACAAGGCCAGTTGAGCGTCGAGCCTCGAATTCAGGAAGGTAACAGTGTCATTAGCCGCACTTAAATAAGGGTATAAGTGATACTTTTAGAGCACTTCGGCTATTTTTTCTGCATATGAGCTGTTTTTTTAAAAAAACTTGAAAAAACGCTTGCCAAGTTATCGGGCATCTCTATAATGCGCTTCCACTGACACGGCAGAGGCGGCAACGCTTCGAAGGCCAAATCAGAGCGGCAATTAGCCAAAAAGAAAATCTGGTTTTTATTTTAGAAAAAATAAAAAAAAGTGTTTGACACAAAAGATTTTCTCGCTAGAATGGCCGCCTCTTCAAGCGAAACGCAGTAGCGAACGATTGAAGAGATGTTCTTTAAAAATATAGACCTATCAATCTGTGTGGGCACTCGTTGATGATAATCAAGTTAGATACTTCGGTATCAAATTAGGTTTCAATGAAACGAAGTGACCATTGAATCGAAAGATTCAGCACAGTCAATTCAAACATTACTTATGCTATTTATTAGCAAGAGCAATGTTCAGTATTCATTGAGCCGACAAAATCTTAAATTGAAGAGTTTGATCATGGCTCAGATTGAACGCTGGCGGCAGGCCTAACACATGCAAGTCGAGCGGAAACGAGTTAACTGAACCTTCGGGGGACGTTAACGGCGTCGAGCGGCGGACGGGTGAGTAATGCCTGGGAAATTGCCCTGATGTGGGGGATAACCATTGGAAACGATGGCTAATACCGCATAATAGCCCGGTTCTTCGGAATTGGTCTCAAAGAGGGGGACCTTTTAGGCCTCTCGCGTCAGGATATGCCCAGGTGGGATTAGCTAGTTGGTGAGGTAATGGCTCACCAAGGCGACGATCCCTAGCTGGTCTGAGAGGATGATCAGCCACACTGGAACTGAGACACGGTCCAGACTCCTACGGGAGGCAGCAGTGGGGAATATTGCACAATGGGCGCAAGCCTGATGCAGCCATGCCGCGTGTGTGAAGAAGGCCTTCGGGTTGTAAAGCACTTTCAGCAGTGAGGAAGGTGGTGTCGTTAATAGCGGCATCATTTGACGTTAGCTGCAGAAGAAGCACCGGCTAACTCCGTGCCAGCAGCCGCGGTAATACGGAGGGTGCGAGCGTTAATCGGAATTACTGGGCGTAAAGCGCATGCAGGTGGTTAGTTAAGTCAGATGTGAAAGCCCGGGGCTCAACCTCGGAACTGCATTTGAAACTGGCTGACTAGAGTACTGTAGAGGGGGGTAGAATTTCAGGTGTAGCGGTGAAATGCGTAGAGATCTGAAGGAATACCGGTGGCGAAGGCGGCCCCCTGGACAGATACTGACACTCAGATGCGAAAGCGTGGGGAGCAAACAGGATTAGATACCCTGGTAGTCCACGCCGTAAACGATGTCTACTTGGAGGTTGTGGCCTTGAGCCGTGGCTTTCGGAGCTAACGCGTTAAGTAGACCGCCTGGGGAGTACGGTCGCAAGATTAAAACTCAAATGAATTGACGGGGGCCCGCACAAGCGGTGGAGCATGTGGTTTAATTCGATGCAACGCGAAGAACCTTACCTACTCTTGACATCCAGAGAACTTAGCAGAGATGCTTTGGTGCCTTCGGGAACTCTGAGACAGGTGCTGCATGGCTGTCGTCAGCTCGTGTTGTGAAATGTTGGGTTAAGTCCCGCAACGAGCGCAACCCTTATCCTTGTTTGCCAGCGAGTAATGTCGGGAACTCCAGGGAGACTGCCGGTGATAAACCGGAGGAAGGTGGGGACGACGTCAAGTCATCATGGCCCTTACGAGTAGGGCTACACACGTGCTACAATGGCGCATACAGAGGGCGGCCAACTTGCGAAAGTGAGCGAATCCCAAAAAGTGCGTCGTAGTCCGGATTGGAGTCTGCAACTCGACTCCATGAAGTCGGAATCGCTAGTAATCGTGGATCAGAATGCCACGGTGAATACGTTCCCGGGCCTTGTACACACCGCCCGTCACACCATGGGAGTGGGCTGCAAAAGAAGTGGGTAGTTTAACCTTCGGGAGGACGCTCACCACTTTGTGGTTCATGACTGGGGTGAAGTCGTAACAAGGTAGCCCTAGGGGAACCTGGGGCTGGATCACCTCCTTATACGAAAGATTATTGCGATGAGTGTTCACACAGATTGATTGGTTTATAGATTTAAGACACCGTGTCCCGTTCGTCTAGAGGCCTAGGACACCGCCCTTTCACGGCGGTAACAGGGGTTCGACTCCCCTACGGGATACCATCTTTAAGCGTTTTCTCTATCGAGAATTCTTAAAAATGGTTACTTCATTACGAAGTGATTAGCTCTTTAAAAATTTGGAAAGCTGACGAATAACATTTGATTAATGTTATTCAATTAAAAGTTCTCAAATCCTAGATGATTTAATCATTTAGGTACCAACACACATTCAAGTGTTCTTGGGAATCACGAAAGTGATTCATATTTGAGTCCGGCAAAATCGAGTCTGCACATGTATAAAAATGCAGACAACTTTGGTTACGTAACAAAGACCCTTTGGGGTTGTATGGTTAAGTGACTAAGCGTACACGGTGGATGCCTTGGCAGTCAGAGGCGATGAAAGGCGTAATAACTTGCGATAAGCTCAGATTAGGTAGTAATAACCTTTGAGTCTGAGATTCCTGAATGGGGAAACCCAACTGCATAAGCAGTTATCGCTGAGTGAATACATAGCTCAGCGAGGCGAACCGGGGGAACTGAAACATCTAAGTACCCCGAGGAAGAGAAATCAACCGAGATTCCGAAAGTAGCGGCGAGCGAAATTGGATTAGCCCTTAAGCTTTTAATGAGACAGGTGAAGGCTCTGGAAAGTGCCGCGATACAGGGTGATAGCCCCGTAACCGACATCTCATCATCAGTGAAATCGAGTAGGGCGGGACACGTGATATCCTGTCTGAATATGGGGGGACCATCCTCCAAGGCTAAATACTACTGACTGACCGATAGTGAACCAGTACCGTGAGGGAAAGGCGAAAAGAACCCCTGTGAGGGGAGTGAAATAGAACCTGAAACCGTGTACGTACAAGCAGTAGGAGCACCTTCGTGGTGTGACTGCGTACCTTTTGTATAATGGGTCAGCGACTTATATTCAGTGGCAAGGTTAACCGTTTAGGGGAGCCGTAGGGAAACCGAGTCTTAACTGGGCGTTCAGTCTCTGGATATAGACCCGAAACCAGGTGATCTAGCCATGGGCAGGTTGAAGGTTGAGTAACATCAACTGGAGGACCGAACCGACTAATGTTGAAAAATTAGCGGATGACTTGTGGCTAGGGGTGAAAGGCCAATCAAACCTGGAGATAGCTGGTTCTCCCCGAAATCTATTTAGGTAGAGCCTCGGACGAATACTACTGGGGGTAGAGCACTGTTAAGGCTAGGGGGTCATCCCGACTTACCAACCCTTTGCAAACTCCGAATACCAGTAAGTACTATCCGGGAGACACACGGCGGGTGCTAACGTCCGTCGTGGAGAGGGAAACAACCCAGACCGCCAGCTAAGGTCCCAAAGTATAGCTAAGTGGGAAACGATGTGGGAAGGCTTAGACAGCTAGGATGTTGGCTTAGAAGCAGCCATCATTTAAAGAAAGCGTAATAGCTCACTAGTCGAGTCGGCCTGCGCGGAAGATGTAACGGGGCTAAGCTATACACCGAAGCTGCGGCAATGCATTTATGTATTGGGTAGGGGAGCGTTCTGTAAGCCGTTGAAGGTGGACTGTAAGGTTTGCTGGAGGTATCAGAAGTGCGAATGCTGACATGAGTAACGATAAAGGGGGTGAAAAACCTCCTCGCCGGAAGACCAAGGGTTCCTGTCCAACGTTAATCGGGGCAGGGTGAGTCGACCCCTAAGGCGAGGCCGAAAGGCGTAGTCGATGGGAAACGGGTTAATATTCCCGTACTTCTTACAATTGCGATGGGGGGACGGAGAAGGCTAGGTGGGCCTGGCGACGGTTGTCCAGGTTCAAGTGCGTAGGCTTAAGAGTTAGGTAAATCCGGCTCTTTTTAAGGCTGAGACACGATGTCGAGCTACTACGGTAGTGAAGTCATTGATGCCATGCTTCCAGGAAAAGCCTCTAAGCTTCAGATTGTAAGGAATCGTACCCCAAACCGACACAGGTGGTCGGGTAGAGAATACCAAGGCGCTTGAGAGAACTCGGGTGAAGGAACTAGGCAAAATGGTACCGTAACTTCGGGAGAAGGTACGCTCCTCGCGGTGAAGTCCCTTGCGGATGGAGCTATGGGGAGTCGCAGATACCAGGTGGCTGCAACTGTTTATTAAAAACACAGCACTGTGCAAAATCGTAAGATGACGTATACGGTGTGACGCCTGCCCGGTGCCGGAAGGTTAATTGATGGGGTTAGACTTAGGTCGAAGCTCTTGATCGAAGCCCCGGTAAACGGCGGCCGTAACTATAACGGTCCTAAGGTAGCGAAATTCCTTGTCGGGTAAGTTCCGACCTGCACGAATGGCGTAATGATGGCCACGCTGTCTCCACCCGAGACTCAGTGAAATTGAAATCGCTGTGAAGATGCAGTGTACCCGCGGCTAGACGGAAAGACCCCGTGAACCTTTACTACAGCTTGGCACTGAACATTGACCCTACATGTGTAGGATAGGTGGGAGGCTTTGAAACTAGTACGCCAGTATTAGTGGAGCCGTCCTTGAAATACCACCCTTGTAGTGTTGATGTTCTAACTTGGTCCCCTAATCGGGGATGAGGACAGTGCCTGGTGGGTAGTTTGACTGGGGCGGTCTCCTCCCAAAGAGTAACGGAGGAGCACGAAGGTGGGCTAATCACGGTTGGACATCGTGAGGTTAGTGCAATGGCATAAGCCCGCTTGACTGCGAGAATGACAATTCGAGCAGGTGCGAAAGCAGGTCATAGTGATCCGGTGGTTCTGAATGGAAGGGCCATCGCTCAACGGATAAAAGGTACTCCGGGGATAACAGGCTGATACCGCCCAAGAGTTCATATCGACGGCGGTGTTTGGCACCTCGATGTCGGCTCATCACATCCTGGGGCTGAAGTCGGTCCCAAGGGTATGGCTGTTCGCCATTTAAAGTGGTACGCGAGCTGGGTTTAGAACGTCGTGAGACAGTTCGGTCCCTATCTGCCGTGGGCGTTGGAAGATTGAAGGGGGCTGCTCCTAGTACGAGAGGACCGGAGTGGACGAACCTCTGGTGTTCGGGTTGTGTCGCCAGACGCATTGCCCGGTAGCTAAGTTCGGAATCGATAACCGCTGAAAGCATCTAAGCGGGAAGCGAGCCCTGAGATGAGTCTTCCCTGGCACTTTAAGTGTCCTAAAGGGTTGTTCGAGACTAGAACGTTGATAGGCAGGGTGTGTAAGCGTTGTGAGGCGTTGAGCTAACCTGTACTAATTGCCCGTGAGGCTTAACCATACAACACCCAAAGGGTTTTGATGGACTCAAAGCAAGAACAAATTGAATGTGTAAGAGAACACATTAACAGCTTTCCAGATATTTTGGCTTTTAGCTTTTTTGAAAAGCTGAAAACCAAAGCAGAATTTGCTTGGCGACCATAGCGTTGTGGACCCACCTGATCCCATGCCGAACTCAGAAGTGAAACGCAATAGCGCCGATGGTAGTGTGGGGCTTCCCCATGTGAGAGTAGGACATCGCCAGGCTTTAAATTAAGGAACCACGTTGTAGAACGTGTTTGCCACTGCGGAGTGGTAGTTCAGTTGGTTAGAATACCGGCCTGTCACGCCGGGGGTCGCGGGTTCGAGTCCCGTCCACTCCGCCACTTATTAGAGAACCCGATGCGAAAGCGTCGGGTTTTTTATTATCTAGAGTTTGGTTGCTTCCTTTTCAAGGAAGTCGAGTCCCGGTTGGATGCAACCCCAGCCACTCCGCCACTTATTAGAGAACCCGATGCGAAAGCGTCGGGTTTTTTATTATCTAGAGTTTGGTTGCTTCCTTTTCAAGGAAGTCGAGTCCCGGTTGGATGCAACCCCAGCCACTCCGCCACTTATTAGAGAACCCGATGCGAAAGCGTCGGGTTTTTTATTATCTAAAATTTGGTAGCTCCCTTTTCAAGGGAGTCGAGTCCCAGTTGATGGCAACCCCCGCCATTCCGCCACTTATACTAAGCCCTAGACTAGGCGTCCCCGTCGAATGACTGGGGCTTTTTTACGTCTATGCTTTTTGAAGTTCTATCATCTGCCATCCCATAGATGCAAAAAAGGCGGTATTTCTACCGCCTTTGTTCAATGCTTATCGCCTACTCAAACAAGTCTTCGTGCAGCGCCTTTACTGCATCCTTCGCTTCACCTTCGTCTAGAAGGAAGCAAAGGTTGTGAGGGCTTGCTCCGTAGCAAATCATACGGATATTGAAGCTGTCTAGTGTATCGAATACTTCCGCTGCTGAACCTTTGGTTTCACTCATCTGGTTACCAATAAGCGCGATAAGGCTAAGCCCTTGTTTGACTTCAACAGTACAAAGTTGCTCTAGCTCTTGCTGTGCTTCAAGTGGGAGCTCTGGTGCGCCTCCACCTGTGTCAGTTTGGTCAAGTGTTAGAGAAACACTGACTTCAGAAGTCGTCACTAGGTCAACAGAGATCTTGTGCTTAGCAAGTACAGTAAATACGTTTGCTAAGAAACCATACGCCTGGAACATTCGAGGGTTACGTAGCGTGACCATAGTTTGGTTGTTACGTAGCGCTAATGCGCGGAACAGAGGTGCGCTCTCTACGGTTTGTCTTACCCAAGTGCCACCTTCTTGTGGTGCTTTAGATGAACCTACAAAAACTGGGATTTGATGACGCAGTGCAGGTAGTAGTGTTGAAGGGTGCAGGATCTTGGCACCGAAGTTAGCCATTTCAGACGCTTCACTAAAGCTGATCTCTGGGATTGGACGAGCATTTGGTGCAATACGTGGATCCGTGGTGTAGATACCTGGTACATCTGTCCAGATTTCAAGACCTGCAGCTTCTACGGCTTCAGCAATCAGTGCTGCGCTGTAATCACTACCGCCACGGCCTAGCGTGGTAGTCTCGCCATCTTCATCAGAGCCAATAAAGCCCTGTGTAACGACAACATGTTGCTTGCAAAGAGGAACCAGCTTCTCGCTAGCCGCTGCTTTGGTCGCTTCGATGTTTGGTTCTGCTTTACCGTAATCACTGTCAGTTTTAAGCGCTTCACGAATATCAAAACGCACTGCATCGACACCACGCTCTTGCATTAAGCGAGTAAGGATGTGCGTGGACATTCGCTCGCCACAGGCCACTAGGTGATCGGTAAGCTTTGGAGTAGCCGCAATGCAAGCTGCTTCTGAAAGTGTTGCTACCTTTTCAATCAAAGCATCAACACGTGCTTCAATAGAGCTGACGTCATTGAGCTTTGACATAATGTCGGTGTGGATATCGCGAAGCTTGCGAATCAGCTCAGCACGACGAGCTTCGTCTTTAACGCCGTTTGCAAGTTCAACCAAGATATTGGTCACGCCTGAACAAGCGCTGCTTACTACCAATTTGGTTTGCGGGTTATTTTCGACGATTTCGGCACAACGGCTCATGGCTTCGAAGTTGGCGACGCTTGTTCCGCCAAATTTAGCTACATTGAATGCGCTCACAGTGTTTCTCCAGGACTTCCAGTTTAAAGTTTAAGGTTGGTAACCCAACATCCGATGTTTGAAGAGAGAAATAGAGCAGAGGAATCTGAATAATTAGAATAGACCTCAGAAGCTCTTCACCAAATCTTGGTGACAGTTAAAGGGATTCAGCCCGTTTAACCGACAAACTAAATCCGACAATTTTAGTTCATCTCGGCACTGCTCCCCATGAGTGAATTGTATTGAAGTTGCGGCTTCACAAATCACTTGCCTGGGCAGTGCTCCTCTTCCGCTGTAGCATCGAGAACGTCAATGAAAACGATTGGCTACAGATAGTGTGTTTATTCAACGTTTTTGCGTGCCAAAAGTCAATGGATGTTTATGCATTTCACATGAAAAACTTGAGTGGTTGGATGTTGCAAAAATGTTGTTTTTTCGCCATTGTAGATGGCATTAACGTCCAACGTGATGTTTTTCCCAACAACTACAATAACCTAATAGGATAACTGCCCATGACCATTTCAAGCTTTGTGCCCCCTCACCGAACTCTAATGGGACCTGGCCCATCTGATATCTATCCGCAAGTATTGCAAGCATTGAGCCGCCCAACAATAGGTCACCTTGACCCACTTTTTATCGGGATGATGGATGAGCTCAAAGCGCTGCTGAAATACGCATTCCAAACAGAAAATGAATTTACAATTGCGGTCTCTGCCCCTGGTAGTGCCGGTATGGAAACTTGCTTTGTAAACCTAGTCGAGCCAGGTGATAAGGTTATCGTGTGCCGCAATGGTGTGTTTGGTGAGCGCATGCGTGAGAACGTGGTTCGCTGTGGCGGCGAGGCGATTGTGGTGGATGATGAGTGGGGTGCACCGGCTTCGGTCACTAAAGTCGAACAGGCGATAGCTGAACATCCTGATGCGAAGATCCTCGCATTTGTGCATGCTGAAACCTCTACCGGAGCGGTGAGTGATGCTAAAGCGCTAGGTGCGCTGGCTAAGCAGCACAACATGCTATCTATTGTGGATGCAGTGACCTCACTAGGTGGTGTTCCGTTATTGGTAGACGAGTGGCAGTTGGATGCCGTTTACTCTGGTAGCCAAAAGTGCCTCTCTTGTGTTCCTGGTTTGTCACCAGTCACCCTGTCTCCAGCAGCCATTGAAGTGATTAAGTCCCGACAAGCACCAGTTCAGAGTTGGTTCTTGGATCAGAGCCTAGTACTAGGTTATTGGAGCGGGGAGGGTAAGCGTAGTTATCACCACACTGCGCCAGTAAACAGCCTTTACGCGCTTCATGAGTCGTTGGTGCTTTTGAAAAACGAAGGGCTAGAGAATGCATGGCAGCGCCATAAAGACATGCATATGTTGCTACGTGAAGGGCTCGAAAACCTAGGTCTGAGTTTTGTTGTTGAAGAGCAAAGTCGTCTACCGCAACTTAATGCCGTCTATCTTCCAGAAGGCGTAGATGATGCCGCAGTAAGAGCGCAGCTGTTAGAAGAGTACAACCTTGAGATTGGTGCTGGCCTTGGTGCGCTCGCTGGAAAAGCATGGCGTATTGGTTTGATGGGCTACGGCGCGAGAAGAGAGAATGTCGCGCTTTGTCTGAAGGCGCTTGAGACGGTGTTGAAGTAGTCTTTACAACATTAGATAACAGACGTCATCCCCTTGAAAAAGGGGACCTCGTGCGGCAAGTGACTCACACAATTTGACCGCGGTACTAGCGGGTGAAGATCCTCACTTTCGTGAGGATGACGTCTATTTTGGTTATTAGTGTACGCTGCGCTCAATGCAGTACTTTCGCCATCTCCTTGAAAAAGGGGATCTCGTGTGGTGAGTGGCTCACACAATTTGACCGTGATATTCGTGGATGAAGATCCTCACTTTCGTGAGAATGACGTCTATTTGGGTTATTAGTATACGCTGCGCTCAAAGCAGTACTTTCGTAATCTCCTGAAAAAAGGGATCTCGTGTGGTGAGTGGCTCACACAATTTGACCGTGGTATTCGTGGATGAAGATCCTCACTTTCGCGATGTATGGACTCCCTCCCTCAAGAGGGAGCTAAAATTACTGGTGACCAAACCATAATCTTTAGGAGTCCATACATGAATAAGTCTACGATCATTGCGATTGATTTAGCAAAGAACTCATTTCAAGTTTGTAAGCTGATTGGCAATCATGTCGCCACCGAGAAGGCGTTCAGTAAAGCCAAACTAAAATCTTGGCTAGCTAAACAGCCGCCTTGTACTGTCGTCATGGAGTCCTGCGGCACTTCCCATTTTTGGGGGCGTTTTTGTCAGTCTTTAGGGCATGAAGTTATCTTAATCGCACCAAAGAATGTATCCCCATTCCGCTCGAATCAAAAAACAGACAAGAATGATGCAATGGCCATTGCTGTCGCAGCTAAACAGCCTAATGTCCACTTTATTGCGGTCAAATCTGTCAGGGCGCAGTCACTTCAATCCATCGACAAGATGAGACAGCACTTGGTCGATACAATCACTGCTACAAGCAACATGATTAGAGCACTTATTGCCGAGTTTGGGGTTGATATTCCACGCGGAACGTCCGCTTTTGGAAAGCAAGTTCCTTTCGTCTTAGAAGATGCAGAAAATGGCCTACCAGATATTGTCAGAGAGCAAATATCGACAATGTATTGGCTGTACCAAGACCTTACAGCAAGGAAAGAAAAGGTTGTAAAACAACTCAACAATGAGATTCAACAACAACCTGAATGTCGTGCTCTATCTGCTCTTGAGGGCGTAGGTAATGTCAACGCATTAGCCTTGTATCTATCCATAGGTGAAGACGGCGGCAACTTCAAAAATGGCCGTGAAGCTTCTGCGTGCATTGGCCTAACGCCAAAACAGTACAGCACTGGCGGCAAGACTGTGCTTTTAGGTATAGGCAAAAAATACGCCTGTAAACGAATACGAGCTAATTTGATTCAAGGTGCTCTCGCTTTTGTTCGTGCTGTCGACCGAAGGGAGCCTAAAACAACAAAAGAGGCTTGGGTTAAAGGCCTGATAGAAAGAGCAGGGCTCCGAAGAGCGGCTGTTGCTCTTGCTAACAAAACAGTCAGAACGGCATGGTCGATGCTTAATCACCACCAACCATACCAATTACCCGAGCCAGTTTAAAACCCCTATTTAGATTACAACCAAGAGTAAGACGAAAACAGGTAAGACCGACCCTAACGAGCCAGATCATCCTCATGGTACCAGGTACCTTTTTCGCGAAGTGGCATTAGGGTGCGAAAACATCAAGGGGCAGAGTTCGCTACTCAATAAGAGCCCGAATATGCGCATGCTTCCTACTTATTTTTGTCCTCTAGTTGCAATCTAACGGGAGTCCATATATGAGGATGACGTGGGATATGAGGATTACGGGGAATATGAGGCTGACGTTAAACTCTGTCCAATGGCGTTGAAAACAAAAAAAGCCGAGAGTGTTACCACTCTCGGCTTATGTTTTTAGACTTGCTAATTAAAGCGCAGCAATAGTTTGCTTTTGCTCTTCAAGTTTAACTAGCGTCTCTTTGTAGCCTTCTAGCTTCTCACGCTCTTTAGCCACGACTGCTTCTGGTGCTTTTGCTACGAAGCCTTCGTTACCTAGCTTACCTTCGATACGCTTGATCTCGCCTTGAGTCTTAGCAATCTCTTTCGCTAGACGATCCAGCTCAGCGTCTTTGTCGATCAGACCCGCCATTGGGATCATCAGCTCAGACTTACCAACCAGTGCTGTTGCACATGCTGGTGTCTCTTCGCCTTCAGCCAGTACCTTGATGCCTTCTAGTTTTGCAAGTGAAGCAAGAACTGCTTTGTTTGCTTCTAGGCGCGCTGCGTCTTTCTCGTCAGCAACCTTCAGCATCACGTCCAGACCTTTGCTTGGTGCAATGTCGTATTCTGCACGAAGGTTACGGATACTAGTAATGAATGCTTTCACCCACTCGATATCATCAAGCGCTTCTTGGTTGAAGTTAGCTTCTTCAAACTGAGGTAGAGCTTGTAGCATGATTGTTCTTTCTTCAGAATCAGGGCCTTCAACACCGTCAACTAGTGGTATAACGCTTTGCCAGATAGTTTCAGTGATGTATGGCAGTACTGGGTGAGCAAGACGAAGTGTCTTCTCAAGTACGGTGATCAGCGTACGACGCGTACCACGTTGCTGAGCTTCGTTGCCTTTCCATAGAACTGGTTTAGTCAGCTCTAGGTACCAGTCACAGAATTGGTTCCAGATGAACTCGTAGATAGTGTTTGCTGCCATGTCTAGACGGTAGTTGTCTAGGTGAGCGTTAAACTCTTTGGCTGCCAGTTCGAACTGAGATTCGATCCACTTGTCTGCTAGTGAGTACTCGATGTCACCTTCGCCGAAGCCACAATCTTGGTCTTCAGTGTTCATCAGTACGTAACGGCTTGCGTTCCACAGCTTGTTACAGAAGTTACGGTAACCTTCAAGACGCTTCATATCCCAGTTGATATCACGACCTGTAGACGCCATTGCTGCAAGAGTGAAGCGAAGTGCATCCGTACCGTATGGTTCAATGCCATCCTCGAATGTCTTACGAGTGTTCTTCTCGATCTTCTTCGCTAGTTGAGGCTGCATCATGTTACCAGTGCGCTTCTCGACTAGAGACTCAAGATCGATACCATCAATCATATCGATTGGGTCAAGTACGTTACCTTTCGACTTCGACATCTTGTCGCCGTTCTCGTCACGGATTAGACCGGTAACGTAAACCGTCTTGAATGGTACTTGTGGCTTGCCATTTTCATCTTTACAGAAGTGCATGGTCATCATGATCATGCGTGCAACCCAGAAGAAGATGATGTCGAAACCAGTAACCAGTACATCTGACGGGTGGAAGGTTTTTAGATCGTCAGTGTTTTCTGGCCAGCCTTGCGTTCCGAATGTCCATAGCGCTGAAGAGAACCAAGTATCCAGTACGTCATCGTCTTGGCGCAGTACAACAACCGGTGCCAGACCGTTCTTCTCACGAACTTCTTCTTCGGTGCGACCTACGTACACGTTGCCGTCGTTGTCGTACCATGCTGGGATACGGTGGCCCCACCATAGCTGACGAGAGATACACCAGTCTTGAATGTCACGCATCCAAGAGAAGTACATGTTTTCGTACTGTTTAGGCACAAATTGGATTTCGCCGTCTTCAACGGCTTTAGTTGCTGTTTCAGCAAGAGGGGCTGTGCGAACATACCATTGGTCAGTTAGCATTGGCTCAATAACCACGCCACCACGGTCGCCGTAAGGTACCGTTAGGTCGTGATCTTTGATCTCATCAAGAAGACCCAGCTCTTCGAATTCTGCCACGATCGCTTTACGAGCAGCAAAACGCTCCATACCGTGGTATTTCGCTGGAAGCTCGGTTGTATACGCGTCGCTCGCTTCACCGTTGGTGTTAAATACTTCAGCGGCGTCACGGATATTGGCATCGAAGGTTAGGATGTTGATCATCGGTAGTTGATGACGTTTACCTACTTCGTAGTCATTGAAGTCGTGTGCTGGTGTGATCTTCACACAGCCTGTGCCTTTTTCCATATCGGCATGCTCGTCACCCACGATAGGGATGCGGCGATCAACGATAGGAAGCAGGATTTCTTTGCCAATAAGATCTTTGTAGCGAGGATCTTCAGGGTTTACTGCAACGCCCGTATCACCAAGCATGGTTTCTGGACGAGTGGTTGCAACAACGATGTAGTCTTTGCCTTCAGCGGTCTTAACGCCATCCGCTAGTGGGTAGCGGAAGTGCCACATGTGGCCTTTTTTGTCTTTGTTTTCTACTTCTAGATCTGAGATTGCTGTGTGCAGCTTTGGATCCCAGTTAACTAGACGCTTACCACGGTAGATAAGATCGTCTTCATATAGACGAACGAAGACTTCTTGAACGGCGTTAGACAGGCCGTCATCCATAGTAAAGCGCTCGCGATCCCAGTCTACTGAAGCACCTAGGCGACGAAGCTGTTTAGTGATCGTGCCACCAGACTCGCCTTTCCATTCCCAAATTTTGTCAATGAATGCGTCACGACCGTAATCGTGCTTAGTTTTGCCTTCTTCAGCGGCGATCTTGCGCTCAACAACCATTTGCGTTGCGATACCCGCGTGGTCGGTACCAACTTGCCAAAGGGTATTTTTGCCTTTCATGCGCTCAGCACGGATCAGAGTATCCATGATGGTATCTTGGAAAGCGTGACCCATGTGCAAGCTACCAGTGACGTTCGGTGGCGGGATCATGATGCTGTATGATTCTTTAGATGTGTCACCGTGTGGCTTAAAGTAGCCTTTCTCTTCCCAAGTCTTGTACAGAGCTTGTTCGATAGATTGTGGGTTATATGTCTTTTCCATAGCTTTCTTGGATACTTACT
Source organism: Vibrio sp. 10N (assembly GCF_036245475.1). Taxonomy (NCBI): domain Bacteria; kingdom Pseudomonadati; phylum Pseudomonadota; class Gammaproteobacteria; order Vibrionales; family Vibrionaceae; genus Vibrio; species Vibrio sp. 10N. Next base: position 3,098,212 of record NZ_BTPM01000001.1, on the reverse strand, counting down.
TTAATCTGTGAAAGAAATTTGCCAAACCTTATAAATAAACGAGAGTGTGTCACGCTTACTTATAAGGATTGACCTTGATTAGGATTCTGAATGTTGAATCTCAATGGTTTGTAGCTGATAGCCCGCTTGACGGTAAATTTTATACCTTTCTCGCGCAACTTGCTTAGCTTTTTCTTCGCAAGGGACGAAGTCTACCACTTGACCAAAGGAGTTCGCAAAGGTTGCGTGACTATTAGCCAGATTTATTACCAATTGACGGTTCCAACTGGGTTTAAGCCCTTCAAAACCGATCTCAACCGGTGTGCCATTCTTTGGTCCTTCCCCCACTAAATTGTGGGCAATAAATTGCTCTGGGGAAACTTGCCAGAAAAACTCAGCCACAGTCTCAGCGTGCTGTCTATCGGTGCAATTGATGTAGAGTTTGGCTCCTTGCCCAGTGAAGTGACGACTAAGAAAATGCACATAGGCAAACCAACCTTGCGGCGTTGCTTGCTCAGACTCTTCTCCAATAATGTAGAACGTTGCAGTATTCATATCGTGACTTCTGTGTATAGAGGGAAATTACGGATGCCTAAAACTAAAAAAGGGCCTTGCGGCCCTTTTTTCGATTACTCTTCAGTCTCTTGGCCACTGCGGTTAAGCAAGAATTGGACAAGTAGTGAGACTGGACGGCCAGTAGAGCCTTTTGCTTTACCAGACTTCCATGCGGTACCTGCGATATCTAGGTGAGCCCAGTGGTACTTCTTCGTAAAGCGCGATAGGAAGCAGCCAGCAGTAATGGTACCGCCAGGGCGGCCGCCAATGTTTGCCATGTCTGCAAATGGGCTTGCTAGCTGTTCTTGGTACTCATCTGCCATCGGTAGGCGCCAAGCTCGGTCACCCGCTTGCTCAGAAGCGTTAACTAGCTCGTGAGACAGTGGGTTGTGGTTAGAGATAACACCGCTGATGTGGTGACCTAATGCGATAACACAAGCACCTGTTAGCGTCGCTACGTCAACCACACACTCTGGCTCGTAACGCTCAACGTATGTTAGCGCGTCACACAGTACCAGACGGCCTTCTGCATCGGTGTTAAGTACTTCAACCGTTTGGCCTGACATGGTGGTTAGGATGTCGCCTGGACGGTAAGCATTACTACCTGGCATGTTTTCACAACCCGCGAGGATGCCAATAACATTGATAGGTAGGTTTAGCTTCGCAAGTGCCTTCATGGTACCGAATACCGATGCCGCACCACACATGTCGTACTTCATCTCATCCATGCCTTCACCCGGTTTTAGCGAGATGCCGCCTGAATCGAAAGTCAGGCCTTTACCGACCAGTACGATTGGTTTTGCGTCTGACTCTGGGTTGCCCTTGTATTCCATGATAGACATCATAGATTCGTTCTTAGAGCCACGACCTACCGCTAGGTAAGAGGTCATGCCTAGTTTTTCCATCTCTTGCTCACCGATGATCTTAGTCGTGACGGTTTCATAGTCATCAGCAAGGCGACGAGCTTGAGACGCTAGGTAAGCAGGGTTGGCAATGTTTGGTGGCATGTTGCCAAGATCTTTTGATGCTTTCACACCTGATGCAACCGCGAGACCATGCGCAATCGCTTTTTCGCCTAGGTTTAGTTCACGACGCGTTGGTACGTTAAATACTAGTTTACGAAGTGGACGGCGAGTTTCTGGCTTGCTGCTCTTGAATTGATCGAAGGTATACAGACCATCTTTGGTCGCTTCTACCGCTTGGCGTACTTTCCAGTATGTGTCGCGGCCTTTAACGTGAAGCTCGGTTAGGAAGCAAACGGCTTCCATTGAACCCGTTTCGTTCAGCGTGCTGATGGTTTTTTGGATAATTTCTTTGTATTGACGCTCGCCAAGCTCGCGCTCTTTACCACAACCTACTAGAAGTACACGCTCTGACAGTACCCCAGGCACTTGGTGCAAAAGAAGCATTTGGCCTGGCTTACCTTCAAGGTCGCCACGGCGTAGCAGTGAGCTGATATAGCCATCACTGATTTTGTCCAGCTGCTCTGCAACTGGTGAGAGACGACGTGGCTCAAAAACGCCAACTACGATGCAAGCACTGCGCTGCTTCTCTGGGCTGCCACTTTTTACACTAAACTCCATGCGTACTCCTACATCCTAAAGACAAATAGAACTAAATGTTAGATAATCGATTATTAGTGTTTGAAATTTATGTGCCAGTTCGGCCTATAATCTAAAGATAAGAATCGATCAAAAAAGTAAAAAATAAAAGGTTTATCCGAAAACTATAGCGATTCAATCAAAAAAACAAGTTTTGTATAGGTGTTTTCACTGTGATTATTGTTAGATATTTGATCAGAGAAACAGTTAAGAGCCAATTAGCTATCTTTTTAGTGCTCTTTCTCGTGTTTTTCAGCCGTCAATTTATCCAAGTGCTTGCTGATGCGTCGGATGGGGACATTCCCGCCGGACTGATTATGACGTTGGCGGGGATCAGCATGCCAACCATGGGACTGTTGATGTTCCCGCTGAGTATCTACATCGGTATTTTGGTTACGTTTGGTCGTTTATATGCCGAAAGTGAAATTACGGTCATGAACGCCACTGGTATCGGTAACAAGTTTTTGATCCGTGCCGCGATGTATCTTGCTGTGATCACCACCTCGCTGGCGGCATTTAATGCATTTTGGCTTGCCCCTTGGACGCAAGAGCAAGAAGTGCAGATCCGAGAAAAGCTGGCGTCGGAAAACTCAGTTGAGCTAATTCAAACGGGGAGCTTCCAGCGCACGCCAGATGGGTCGTCAGTGGTGTTTATTGACGATATCCGTAATCGCAAACTGGATAATGTATTTGTTGCGCAGCTCAGCCCTAGAGACTCTATATTGCCAAGCGTGATTTCTGCCAAATCCGGTGAGGTGAAAGAGCTGAGTGATGGCAGACAAGTCATTGCCCTGTACGATGGCACCCGTTATGAAGGCATACCAACGCGCCTAGAATATATGATCACGGAGTTTTCCGAGTATGAAGGGGTGATTGGTCAGCGTGAAGTGAAGCCAAGAGGCCGCTCATGGATGGCCATTCCGACCTTGGATTTGATCTCTGATCCTACGCCAAAAGCGCAGGCTGAGCTTCATTGGCGCATTTCCCTTGTCGTATGTATCCCATTGTTAACTATGCTGGTGGTACCGCTGTCAGCGGTGAACCCAAGGCAGAGCAAGTTTGCCAAAATGGGGCCGGCGATATTCGTTTACTTTGCTTACTTTATGGCGATCAGCGCAATGAAATCGGCGCTAGAAGATGGCGCATTCCCAACTTATATTGGTCTGTGGCCCGTGAACTTTGCGTTGTTAGTCGCGGCGATTGGGGTGAACACTTGGGATACCGTGCCAGTAAGAAAAGTCAGAGAAAAATGGCGTCGCAAAAGACGCGGTAAGCCGCAAGAGGTAGCGTAAACGTGTTTCGAATTTTAGATGTCTATGTTGGCCGAACCATTATTACCACCATTTTGCTGGTATTGTCGGTGTTTGTTGGTTTGTCAGCGGTGATCAAATTTGTTGAGCAGCTGCGCTCTGTCGGTGAAGGTAGCTATGATATGCTGTCGGCTATGTACTTTGTACTGCTTGGTATGCCGCGTGATGTGGAACTGTTTTTCTCTATGGCTGCACTGCTTGGCTCGCTTATTGGCCTTGGTATGTTGGCGGGTAGTTCTGAGCTGGTGGTCATGCAGGCTGCCGGCATTTCAAAAATGCGTATTGGTTTTTCGGTGCTCAAGACCGCAGTTCCATTGATGCTAGCGGTGATGGCTCTCGGTGAATGGGGGGCACCAACTACTCAGCAAATGGCTCGAGACTTACGCATGCAGTCCATCACCGGGGGAAGTATTGTTTCGGTGAGGAATGGGGTCTGGGCGCGGGATGCTAATGACTTTATTTTTATCTCCAAAGTCGATGGCGAGTCTATCCAAGGCATGAATTTGTGGCGTTTTGACACCGATAAGCATCTGGTGGCGACGATATACGCTGATCGTGCCGATTATCTTGGTGATAACCGTTGGCAGATGTACGACATTCAAGTGACGAATATGGCAGATAGTGTGGTGCTCAGCAAAGAGACCATCGATAGCCAAGAGTGGCAAACATCGCTCGTTCCTGACAAGTTGGCCATCGTGACGGTTGACCTCAACGAGCTGCCACTGAGCGGACTTTGGGACTATACCCAATACTTGAAAGACTCAGAGCAAGATGCATCACGTTATGAATTAGCCTTTTGGCGTAAGGCAACCCAGCCTATATCGGTGGCGGTGATGATGCTGATGGCACTCTCGTTTGTGTTTGGTCCATTGAGAAGTGTCACCATGGGGGCACGAATTCTCTCTGGTGTGATAGCGGGCTTTACCTTTTATATTTCCAGTGAGTTCTTTGGCCCAGTGAGTCTGGTGTACGGCATGTCACCGCTGTTTGGTGCTTTAGGGCCAAGCTTGGTATTTCTCACCATTGCATTACTCTTGTTGAGAAGAAAGCTATAGAAGACTAAAAAATAAGGCTCCAATGGAGCCTTATTTTTTTTATGTAATCATGATGGTAGCGAGGCCCAAGAACACGGATAGGCCAACCACATCGGTAATCGTGGTGAGTGCCATACCTCCTGCGAGTGCAGGGTCGATGTTCATTTTCTTAAGCAGAATTGGGATGGTTACCCCGGCAATACCCGCGACCAATAAGTTGGTCATCATTGCGGCAGAGATAATGCCGCCCAGCATCCAGTCGCCTTTCCAAGCCACGACAATACCGCCGATGATGAGCGCCCAAAGGATCCCGTTAAGAAAGCCGATCGCCGCTTCTTTGAGGAGCAGTTCTCTGCGGTTACTGTCACCAATGTGGCCCAGTGCCAAGCCGCGAATGACGAGTGCTACCGTTTGGTTACCCGCAACACCACCCATGGAAGGGACAATCGTCATTAATACTGCAATAGCGGCCATTTGCTCAAGGGTTGCCTCAAACATGTTGGACACTGAGGCTGCCGCGAGTGCAGCTAAGACATTCGCCCCGAGCCAAACACTGCGTCTTCTAGCAGATTTCACCACAGGTGCGAAGGTATCTTCGTCATCATCCATACCCGCCATACTCATCATGGAGTGTTCGGCGTCTTCACGGATGATGTCGACCACGTCATCGATGGTAATACGGCCAACGAGGTGGTGCTGGCTATCCACTACCGGCGCGGATACCCAGTCACGACGTTCAAATAGCGAAGCCACATCGGAATCACTGGTTTCAACATGAATGGCTTCATCGGCATCGTCCATCACGTCACTAACTTTGATATCGGGCTGAGTGGTTAACAAAGTGGTCAAAGAAAGGTGACCAATCAGCATATCTTCTTCATCAATGACATACAGCGCATCGGTGGCTTCTGGCAGCTCACCTTTCATGCGCAGATAACGCAGTACGACATCGACATCGACATCACCACGAATGGTGATAACGTCGGTATTCATGATGCCACCAGCGGTATCTTCTGGGTAAGATAGGGCGGTTTCGACGCGTAAACGGTCGGCCGTATCCATTTGCGATAGAACTTCACGAGAGACATCATCTGGAAGACTACGAAGAACGTAGGCCACATCGTCGGTGTCCATGCCTTCCGTCGCTTCTGCGAGCTTCTCGGGCGCCATTTTTGAGACTAACGCATCTTTGACATCCTCGTTAAGTTCATCAAGGATCTCACCGTAATCTTCAGGATCGGTTAGCTGCCACAGTACTTCACGGCTTTTGCGTGGTGAGGCTTCTAAAAGATGGGCGATGTCTTCAGGCTCCATGTCCTGAAGTTGTCTACGAACGAATACGAAGCGGCCGTTTTCTAGCGCTTCTGTGACTTCTTGGAGGGTTTGGTGAGCTTGATCGAATTCTATTTGCTCTGCCATGGATGCCCCCTACACTCAACTGCTTGTTAATGTACTGAATAGTAGCCTAATTCTGCTTGTTAATTAATAACTAGTTATCAATGGCGAGAAAGTTTTTTGTTTGGAGTAGGCTGGGGGATGACGTTACTCGTCTTCGTCGAAACGATGTTCGACCAAGTCACAGACGGCATTGAGTGCCGCTTCTGCCTGAGTGCCTGTTGCTTTGATGGTAATGTTCTCACCTTGTGCTGATTCAAGCATCAATAACCCCATCACGCTGTCGGCTGTGGCTTCTTTCTGTTCGTGGTTACAGATGGTCACTGTCGCATCAAAGCTCTGTGCTAATTCGACCAGTTTAACCGCGGCGCGAGCATGCAGACCAAGACGATTGAGAATAAGCACAGTGCGAGAGTGAGACATTGATATTCCTATTGGTTTTTTTCGAGTGAGGCGTGACGGATTTTCACCTTGTGGCCGAGCTGCTCGAAATACTCACCGATTTGCTGAGTAATATAAACAGAGCGGTGCTTGCCACCAGTGCAGCCGATTGCCACGGTCAAATAACTGCGATTGTTCTTTTCTAGTAGCGGAAGCCAACGCTCGACAAAGCCTTGGATTTGATGCTTTAGTTCAATCACATCAGGATAGGACTCAAGAAATGATTTAATGGGAGCATCGAGGCCAGTCATTGGGCGAAGCTCTGGTTGCCAGTGTGGGTTCGGCAAAAAGCGCACATCAAACACATAATCTGCGTCACTTGGCATGCCATATTTAAATCCAAACGACTGAAACACCATGACCAGCTCTTTTTTCTCTTGTCCTTCTATCTGAAAGCGAATGGCTTCACTGAGATCATGAATAGACTGCTTGCTGGAGTCGATGACGTAATCGGCTTGCTCTTTAATTGGCGCGAGCAGTGTGTGCTCTAAATCGATCGCTTGCTCAAGAGAGAGTTTGTCTTCACGCTGCGACAAGGGATGAATACGGCGTGTCTCGCTATAGCGAGTGAGTAACACCGACTTGTCGGCATCGAGAAACAGCAGCTTGACGTCGTGCTTTAAAGACAACTGATCCAGCGTCAGTGAAAGCTGAGCAAGGTTTTTAGGTAGGTTTCGGATATCGATACTGACCGCGACACTTTGCTGCGTGTCTTGGCTGGAATCAACAAATGGGCCAAGAAGGTCGACAGGAAGATTGTCAACACAGTAGTAGCCGGAGTCTTCTAGGACTCGCAAGGCGACACTTTTGCCAGCCCCTGAGTGTCCACTTACCACAACCAAACGCATGTCTGCTGGTTTCCTTGATCAGTGACTAACAATGATGTCGTAAAGCTCTTGATCGCTTTGAGCATTACGCAGTTGTTTGAGTACCGCTTTGTCGTTAAGACGCTCTGCCATACAAGAGAGTGTTTTCAGGTGCTCTTTGCATTGTGCATCTGGTACAAGCAGCGCGAACATAAGATCAACAGGGCGATTGTCGATGGCATCAAAGTCCACCGCATCTTGGCACTGAAGCAATACCGCCACCGCTTTGTCACTGTCTTGCATGCGGGCGTGTGGAATGGCAATACCATTACCAATGCCAGTGCTGCCAACTTTCTCTCGGCTTAGCATGCATTCAAACAGCTCCGTTGAGTTCTTTCCAGTGTGCTGTGCGGCGATTTCGCTGATGATTTCAAGCGCGCGCTTTTTGCTGGTACAAGGGACTGCACTTTTGGTGCAGTCCAGCGTTAATACTTCACTTATTTGCATTTTAGTGATTACTTAGCTTTTCTTTGTGCTTATTCAGTTGTCTGGTCAGTTTATCTACTAACGAGTCAATCGCAGCGTACATACTCTCATCATTGGAGGCTGCGTGAATTTCAGCTTGATTTACGTGGAGCGTAGCTTCGGCGATCTGGTCTAATTTTTCAACTTTTAAAACCACATGAATGTTGTTTATGTGCTCAAAAAAGCGCTCGAGCTTCTGAAATTTACTGTGAACGTAGTCTTGCATTGAATCAGTGAGATCAACATGGTGGCCTGTAATTTGAATTTGCATAGACTTTCCTTCTTAGTTATTGACCTTAGAGTAGGCGTTTACGCTGACTGGATGGGGCGATGCCCAACGATTCACGGTATTTCGCTATGGTTCGCCTAGCGACCTGAATTCCTTGGTCAGCGAGTTGAGCTGCGATTTTACTATCGCTCAATGGCTTGGCTGGGTTTTCCGCAGCAACAAGCTTCTTGATTAGGGCACGAATTGCAGTAGAGGAGCATTCTCCGCCATTGTCAGTCGACACGTGGCTTGAGAAGAAGTATTTGAGCTCGAAGATACCGCGCGGTGTATGCATGTACTTTTGTGTGGTCACGCGAGAAATCGTAGATTCGTGCATATCGACGGCTAGCGCCACATCATTAAGCACCATTGGTTTCATCGCCTCTTCGCCATATTCGAAGAAGTCATGTTGGTGTTCGACGATACACTTGGCCACTTTTAATAGGGTTTCGTTGCGGCTTTCTAGACTCTTAATCAGCCATTTCGCTTCCTGAAGGTTGGAGCGAATATATTGACTGTCAGCGCTGTTGCCTGTACCTAGCTGAGCATACTGCTGATTGACCTTGAGTTTCGGCACGCTGTCAGGGTTGATTTGCACTACCCACTTGCCGCGGTCTTTGAATACCGATACATCCGGTACTACGTATTCGGTTTCATCCGGCGTGATCTTACTGCCTGGACGTGGGTCAAGCTGCTGAATAAGCTTAAGCACTTCGCGAAGCTCGGCTTCTTTCAGCTTGGTCTCTTTAATGACTAACTTATAGTCACGATTACCCAGTTGGTCGATATGGTGAGTAAGGACTAACTTCGCTTCAGCAAGCCATGGCGTATCTTCAGGGAAGGTAGCAAGTTGCAATAGCAAGCAGTCTTGTAAGTTGAGTGACGCAATGCCCAGTGGATCAAACTGCTGAATGCGCTTGCGTACCGCTTCGACTTCATCAAGCTCGACATCGTCAATGTCGACACTTTCCAGGATTTCTTCACACGAGAGCGTGAGATAGCCGTAGTCGTCCACAGCATCAATGATGGCCAGAGCGATAGCGCGATCGGTTTCGGTAAATGGCGTTAAATCGAGCTGCCATACGAGATAATCTTGCAGAGACTGGGTTGTTTCACCTTGATAAATAGGCATGTCATCGTCAGCTGCGATGCCAGTATTTCCGGTATTGGCGCTGTAGACGTCATCCCAAGTGGTGTCCATTTCGAGCTCGTTGGAGATCTCCGATTTTTCAATTTGATCGGAACTGTCTTTAAGCTCAGGCTCACTGGTTATTTCTGCAGTCGGGCTCTCATCTTTATTCTCAGCATTTGGTTTGTCGTCATTGCTTGTCTCTTCAACGGCTTCTTCGACGTCGAGGAGCGGATTTGAGTCCAGGGCTTCTTGGATCTCTTGTTGCAAATCAAGCGTCGACAATTGCAGCAAGCGAATTGCTTGTTGCAGTTGTGGCGTCATTGCTAACTGTTGACCTAGCTTGAGTTGTAATGAGGGTTTCATGCAGTGTTATGAGCCTATTATTAATATTGTATCCATGCCTATTAAATCATAGTCTGAATTGTTCACCGAGATAAACCTGTTTTACGTGTTCATTATTGAGAACATCTTCAGGACTTCCCTCTGCGATCAAGTGACCTTGACTCACTATGTAGGCTTTTTCACAAACATCTAGCGTTTCGCGTACGTTATGGTCAGTGATGAGTACACCTAACCCTCTGTCGCGCAAGTGTTCAATAATTTTCTTTATATCAATTACAGAAATTGGGTCAACCCCAGCAAAAGGCTCGTCGAGCAGAATAAACTGCGGGTTTGCTGCCAGTGCTCTAGCGATTTCAACGCGTCTTCGCTCGCCACCAGAGAGTGCCATGCCTGCGCTTTTACGAATATGCTGAATATTAAACTCGTCGAGCAAATCTTCGAGTCTATCTTGTCTTTCTTCTTGGGTTAGCTCATTGCGTGTTTCCAGTACTGCCATGATGTTGTGTTCAACACTGAGCTTACGGAAAATCGACGCTTCTTGAGGTAGATAACCAATCCCCATTTTAGCGCGGCTGTGCATTGGCAGAATGCTGATGTCATTGCCATCAATGGTAATGCTGCCTTCGTCGCGCGCGACCAGACCGACGATCATGTAAAACGAGGTTGTTTTACCGGCACCATTCGGGCCGAGCAAACCGACAATCTGACCGGATTCTACTGACAAACTCACGTCAGAGACGACCTTACGGTTTTTGTAGCTCTTCGCCAAATGCGAAGCTTTCAGTAACGCCATATTGGACTCTACTTCTCTTGAACTTGTTGCGGCTGCAGAACGGTTGAAACACGTTCGTTGGCATTACCATCAGCAACCAGCTTTTGTGATGAAATGCGGTACTTGATAGTAGTGCCACGGATCACACTGTCATCTTGCGACAACATGGCTTGTTTTTTCATCGTTAGCTGGTCATCTTTCAGTGAGTAGTGAAGTTCTCTGGCTTCGCCGTACAAGGTTTTACCATCGTCGGTTAGCTGCGAAAAGGTGGCCAGATTACCAAACCCTTGGATCACCTCGATTGTCCCTGTTTGCGCTTCACGAGTGACGATGATTTTGTCGGCGTTGATGTTAATGCTGCCTTGTTTTAACTTCACATCGCCCGCAAATGTCACTTTGTTGCTCTTCATATCGAGCTGTTGGGTGTCTGAGTCAATGTATACCGGTTGTTCGGTATCGGTCGACAGTGCCAGTGCCGCTGTTGGCAAAAGCAGGCACAGGCTGAGACTAAGGTGCGAGAGTTTCATATTTACTATTCACTTTGTTGTAAAGTTCCGCGAGGTGATTGGCAAAGTTTCCTTTCATTGCCTCTCCTTGCGTTTCAAATTGTGGACCAAGCATGATGACTTTATTGTCGGCCCAAAAATCACGATTCTCGAGTTTGATACTCATGGTCTGCGTCGACAAAGTGTCAAACCCCGATTCAGGGAGCAAGTTTCTAGCTACGACATTGTCGTGCAGTGTCAGTACTTCTTGCTTATCCAATATCGCCGTATCGGCAGAGATCTCCCACTCTTGGATTTCACCATTGGCAAAAATACGCACAATTGGCTGCTGGAATACGGTTTCACCTCGTTTTGAGAAGTGCTCTAGATGCGCAGAAGTAATACTGTAACTGCGTATCCCCGTATCGCTGTAGGAGATGTTGTGTAAGTTGGTACCGCTAAACGCCGGCAGCTCAATGTTCGGTTCAATTAAGATAACGTTAGCGTCATCTTTGCTGTACAGGTAGTACCCACTACCTGCGATAACAATGGCAAGTAAACTGTAAAGAATACGAGATAAACTCATATACTTAGACCCTTGTGAAGCTCAAGTTCTCCCTTTGATTCTAGGATCAGATCACAGATTTCCCTAACCGCGCCGTGTCCGCCACGGATGCTGGTCACATGATCGGCTTTTTTCGCCAGTAGCGGGTGACCATCCGCCACACAAACGCCCAGCCCCACTTGTGCCATGACTGGCCAATCAATTAAGTCATCACCAATATAGGCGGTGTGCTCAGGTGCGATGCCTAACTTGTCGCAAATATCTTGGTAAGCGACTACTTTGTCATCTTGACCTTGGTAAATCAACGTGATGCCAAGTGCTTTCATGCGGTTCTCAACAATTTTTGAGCTACGTCCGGTAATGATAGCAACATGGACCCCTGCGCTCATCAACGCTTTGACACCATAGCCATCACGGGTGTGAAAGGTCTTCAGCTCCTCACCATCATTGCCCATATAAATCAGGCCATCGGAAAAGACGCCATCGACGTCGCAAATTAATAGCTCAATATTGGCGGCCTTATCAACCGTAACTTTGCTGATTGGGCCGTAAAGTGTTTCTACATTCACAGACATTACATCACTCCTGCTTTGAGTAAGTCATGCATGTTTAACGCACCGACTACTTTGTGATCTTCGAGCAGAACTAGGCCGCTGATCTTTTTCGATTGCATCAAGTTTAGCCCTTCTGCTGCCAACATGTTTGGTGTGGCCGTGGTTGGTGAAGCAATCATTACCTCGCCGATGGTGGTTTCATGAATATCCACACGGCGATCTAGGATGCGGCGCAGGTCTCCATCGGTGAAGATGCCGAGCAGAGTATGTTTCTCATCCACAACCGTGGTCATGCCAAGGCCTTTGTTGGAAATCTCGAGTAGGGCGTCACGAACCAGGGTTTCAGGGCCAACCATAGGCAGTGCCTCACCAGTGTGCATGATGTCGCTGAGCTTAAGAAGCAGTTTGCGCCCCAGTGCGCCGCCTGGGTGAGAAAGAGCAAAATCTTCCTCGCTAAAGCCACGAGCTTCAAGCAAAGCCATTGCCAGTGCATCACCCATGACTAGGGTAGCGGTTGAACTGGACGTTGGAGCGAGCTCAAGTGGGCACGCTTCTTTTGGAACCGTAATCTGCAAATGGTAATCGGAAAGTTTGCCCATAGTGGAGGCGGGCTTACCTGTCATGCTGACCGTGGTAATGCCTAAGCGTTTGAATACTGGAAATAGGCTAATGATCTCATGTGCTTCGCCTGAGTTTGAGATGGCAATAACCAGATCACGAGCTTCGATCATACCCAGATCGCCATGTGCCGCTTCACCAGGATGAACAAAAAATGCAGAAGTACCAGTACTGGCGAGTGTGGCGGCAATTTTCTTACCGATGTGTCCAGACTTACCAATACCCATCACAATCACTTTGCCCTGATGGTTCAAAATAGCTTGGCATACTGCTTCAAAATGCTCATCGAAGTAGCGCTCTATGTGCATCAGTGCTTGCACTTCGGTATTCAGAACACGCTTGGCACTGCCAATGAAATCAAATTCAGACATACAATTGCTCCTATGCTGCCATATTGGCAAACAGATACACTTGATAACCTAAGAAGAGCACGAATAGGATGCCCCCTTCGATGCGATTAATGCTTTTTGACTTGCCAAGTGCCATAACAACTAACAGCAGAGACAATCCTAGCATGACCCAGAAGTCACGCCCCATGGCATGCTCGCTCAGTAGCGATGGGTTGAGAATGCCTGGGATGCCCATGACTGCAAGGATATTAAAGACGTTGGAACCGATGATGTTACCCACCGCCATATCGTCTTCACCTTTAAGTACACCTGCGAGAGAAGCCGCAAGCTCAGGTAAACTGGTGCCAATGGCAATAATAGTTAGGCCAATAACCAGATCACTCATCCCGAAATACTGAGCGATAACCACTGCGCTGTCGACAAGGCGGTCGGCGGCAAGTGGCAGCACGATAAGGCCGATGATCACCCACATAGCGGCTTTGCCATTGCTCACGCCTTCTGGCACTTCAGATTCTTGATCGTCGAGAAGGGCATCGGCATTGCCACTTTCTTTTTCTGCTTTGCTGATACGCAGCATCGTCAAGATAAAGACGGCAAATAGAGCAAATAAAATAACACCTTCTACGAAGCCAAGGTGGCTGTCCCAAAGAATTAGGCCGGCAATCAGAGTGACAGCAATCATCAGTGGCAGTTCACGTCTCAGAACGGCGGATGAGATGGAAAGTGGCTTGATCATCGCAGTAATACCGAGGATAAGTGCGATATTGGCGATATTAGAACCGAGAACGTTGCCCACTGCAGTATCGGTTTTGCCTTCCAGAGCTGCGGTGGCGGATACCATCATTTCTGGAGCGGATGAGCCCATCGCAAGAATGGTCATGCCAATGACCAGTGGGGAAATACCCACATTGCGTGCCAATGCAGCGGCACCAAATACCAGTTTATCCGCACTCCATACGAGAAAAACCAGTCCAATAATCAGAAACACCACGGCTTCGAGCATGTTTTATTCCACTTCTTTTTTTCTGAGACAATTGGCGGCTAATTTTGACGCTTTGTCATCCAAAATGGAAGCCAATCAATAAATAAAATACCGATAGAGCTCGGAATTGCGTACCTTTAAATGAGACAAGGGAAGCGTTTGTCGTTTTGAGCGCGTCTCCGTTATTACTTAACGAATACGAATTTGTTGAATTGTTTATAAAATGGATTGACCACTAGGGTTTTAATTGCACTCAAGTATCATTATCATGGAAGGTTATTAAAGCTTGGAGTTCGAGATAAGGAAGTCTATGTCAAACAATGACTTGGTTTCTATTAGCGGGTTATCTTTTTCACGTGGTTCACGGATTATCTTTGATGATATCGAACTGCATGTGCCAAAAGGCAAGGTGACAGCGATAATGGGACCCTCGGGAATCGGTAAGACGACACTGCTGCGTTTGATTGGTGGGCAATTGATGCCAGACCAAGGAGAGGTGTGGTTTGATGGCGATAACATTCCTACATTATCTCGTAAGCGACTTTACCAAGTTCGCAAAAAAATGAGCATGTTGTTCCAGTCGGGCGCGCTGTTCACGGACTTGACCGTTTTCGATAACGTGGCATTCCCGCTGCGTGAGCACACCGCTTTAGATGAATCCATGATCCGCACCCTAGTGCTGCTGAAACTTGAGGCGGTCGGACTAAGGGGGGCGGCACAACTGATGCCTAGCGAGCTCTCTGGCGGAATGGCAAGGCGCGCAGCCCTTGCGAGAGCGATTGCCCTTGACCCTGAATTGATTCTTTATGATGAGCCCTTTGTCGGCCAAGACCCTATCACGATGGGCGTGCTGGTGGAGCTGATCAGTAAACTGAATAATGCTCTGAACGTGACCTCAGTCGTGGTCTCCCATGATGTTCCTGAGGTGATGTCGATAGCTGACTGGGTGTATCTCATGGCGAACGGAAAAATCGTCGCTAAAGGTACACCTGATGAGCTGCGAAATAATCCCGACCCTCAAGTTCAACAATTCCTTAAAGGCGAAGCCGATGGCCCCGTGCCGTTTCGTTTTCCTGCCTCACCATTAGAACAGGAGCTATTTTAATATGGCATCGCTTTCGCTGTGGGTTCAAAAAGTTGGTCAGCGTGCACTTTCTGTCGGTTATGCATGGGGGCGAGCAACATTCATGCTGCTTGGTGTGGTGTTATCTAGGCCGCAACCGAGAAAACATTTTCCGTTACTTATCAAACAGCTTTATAACGTTGGGGTACAGTCCCTCGCGATTATTTTAGTCTCAGGGCTGTTTATCGGCATGGTGCTGAGTTTGCAAGGTTATGTAGTGCTGGTGGACTACGGAGCAGAAGGCAGTTTAGGGCAAATGGTCGCTCTGTCTCTGTTAAGAGAGCTGGGGCCTGTGGTGACTGCGCTGCTGTTTGCCGGTCGGGCGGGGTCTGCGCTGACGGCGGAAATCGGTTTGATGAAAGCCACTGAGCAATTGTCCAGTTTAGAAATGATGGCGGTGGATCCTATCAAGCGTGTTGTCGCGCCACGCTTTTGGGCTGGTGTGATCTCAATGCCGCTGCTGGCGATGATCTTTATGTCGGTGGGTATTTGGGGAGGACAGTTGGTCGGAGTGGACTGGAAGGGCATTGATCACGGCAGCTTTTGGTCAGCGATGCAGTCTTCGGTAGAGCTGGGTCGAGACATCGGAAATAGTGCGATCAAGTGTGTTGTGTTTGCTATTACCGTGACTTGGGTTGCGCTATTTAACGGCTATGATGCGACGCCAACCTCTGAGGGGATCAGTCAAGCCACGACCCGTACCGTTGTGCATTCTTCACTTGCGGTACTTGGATTAGATTTTGTTCTTACTGCCTTGATGTTTGGCAACTAAGCTTAAAGCAATAATTAAAGGAACTCTTAATGCAACAGACAAGAAAGTTGGAATTGTGGGTAGGCAGTTTTGTGTTGTTAGGCCTTGGCGCAATCTTGTTTATGATTTTTCAGGTTGCTGATGTCAAGAGCCTTGGCTCCGGTGATACTTATACGCTGGAAGCGAGATTTGACAATATTGGCAGCCTTAAAGTGCGCTCTCCAGTGAAAGTTGGTGGGGTGGTCATTGGACGTGTTAGTGATATCAAACTCGATAAAGAATCATTCCTTCCTGTGGTGAGTTTGGCGATCAGCAGTGATTATCAGTTCCCGGAGACGTCGAGCGCCCAAGTGCTGACATCGGGTTTAATTGGTGAGCAGTACATTGGACTGGTCCCTGGGTTTGTGTTTGATGACGAAGGCTATTTAGCGGACGGTGATCGAATCGAAGACACCAAGTCGGCATTAGTGCTAGAAGATATGATTGGCCAAGTGCTTTATAGCATCGGTGGTTCCGATGAGAGTAATAAGGAGTAAAGCGATGTTGAAACGCTGGTTTGGGTGGTGTTCAGCTTGGATAGTGACGTTATTGCTCTCGGCTAACGTGCTGGCTGACACTTTTGATGCGACGCAGCCTTATGACATGATCCTCAAAGTCTCAGATCAAGCCTTTTCTCGTTTGAGTGCTGAGCAGGAGATGATTAAAGCCGATCCTGATCACCTAAAAGTTGTGGTGGAAGAGGAGTTAATGCCTTATGTGAACTATCGCTACGCGGCGTTAAAACTCCTAGGGCCGAATTTAAAAGGAGCGAAACGTGATGATGTGATGGAGTTTATCACCGCGTTTCGTGCTTATTTGGTCACGTCCTACGCACAAGTGTTAACTCAATACACTGGTCAGGAAGTGAAGTTTGGCCCTGAGCCAAAAATTGATGATAAAACCTCCATTATCGGCGTGAAAGTGACCATAATGGACTCACCGCGTCCCAATATTAATCTTGAGTTTAAGCTTCGTAAGGACAAGAAGAGCGGTGAGTGGAAAGCATTCGATATGATTGCTGAAGGCATCAGTTTGTTATCCAGTAAGCAATCTGAATGGAATACTAAGATCCGTCAAGAAGGTATCCTTTCAGTGGCCAGTGAGCTTGAAAAATTGGCGAAAGCACCGATTCGTTTTGAGGGCGGCGGGCAATAATGGTAGCGAAATTAGAACAGCGTACTGACACAACGTTGGCACTGGTGGGTAATATAAACCGCGATACTGTGCCCGCACTTTGGAATGATATTCAACGCTTTAACTTCACTCAGCCAGAAATGAATTTGGTACTAGAGCAGGTGGAGCGCTTCGATTCTGCGGGATTGGTGATGTTAATCCACTTATTAGAGCATGCAAAAAATCAAAAGTGTCATATAATGCTCAGCTTCGTGCCCGATGAGCTGAACATACTGTTTCAGCTATACAACGTTGAATCAGTCATAGAGAAACACATTTAGGAGTATCTTGTGGATAGCACAAAAGTACAGGAACTATTACAAAACGCGCTGAACCTAGAAGAGCTTATCGTCAAAGGCGAAGGTAGCCACTATGAAGTCATCGCGGTAGATGCTCAATTTGAAGGCATGAGCCGAGTTAAAAAGCAGCAGACGATTTACGCTCCGCTGATGGAATACATTCAGCGTAATGACATCCACGCAGTATCAATTAAAGCCTATACTCCAGAAGAGTGGGCTCGTGATAAAAAGTTGATGTCTCTTTAAGGTTTATTAATGGATAAGTTTCGAGTTATTGGATCGAATACACCGCTAAGCGGCGAAGTCTCGATCTCTGGTGCTAAGAACGCAGCACTGCCAATTTTATTTGCTTCAATTCTGGCAGAAGAGCCAGTTGAAGTCGCTAACGTTCCTCATCTTCGTGATATTGATACGACGATGAAGCTACTGAGCCGCCTAGGTGCCAAAGTGCATCGTAACGGTTCTGTACACGTTGATGGTAGCGAAATCAATGAGCTATGTGCGCCATATGACTTGGTGAAAACCATGCGTGCATCCATTTGGGCGCTTGGTCCTCTGGTCGCTCGTTTTGGTAAAGGCCAAGTGTCACTGCCAGGCGGTTGTGCGATTGGTGCCCGTCCTGTGGATCTGCATATTCACGGTCTGGAGCAGCTAGGCGCAACCATCACGCTTGAAGATGGTTACGTGAAAGCAGAAGTTGATGGTCGCCTGAAAGGCGCGCACATCGTAATGGACAAAGTCAGTGTTGGTGCAACCATTACTATTATGTGTGCGGCAACGCTTGCTGAAGGCACTACCGTGCTTGATAACGCAGCGCGTGAACCTGAGATTGTTGATACCGCAGACTTCCTGAATAAGCTGGGTGCCAAAGTAACAGGCGCGGGTACTGATACCATCACTATTGAAGGTGTTGAGCGTCTATCTGGTGGTAAGCACACCGTCGTTGCCGACCGTATCGAAACGGGTACCTTCTTGGTTGCAGCGGCAGTATCTGGCGGCAAAGTGGTTTGCCGTAATACCAGTGCACACTTGCTTGAAGCGGTACTGGCTAAGCTTGAAGAAGCGGGTGCTGACGTTGAGACCGGTGACGACTGGATCGCACTAGATATGACGGGGCGTGAGCTCAAAGCGGTATCGATTCGCACGGCTCCGCATCCGGGTTTCCCAACGGACATGCAAGCGCAATTTACGCTATTGAATATGATGGCGAAAGGCGGTGGCGTGATCACGGAAACCATCTTCGAAAACCGCTTTATGCATGTGCCAGAGCTAATGCGTATGGGTGCAAAAGCGGAAATTGAAGGCAACACGGTTATTTGTGGCGATGTGGATTCACTGAGCGGTGCTCAAGTGATGGCAACCGACCTTCGTGCTTCGGCAAGTTTGGTCATTGCGGGCTGTATTGCACAAGGCGAGACTATCGTTGACCGTATTTATCACATCGATCGCGGCTATGAGCGCATTGAAGACAAATTGTCTGTGCTGGGTGCCACAATCACCCGTGTCGCGGGCGATGAATAACAACATTTAAGATTCAATTAGCCGAAATCCAAGGGTTTCGGCTTTTTTTTGAAGCCATTGTCGGAGAACAAAATGGTTGCTTTACTTCGCTGCATTGCAGTGGCTATTTTCGCCGTTGTCATGTTTGTATTTGGCTGCGGCTATTGCCTGCTTAGCCCTAGAAACCCAAAACACGTGTTTACCTTCGGTCGCTACTTTGGTGCGATGTCGAAGATCCTAGGCGTCAAACTCGAACTTCGCCTTCCTGAGGATGCGTACAAACGTGGTCAGCACATTTACATTGCTAACCACCAGAACAACTGGGACCTGTTTACTGTCTCTTCTGCGGTGACGCCAAACGTGGTTACTGTTGGTAAAAAGAGTCTACTGTGGATGCCTCTTTTCGGTCAGCTTTACTACCTAACGGGTAACATCTTGATTGATCGTGCTAACCGCAGCAAAGCGAAAGGTACGATTGATCAAGTGGTCGATAGCATGAAAAAGAGCAATCTATCGGTATGGATGTTCCCTGAAGGAACCCGCTCTCGCGGCCGTGGTTTATTGCCATTCAAAACCGGTGCTTTCCATGCGGCTATCGGCGCTGAAGTGCCTATTATTCCTATCGTGTGCAGTAGCACTGGCCACTTAAAACTTAACAAGTGGGATAACGGGCATATTATTGTTGAGATGTTGCCGCCTGTCTCCGTTGAAGGCTACGGCAAAGAAAACGTCCGTAAGCTTGCCAATGTTTGCCGTGAGCAAATGGTGGAAAAGCTCGCTGAGCTGGATGCCGAAGTCGCAGAATTGAATGCGAAGAAATAACTAAAAAAGGGTTGCCACTGGCAACCCTTTTTCTATGTCATCAAGGCGATTACTTGCGAACAGCGATCGCTTCGATTTCAATTTTCACATCTTTAGGAAGACGAGCGACTTCAACACACGAGCGTGCAGGGTAGTTTGCAACGTTGTGCTCATCAAAGAACTTGCCATACACTTCGTTCACTGTGCCAAAATCGTTGAGATCTTTCACGAAAACAGTCATTTTAACGATGTCAGAAACAGTCAGACCAGACGCTTCAACCACAGCTTTTACGTTGTCTAGAGACTGACGTGCTTGCTCTGAAATGTCGTCCGACACTTCACCGGTTTGTGGGTTCACTGGGATTTGGCCTGAAGTCAGTACCATGTTGCCTAGATCAACGCCTTGAACGTAAGGACCGATTGCTGCGGGTGCAGACTCTGTATGAAGTACTTTTGTCATCGTTTTATCCATTTTGATGGGATTAGTAAGAGGTTTAGACTGCCTCTAGGACAAATAAAAATCAAGCCTCCGATAAAGAGAAATATCGGAGGCTTGAATAGCTATTTACTCGTGGTTAACGCTAGCGTTCGGTCACGATCTCACGAGAGTATACTTTTTCGCAGTATTTACACTTCAGACGAATATCTTCGTGCTTCTCGAACACCTTGAAGCTGCTGTCTACTGGCTCGTTGTGCGTGATGCAGTTGCTGTTTGGACACTCAAAAACACCTGTGATGGTTTCTGGTAGTTCTAATGCCAGCTTTTTACACACTTCGTAGTTTTCAATCTGGTTCACTGTGGCATGTGGCGCGTATAGCGCTAGCTTGTTCGCTTGCTCTTCCGTGATAAACACGTTTTCAATTTTCAGCAGATCTTTGCTACCCAGCGCCGATGAAGGCAAGTTCAGACCGATAGTCACGCGCTGTTTTGATTCATCCATAGCAAACAGTTTCAGCACCTTGATGCCAATGTTTGCAGGGATGTGGTCGATAACGGTGCCGTTTTTGATCGCTTCAACTTGCAATTGAGTTTCTTTAGCCATGACAATCTCTCCTTAAAGTGCTTCGTTAAGAACAAGGGCAAGCAGCGCTTCGCGAGCGTACACACCGTTTTCTGCTTGTTGGAAGTAATACGCGTAAGGCGTTTTATCAACGTCTACGGTGATTTCATCCACACGAGGCAGTGGGTGTAGGACTTTAAGGTTGTCGCGTGCATCTTTCAGCGTCTCTGCAGACAGGATATACGCCGACTTAATGTGTGCGTATTCAGATTCGTCAAAACGCTCTTTCTGTACGCGAGTCATGTAAAGGATATCAAGTTCTGGCACAACACTGTCGATGTCTGTGTGCAGGCTATATTGAATGCCCGCTTCTTCTAGTTCTTCACAGATGTAATCCGGCATCGCTAGCGCTTCTGGTGCGATAAAGAAGAAGCGCACGTTGTCGAATTTAGCCAGTGCTTGAGTCAATGAGTGAACTGTGCGGCCGTATTTTAGGTCGCCCACAAACGCAACGTTGATGTCATCTAGACGACCTTGCGTCTCATAAATAGAGTACAGGTCAAGCAGGGTTTGTGTTGGGTGTTGGTTTGCACCGTCTCCCGCATTGATAACTGGTACACCGTTAGAGAACTCAGAAGCAAGACGGGCTGCGCCTTCTTGTGGGTGGCGCATAACGAAGGCATCAACGTATGAAGAGATGACCTGTACAGAGTCTGCCAGCGTCTCGCCTTTTTTCGCCAGTGAAGTGTTGCCACCGCTGTCGAAACCAATCACATCACCGCCGATGCGCTGGATAGCCGTTTCGAAAGAAAGTCGGGTACGTGTCGATGGCTCGAAGAAGCAGCTTGCCACGACTTTATTCTTGATTAACTCAGGTTGAGGGTTGGATTTTAGATGACCCGCGGTTTTCACAATGAGTTCTAGTTCCTCACGTGACAGTTCCGGAATCGAGATAATGTGCTTTTGATAGAGCGTATTCGCCATGTTTATCTTCCCTATAGTTACAACCAGACCAGATAGATATACTCAAGTAACCTCTAGATTTCGGTTCAGCGGGTGTCCTAGCTCTCTAGTCGAGGCAGTGATTTGAAAACATAGCGGGCTACGTTGAGAATCACTAACGAAGAGGAGAGAGCTAGGACACTCGCCCTTCGGGAGCCCACCTAAGCTCTTATTTCTGCGTCAATTGCAGCCAAAAGGGGTTACCATTCCGACTACAATTTCCTTGAACTAAGAGCTTAGGTGGGCTCTGAACCGCAATCTAGAGGTCACTTGAGTATAAAGACCATAAAAAAGCCCCCCATATTGGGAGGCTTAGAATTCGATAGGAAATAATAACGGTGCGTGATAAGCAAGTTGCTTACCGAGAGTGTGTTGTGATGTCAAACTCGCTTGCGCCATTAATCGTTCCCCAGACAAATTGCCGAGAATTATACGCCCAAAATTTGCGAGCGCAAGCGATTACATCAAACATTTAGCGTCAATTATTGGCAACTTTGTTAGCTGCCTAAAGTGGCTACCATGACCGCTTTAATAGTATGCATGCGGTTCTCAGCTTCATCAAAAACGATTGAATATTCAGACTCAAACACATCATTGGTCACTTCAAGGCCATTGAGTCCATATTTATCCGCAATTTCTTTACCTATAGTCGTCTGATCGTCATGGAAAGCAGGCAAACAGTGCATAAATTTCACGTTTTTATTCCCAGTTGCTTCGAGCATCGCCATGTTAACTTGATAAGGTTTCATGACCGCGATTCGCTCTTCCCATGCTTCGGCAGATTCGCCCATCGATACCCAAACGTCGGTATATAGGAAGTCACAATCTTTGACGCCCGCTTGGACATCCTCAGTTAGGGTGATGGTCGCACCGGTAGTTTGAGCAATGGTCTGACACTCATCGACTAAGCTCTGTTCTGGCCAAAATGCTTTAGGGGCGACCAAACGAATATCCATCCCCATTTTTGCTGCGCCCACCATGAGCGAATTGCCCATGTTATTGCGCGCGTCACCTAAGTAAGCAAATTTGATTTGATGCAGTTGCTTGCCTTTGCCGTGCTCAAGCATAGTGAGGAAGTCAGCAAGGATTTGAGTAGGATGGAACTCGTCTGTTAAACCATTCCATACCGGAACGCCGGCATGTGCACCCAGCTCTTCGACAATTTCTTGGCCAAAGCCGCGATATTCAATGCCGTCGTACATACGGCCTAACACGCGCGCCGTATCCTTCATCGATTCTTTGTGACCAATTTGCGAGCCAGAAGGGCCGATATAAGACACTTGTGCGCCCTGATCAAAAGCCGCCACTTCAAAGGCACATCGGGTACGGGTCGATGCTTTTTCGAAGATAAGCGCAATGTTTTTGCCAACCAGTTTCTTTTGTTCAGTACCGGCGTATTTTGCCGATTTGAGCTCTTTGGACATATCGAGCAGAAATTGAATTTCTTTTGGCGTGAAGTCGAGAAGCTTGAGAAAGTTCCTATTCCGTAAGTTGTAAGCCATGGTCCGTACCTCTGTGTTAGTTGTTGATTCTATTTATACATACAAATTCTTATTTTGTGAATAATTATTTTATTTAAGTGCAAAAAAAGCCCCTTATTTGGGGCTTTTGTAAATAGTTATGTTTAAATGCCATCGCGTTCAATTGGGCAGCTCATGCAGCGAGCACCGCCACGACCACGGCCAAGTTCATTGCCAGGGATGGTCAACACTTGAATGCCGGCTTTGTCGTATTTCTCATTAGTGTACACGTTGCGCTCATAGCCGATGACAACGCCCGGTTTGACCGTCAGTACATTGTTGGCGTCGTTCCATTGCTCTCGCTCGGCTTCGTAGTTGTCGCCGCCAGTAGTGATGATCTTCAGCTGATCTACATCTAGGGCGCTTTCTAGTGCTTTAAGATAGTTTGGCAGCTTCTCAACCTGCATTTGTCCGTTATTCGATGGCGTTAAGCGCCAGGTATCGAGTTTGTCATTGATGATTTCTGGGTAGACCGAGAAGGTATCGACATCCATGTGGGTCATGACTGTATCTAAGTGCATGCATGAGCGATGCTTAGGTAGGTCGATAGCAATCACTTGGCTGGCTTGTCCTGACTTGAACAAGCTGGCTGCTAAGTTTTCCACCCCTTGTGGTGTGGTGCGCTCAGAAATGCCGACCAGTACCGCGCCTTTACCAATGACTAGAACGTCGCCGCCTTCGATATTGGCATTGTCGTAATGCAGATCTTCATCACCGAAGTACTTAATGAAATCTTGTCCCGCAAACGTAGGGTGCCAACGGTAGATTGCGCGAAGGTGGTTAGTTTCACGCTGACGAGCCGGTTTCATCATCGGATTTAACGAGACGCCGCCATACACCCAGCACGAGGTGTCACGCGTGAAAAGATGGTTTGGCAAAGGCTCAATGACAAAGTCGAGCGGCCTGCTCATCTTTTGCAATATCGATGGTGTTTTGATTGGTAGCTCAGAGTAGGCGAGGCCACCGAGCAGCACGGTCGCTAAATGCTCGTTGTCCATTTGCGCTAAATATTGACGCAGCTCGTTGGCAAAAATGGGTCCGTAGCGAAAATCGGAGATTTGGGTATTGAGTAGCCAGGTTCTAGCATCGTCTACTGCGAGGGTTTCTACTAGCAAGTCATGAAGCAACAAAACCTCGACGTCTTGGCTGCGCAGTGTGCTTGCAAAAGCATCGTGCTCTTCGCCTGCCGCTTCTACTGCCAGTACGTCATCGAACAACAGTTCATGACAGTTAGATGGGGTGAGGTGGGTTAGGGCTCTTTCTGGACGGTTTAGCAAAACGCGTCGTAATTGACCGACTTCCGAGCCGACATACAACTTACTCATTACGATTCCTTTCAGCTTGATCTGCCGCTATTTATGACAAGCTTGTTATAAAGATGCAAGTTTAATGGTCAGTAAATATCACTGAGCAACGTTTTGTTTTCAGTTAAATTTATTGATTGATGGATTCTATGCAGACAAAGATGGCGCTATTTGGGCCATTCACAAAGAGGGATGAGTGCTTGGATATGCAGGGTTTTCTGCCAATCAAGCTTCAATACTCATGTCACTAGTTTGAATAAAAAAACATTTTCTAGCGGTTCTATTAACGATTAATGAATAAAACCTAAAGCTGGAGAGTGTCAGGCTGACTGGCGGATATGCATGCTTTATCTATAACTTTGCGGTGATCTGAGCTTAGTCTATTGTCCATCGTCAACACACCTAAAAAGAGTGCAGCCTTTGAGCATTAAAATGTTAAATTTATGTATATGTGATCTTGATCATACTTTGCACTCAATGCGATTTCGAAAAATAGTCACTAAAGATCTCGTTTTGATCTTTCGATCTCCGGCGACTTCTCGTATTATTCATGCCGTTAACCTATTTATAGCTGGAGCACTTTATGTCTCAACAAGATGAGTATATGTCCGTTGAAGAACTGATCGAATTTCAGAAGGAAGAAACTCGCGATATCATTCAAGCGCTAATTGAAGATGGAAGTGATCCAGAAGCTCTTTATGAGATCGAACACCACCTGTTCGCAGAAGACTTTGATCGTTTAGAGAAAGCGGTCGTTGAAGCGTTCAAGATGGGCTTCGAGGTGCTAGAAGCAGAAGAAACTGAAGACGAAGATGGCAATAAGCTGCTTTGTTGTGATGCGACAATGGAATCGGCACTAAACCCTGAGCAAATCGATGCTCAAGTAGAGAAGCTGGTTCATCTAGCAGAGAAGTACGACATCATCTACGATGGTTGGGGTACTTACTACGAAGGTGAAGATGCGCTTTACCCTGAAGAAGATGATGAAGACGAATAAGTCTTGATGAAAAGGTCAGCTCCGCTGACCTTTTTTGATCCTGCTATCTTTCCAAATACGATTTGATTATACTTCGCTCAACATGATCTAGGTCAATATAATCAATGAAGATGAATCTCGCCGGTCTTTGGCAACTCTCCCCCCTTACTGATCTCTCTATCCCTCAAGATGATCTGACGTTTCCAGGTGCACTGAGCCAAGTACTACCCGAAAGCTTATCGGAACAAGCGATTCGTGACCAAGAATGGCACTTAATGCACGACTTTGAGCTCACCGATGCACAGTTGGCGAATCCTGCGGTGGATCTGGTCATTGGTGGTATTGATTACTATGCAGAAGTGCGTATCAACGGACGCGCAGTCATTGATTGTGATGGTAGTGAGACGACGTATCGCAAAGAGATCCGAGCCCATCTTCAACAAGGCCCAAATCGCCTCGAAATCCTGTTTCTTGAGTATGATGAAGATGATTTGCTGGTTGATATCGACAGTGCGCCGACATGTTCATTAGCTCAAGAAAAGTCGCGCACCGACGAGCGGATGGGTGTGTGGCAAATGCCTTACTTACAGTTCATTCCTCACGTACGCCTTGAGCATGTGGCGATGGAGCAGATCTGGCACCATGGTGGTGGCTGTGAATTCAAGGTCGATTTACATTATCAAACGTTTCGTGCTGGCCTTGTCTCTGCGTCGGTCAAGTTCGATGGTATGACCTACTTTTTGCCGATAGACGTTCGCGCGAATCAGGCATCTGCACTGTTTCAGATAGAGGCACCTAAATACGCAGACCCAGAACACCCGAAAAAAGAGGACCTCTACAACTTAGTAGTCGAACTCGATGGCCAAAAGCAAGAGTTCGACGTCGCACTCAGCCAACAACTCTGCGTCACCCATGTCGCTCTCTAATAACTAGGCGATGCGCAGCAACCCAGCTGTTTCTCCCCTTAATAAGTGGGGCGCGCAGCTGGGAGTCTAGGAGGGGTAATCTTCTGATTCTAACCCTAAAGCAACTGCTTCAATCGATACAATTCGTCCAACGCCTGACGCGGCGTCAAATCATCCGGATTAATCTGCGCCAACGCTTCTTCTACTTCACTTGGCTCTGGGATCAAACTTAGCTGATTGGCAATATCCACCTGTGGCGATTCTGCTCGCGCGGGATTCTGCCCAATCTGCTCTAGCTGCGTCAGCTTTTGACGTGCGTTTTTAATCACTGCTTTTGGTACGCCAGCAAGCCCTGCTACGGCAAGGCCGTAGGACTTACTTGCGGCGCCTTCTTGTACCGCATGCATAAACGCAATCGAGTCACCATGCTCGACCGCATCCAAATGGACATTGGCAAGGTTCGGTAACTGATTTGGCATCTCGGTGAGCTCAAAATAGTGCGTTGCGAACAGCGTCATCGCGCCAACCTTGGTCGCTAACCACTCGGCACTTGCCCAAGCGAGCGACAGGCCATCGTAGGTACTGGTGCCGCGACCAATCTCATCCATCAGCACTAAGCTGTTTTGAGTGGCGTTGTGCAAGATATTGGCGGTTTCTGTCATCTCAACCATGAAGGTCGAGCGGCCAGAAGCAAGGTCATCGGAGGCGCCAATGCGAGTAAAGATGCGATCGAGTGAACCGATCTCAGCTGATTCGGCTGGGACATAACAGCCAATGTGTGCCATTAGTGCGATGAGTGCCGTTTGGCGCATATAGGTCGATTTACCGCCCATATTTGGACCAGTAACGATCAGCATCTTACGCTCTGGGTTGAGTGCTATAGGGTTGGCAATAAACGGCTCATCCATGACTTGCTCAACCACAGGGTGACGGCCTGACTGGATCTGAATGCCTGCTTTTTCGGTTAATGTTGGTCGGCAGTAATCTAGACTTTCTGCGCGCTCAGCTAAGTTTTGCAGTACATCGAGCTGCGACAAAGCGGACGCTAGGTTTTGAAGCTGCTCTAGACTTGGCAATAGCAAATCAAACAGCTCTTCCCAGAGTTTTTTCTCTATGGCGAGCGCTTTTGATTTTGAGTTCAATACCTTATCTTCGTGCTCTTTAAGCTCCGGGATAATGTAGCGCTCGGCATTTTTCAACGTTTGACGACGAACGTAGTGTGGAGGCACAAGATGGCTTTGACCACGACTTACTTGGATATAGAAGCCGTGCACATTGTTGTAGCCAACCTTAAGGGTGTCGATGCCGTGACGGTCACGTTCATCGTGCTCAAGCTTGTCTAGGTAGGCCGTTGCGCCGTTGGCAAGGTCTCGCCACTCGTCTAGCTCTGCATTGTAACCATCGGCAATCACACCGCCATCTCGAATCACAACCGGAGGGTTGTCTTTAATGGCGCGCTCAAGCAGATCGGCCATTGAGTCCATTGGTGCAGAGAATTCGGCGAGCTGCTTGAGGTACGGATGTGCCACAGTCTCTAGGTTAAGTGCTAGCTCAGGTAACTGCTGGAGTGCGCTACGCAGACGGGCCATATCACGCGGCCTTGCTGAACGCAGTGCCAGTCTTGCTAAGATACGTTCAATATCGCCGATCTGTTTTAGCGTTGGAGCCAGCTCTGTGTAGAGTGCGTCTTGCTTGATCTCGGAGATCGCATCTAAGCGGTAGTTCAGCGTTTTTTGACAGCGCATTGGCTGGTGGATCCAACGCTTAAGCATGCGGCTTCCCATCGCTGTCGCGGTATGATCAAGCACTTCAGCAAGCGTATTGTCATGGCCGCCAGACAGGTTTTGAGTCAGCTCTAAGTTGCGTCTGGTCGCAGCATCGAGGATCACCGATTGATCTTGACTGTCTAAAGTCAGCGAGCGAATGTGAGGCAGAGCAGTTCTTTGAGTGTCTTTGACGTATTGGATCAAACAGCCAGCAGCACATAGACCAAGCTCACACTGCTCAACACCAAAACCGACCAGGTCTTTGGTGCCAAATTGTTGGTTGAGCTGCTGCCTTGCAGTATCGATTTCAAACTCCCACACTGGGCGGCGGCGGTTGCCGTTGCGATTGGCCATAATGCCAACCGGTTCAAAATCTTCGGGGAATAGAAGTTCTTTTGGTGCCGTGCGCTGCAACTCGGCCAACATCGCTTCTTCACTACGAGGTTCACAAAGTTGAAAACGACCAGAGGTAATGTCTAGCGTGGCATAGCCAAATTTACCGTTTTGGTGGTAGATTGCGGCAATTAGGTTATCGAGTCGTTCTGATAGTAGAGCTTCGTCAGAGACGGTGCCCGGAGTCACGATACGAACAACTTTTCTTTCTACCGGCCCTTTGCTGGTCGCTGGATCGCCAACTTGTTCGCAAATCGCGACTGACTCTCCAAGCTGCACCAGTTTGGCAAGATAACCTTCGACAGCGTGAAAAGGGACACCCGCCATTGGAATGGGTTCACCCGCAGAAGCACCACGCTTGGTTAGCGAGATATCAAGCAATTGCGATGCGCGTTTGGCGTCATCGTAAAATAGCTCGTAAAAGTCGCCCATGCGATAAAACAGCAAAATATCTGGGTTTTCGGCTTTTAGCTTCAGATACTGCTGCATCATTGGTGTGTGTTTTTGTTCTGCTTTCACTGTCACTTCTTTGCTACTGGTTTTCGTTGCCGCCTAGGATACGTGAAAGCAGCGAGAGCGAAAAGGGCAGAGTCTTTCATGATGCTCATTAACATGATGTCACGTCACAGTTAGCCTCAGTTGGAGGCGAGGAGTAGGGGAAATGCAAAACCTATCTGAGTTAAGTACGCAATTGGGTCAGCTATTGCAACAAGGCGATCAGGTCCTGGTTACAGCTGAGTCATGCACAGGCGGTGGCGTCGCCACAGCTATTACGGATATAGCGGGTAGCTCGGTTTGGTTCGATCGTGCGTTTGTTACCTACAGTAACGATGCCAAGATGGAAATGCTGGGCGTTCGTTCAGAAACGCTTGGTCAATATGGTGCGGTCAGTGAGGCTGTGGTTATAGAGATGGCGCAAGGCGCACTCAGCCACTCAAATGGCACCTTGAGCGTCGCCATCAGCGGTATTGCTGGCCCTGGAGGGGGCAGCGAGGATAAGCCTGTGGGCACGGTCTGTTTTGCTTGGGCCTCGTCTGTTGGCTGGCAAAAAGTAGAAACGTGTCTGTTCGCAGGCGATCGAGCTGCGGTGCGCAGTCAAGCCGTTTGGCATGCCTTAACGACTTTGCTTGACCATGTGACTGACGAAGAGCCGTTCAGTTAAACATGCGGAGCATTGATGTGAGTCTTAGGGGAAGACGCTAAGCGTATGGAAATTAACAGACTCTTTTAGAACTCACATCAAGGTCACAAAAAAATCTTCATACAGGTATAGACACTGTATGAATCAACAGTATAATGAAACACATCTTGCGGCGTATTGAACACGCTGCTCACCTGATTAAAACAGCTCAAGCACGTAAGTTGCCTAAAGCGTATATCCGTAAAGGATAGTTGTGGAGAAAGTAATGGACGAGAATAAACAGAAGGCGTTAGCCGCTGCATTAGGTCAGATTGAAAAGCAATTTGGTAAAGGCTCAATTATGCGCCTTGGTGATAACCGTACCATGGACGTTGAAACCATTTCAACCGGCTCACTTTCTCTTGATATCGCGCTGGGTGCTGGTGGCCTGCCAATGGGTCGTATCGTTGAGATCTACGGTCCTGAGTCATCAGGTAAGACAACGCTTACCCTTGAGTGTATTGCTGCGGCTCAAAAAGCAGGTAAAACCTGTGCATTTATCGATGCGGAGCACGCACTTGACCCTGTGTATGCGAAGAAGCTAGGTGTTGATATCGACGCGCTATTGGTGTCTCAGCCAGATACCGGTGAGCAAGCACTTGAGATCTGTGACGCACTAGCACGCTCTGGCGCGATTGACGTTATGGTTGTTGACTCGGTTGCAGCACTAACACCAAAAGCAGAAATCGAAGGCGAGATGGGTGACAGCCACATGGGTCTGCAAGCTCGTATGCTGTCTCAAGCAATGCGTAAGCTGACAGGTAACCTGAAGCAGTCTAACTGTATGTGTATCTTCATTAACCAAATTCGTATGAAGATTGGTGTGATGTTCGGTAACCCAGAAACGACGACTGGTGGTAACGCACTTAAATTCTACGCATCTGTTCGTCTTGATATCCGCCGTACTGGCTCTATCAAAGAAGGCGATGAAGTGGTGGGTAACGAAACTCGCATCAAAGTGGTTAAGAACAAGATTGCCGCACCATTTAAGCAAGCGGAAACGCAAATTCTCTACGGCCAAGGCTTCAACCGTTACGGTGAGCTGGTTGACCTAGGTGTTAAGCACAAGCTTGTTGAGAAAGCAGGTGCTTGGTACAGCTACAATGGCGACAAGATTGGCCAAGGTAAAGCAAACGCGTGTAAGTTCCTACGTGAAAACCCAGAAGCGGCACAAGCGATTGATAGCAAGCTGCGTGAACTGCTGCTAACACCAGCACTTCCTGAAGAAGCTGAAACCGGTGAAGCGCCGGCAGAAGAGCTATAAATCTTCATCTGAATTAAACAAAGCCCTGCACTGCGGGGCTTTGTTGTATCTGTTGTCTTATCAAGCCATTAGTTTTTATGTATCAACGAAAGCCGCCGACGCTATCAGCCAACGAAGCTGCCATCCAATTATTAAGCCGCCGCGATCACGGTGAGTACGAACTGTATCAAAAGCTGAGTTTCAAAGGGTATGAAGAGTCGGAGATCGAAGCTGCGATTGAGCTGTGTAAGTCCTATCGTTATCTCGATGATCTGCGCTTTGCAAAAAGCCAAGTTCGCCAACATATCTACAAAGGCCATGGCGAGCGCCGTATTCGCCAAGAACTGAATCAAAAACGTGTCGCAGAGTCTGTGGTCAATGAAGCCATGATGGAAGAAGAAGTTGATTGGTTTGAGCTGGCGAAAACCACGGCCGAGAAAAAGTTCCGACATGGAAAAGCGAGTGACCCTAAAGAATATGCCAAGCAAGTACGGTTTTTACAGTATCGAGGCTACTCCTTTGACCAGATAAACTATGCGTTGGATTCATTGGAAAGTGAATAAAACCAAGTGGTGAGTGCCTACAACTGCTTGTCCTTACTTGAATAAACTCTAATTTCCTTACGTTTGTTGCCTTTTTTACCAGAAGACTAGGCGAATCCTTACTCATGGGGTTACAATATGCCCCCAAAATCTAACTCGAATTATTTCAGGAAGAGCTGCATGTACATGAGCACAGACGAGGTTCGCAACGCGTTCCTTAAGTTCTTTGAGAGCAAAGGGCACCAAATCGTAGACAGTTCATCGTTGGTTCCACACGATGACCCAACTCTGCTTTTCACTAACGCCGGTATGAACCAGTTTAAAGACTGTTTCCTTGGCCTTGAGAAGCGTAACTACACTCGTGCCACTACGGCCCAGCGTTGTGTTCGCGCTGGTGGTAAGCACAACGACCTTGAGAACGTTGGCTTCACTGCTCGTCACCACACTTTCTTTGAGATGCTGGGCAACTTCAGCTTCGGTGACTACTTCAAAGAAGATGCCATCAGCTTTGCTTGGGAATTCCTAACAGAGACGCTAAAACTGCCTAAAGATCGCCTGCTGGTGACCGTTTATGAAACGGACGACGAAGCATTCGAGATTTGGAACAAGCAAGTTGGCGTTCCAGCAGACCGCATCGTTCGTATCGGTGATAAAGAAGGTGGCAAACCATACGAGTCAGACAACTTCTGGCAAATGGGTGACACTGGTCCTTGTGGTCCATGTACAGAAATTTTCTACGATCACGGTGAGCATATCTGGGGCGGCCGTCCTGGTACTCCGGAAGAAGACGGTGACCGTTTCATCGAGATCTGGAACAACGTATTTATGCAGTTCAACCGTCACGCAGACGGTACTATGGAGCCGCTACCAAAACCATCGGTAGATACGGGTATGGGTATCGAGCGTATTTCTGCAATCATGCAGGGCGTTCACTCAAACTACGAAATCGATGTATTCCAAACGCTAATCAAAGCTGCGGCAGAAGTGATCGGTTACGAAGACCTTTCTAACCAGTCACTACGTGTAATCGCCGACCATATTCGTTCGTGCTCATTCCTAATCGTTGACGGCGTAATGCCATCAAACGAAGGTCGTGGCTATGTGCTTCGTCGTATTATCCGTCGTGCAGTACGTCACGGTAACAAGCTTGGCGCACAGGGTGCCTTCTTCTACAAACTGGTTGGCACCCTAGCATCAGTTATGGGCACTGCCGGTGAAGAGCTTAAGAAGCAACAAGCAGTTGTGGAAAAAGTACTGCGCATCGAAGAAGAGAACTTCGGTCGTACTCTTGAACGTGGTATGACAATCCTGACGGAAGCACTTGATAATCTTGGCGACGAGAAAGTGCTAGACGGCGAAACGGTATTCAAACTTTACGATACTTACGGCTTCCCTGCTGACCTGACTAACGATGTGGCTCGTGAGCGCGAGTTTGCTATCGATGAAGAAGGTTTTGAGAAAGCGATGGAAGCTCAGCGTCAACGTGCGCGTGAAGCTGGCCAATTTGGCACTGATTACAACGCTGCGATCAAAGTTGATACCGACACTGAGTTCTGTGGTTACACAGGCACAGAAGGCAGCAGCACAGTGGCAGCCATGTTTGTTGAAGGCAATGAAGTAGAAGCACTGTCTGCTGGCGACAAGGCGATTGTGGTTCTTGAAGAAACGCCGTTCTACGCAGAGTCGGGCGGTCAATGTGGTGATGCTGGCGTTCTGAAAACATCAGCGGGTCTATTTAAAGTAGAAGACACTCAAAAGCTAGGTAACGCGATTGCACACCACGGTGAGCTGGTTGAAGGCGTACTTGCTAAGGGCGATGAAGTGGCAGCGACTGTAGATGCAGAGCGCCGCGCAGCTATCTCGCTAAACCACTCAGCTACGCACTTGTTGCACGCAGTATTGCGTCAGGTTCTAGGCGAGCACGTAACGCAGAAAGGCTCACTAGTGAAGCCTGACAACCTACGTTTTGACTTCTCTCACCTTGAAGCGATGACCAAAGCGGAAATCAAACAAGTTGAACGTCTAGTGAACGCACATATCCGTACAAACCACGTGATCGAAACCAACGTCATGGACATCGAGTCTGCGAAAGCAAAAGGCGCGATGGCTCTGTTTGGTGAGAAGTACGATGACGAAGTTCGCGTTCTTTCAATGGGCGAGTTCTCGACTGAGCTTTGTGGTGGTATCCACGCAAGCAATACTGGTGATATTGGTCTATTCAAGATCACTTCTGAAGGTGGTATTGCTGCGGGCATCCGTCGTATCGAAGCGGTAACCGGTGAAGCAGCACTGGATGCGATTGAAGCGACAGCGGCACAGTTTGAAGCGAAACTTGGCGATGCAGCAAGCAAAGCGAAATCTCTAGAGAAAGAGATTGCTCAGCTTAAAGACAAGTTAGCAGCAGTGGAAAGTGCCAACATCATGGGTAAAGTCGAAGAGATCAACGGTACTAAGGTATTGGTTGCTGCTCTTGAAGGTGCGGATAGCAAGAACCTTCGTACTATGATGGACAATGCTAAGAACCAAATGGGCAGCGGTATTGCGTTCATTGCTAACGTGGCTGACGGTAAGATTGGTTTGATTGCGGGTGTGACTAAAGACCTAACCGGTAAAGTGAAAGCAGGCGATCTTGTTAAGATGGTGGCTGAGCAAGTTGGCGGTAAAGGTGGCGGTCGACCAGACATGGCGCAAGCAGGTGGTACTGATGTCGATGCACTGCCAGAAGCAATGCAGTCTATTCGCGGTTGGTTAGAAGAGCGTCTATAACGCTCTGAACTAACAATGAAAATGCCCAATCAATGTATGTTGATTGGGCATTGTTGCTTTAGGTCACTACCTATTCAGCTTATCAATTGCATACTTAAAAGCAGCACGCAAATTTAATAGGCGAGGTAAATTGCGTCGCCTATCTATAGGAGCGACCTTGATGGTCGCGGTTTCAAAATCTGACAACTCACGTTGTCTTGGGAAGGTGAAGACTGGTGAAAAGACCACTAATCGTACAAAAGTTCGGTGGAACTTCTGTTGGCTCTGTAGAACGCATTCGTAACGTCGCAGAGCAGGTAATTCGTGCAAAACAAACAGGCAAACAGGTCGTTGTAGTTGTCTCTGCAATGTCAGGAGAAACCAACCGCTTGGTGGACTTGGCTAAACAGGTTGATAGTGTCCCAAATGCCCGTGAACTTGATGTGCTTCTAGCGGCCGGAGAACAAGTCTCAATGGCACTGCTGTCTATGGCATTGAATAAACTGGGGCATGCTGCGGTATCGCTCACTGGTGCACAAGCGAACATTACCACCAACAATCGCCACAACAATGCCACGATTAGTCACGTCGACACCTCAGTGATTGACCAGTATCTAGACCAAGACAAAATTGTCATTGTTGCCGGTTTTCAGGGCGTCAATGAGCATGGCGACATCACTACGTTGGGTCGCGGCGGCTCTGATACTACCGCGGTGACTCTAGCTGGTGTACTTAATGCTGAAGAGTGCCAAATTTATACCGACGTCGATGGCGTCTACAGCTGTGATCCTCGCGTAGTGAAAAGTGCCATCAAATGGCCAGAAATTGATTTTCCTACGATGCACGAAATGGCGCGCAAAGGAGCGAAAGTACTGCATTTACCTTGTGTGACGTACGCATGGCAACATCAGGTACCACTTCGAGTGCTATCGAGCTTTGAGTCGGGGCAGGGGACACTTGTGGTTGGTGAGCAGGCCAAAGCGCAAGTTCAAGGTGTTGCACTGAGAAAGCAAATGCGATTACTCAAAATTGAGAAAGCTTATGTAGACCTGGTCGATAAGCAGAAGGACATGCTCGGTGTAGATGAAGCCGAATGGTTACATGGTGAGCAAGATAGCCACCTTCTATTGAAGTCGGATTGTTCCGACAAGCTCAAATTAGTGATTGAAAATAAACTCGTTGCCGAACAAGACGTCGCGTTAATTACAATGATTGGCGTCGAAGCCATAGCGCAAGCGTCACAATATCAACAACTTCTCAACCATTCAGACATATCTGTTCTACACTTTTGTGAGGGTAAACACTCAATTACATTGGTAATAGAGCCTGAAGCTATCGACAAAGCGGCAGTCGTACTGCATGATAACACCATTATCACCAGTGGAACCGTAGTGGAAGACGTGAAACAGGTACATTTGGGGTAAATACTTTTCATAAGAGAGTTTACGAAAATATAACTTTTGTTGGATAATAAGTTTCGTAGCAAGATAATTAGAGACTACTCAAGGAGCTAAGAATGCTGATTTTGACTCGCCGTGTTGGTGAAACGTTGATGATTGGTGATGAAGTCACTGTTACTGTATTGGGTGTAAAAGGCAACCAAGTTCGCATCGGTGTGAATGCTCCGAAAGAAGTATCCGTGCATCGTGAAGAAATCTACATGCGCATTCAAGCGGAAAAGGGAAATGGTAACGTTGCATCTGGCAACTACTAATTCTAACCGAGAGGGCTGGCACATTGCCGGCCTTTTTGTTGCGTGAAATTCGCCATAAACTCGTGGCACAAGGGTGAATTTTGCTTAGGAAAGCTACGATTAAATGGTGGTTTGGTTAAATTGCCAACGCTTAGTCTGTTTTTTCCTATTTTTGCCAAGAAAATGTTTGACTTATTTTTGGTAAATCGTAATATGTGCCTCCGCAAGACGGTGAGGTGGCCGAGAGGCTGAAGGCGCTCCCCTGCTAAGGGAGTATACGGTTTGTAGCCGTATCGAGGGTTCGAATCCCTCCTTCACCGCCATTCTTGCATTGTGTTGTATGACACTGTTCTTATTGAACATATTGCGCGCTCGTAGCTCAGCTGGATAGAGTACCTGGCTACGAACCAGGCGGTCGAAGGTTCGAATCCTTCCGAGCGCGCCATTTCTCTCTTCGGAAAGAAATACATGCGGTGAGGTGGCCGAGAGGCTGAAGGCGCTCCCCTGCTAAGGGAGTATACGGTTTGTAGCCGTATCGAGGGTTCGAATCCCTCCCTCACCGCCATTTATTGACTGTTTAAGTCAATTTTTTTGTTCAAAAAGAAATTAAATGTGATATGCTTCACATCCTTGCGCGCTCGTAGCTCAGCTGGATAGAGTACCTGGCTACGAACCAGGCGGTCGAAGGTTCGAATCCTTCCGAGCGCGCCATTCTCTCCTTTAGAGAATGCCCTTTGGGAAAGGACTTTCTCTTATAGAGAAAAAGGGTAATGCCCTGTAACGTCAAATGACAATGCGAAAACTTGTTGCGCGCTCGTAGCTCAGCTGGATAGAGTACCTGGCTACGAACCAGGCGGTCGAAGGTTCGAATCCTTCCGAGCGCGCCATTCTCTCTTTGAGAGCCATTTTCTTTTTCAAAGATAGTGGAAGCCCAGCATCGTTAACTGACAACACGAAAATTTGTTGCGCGCTCGTAGCTCAGCTGGATAGAGTACCTGGCTACGAACCAGGCGGTCGAAGGTTCGAATCCTTCCGAGCGCGCCATTCATTCTACTTTGTAGAGAAAAGGGTAATGCCCTGCAGCGTCAAATGACAATGCGAAAACTGTTGCGCGCTCGTAGCTCAGCTGGATAGAGTACCTGGCTACGAACCAGGCGGTCGAAGGTTCGAATCCTTCCGAGCGCGCCATTTTCTTTCTTTACAGAGACCTAGGGCAATGCCCTGCAGCGTCATACGACAATGCGAAAACTTGTTGCGCGCTCGTAGCTCAGCTGGATAGAGTACCTGGCTACGAACCAGGCGGTCGAAGGTTCGAATCCTTCCGAGCGCGCCATCCTTTAGAAACCTCGCTTCGGCGGGGTTTTTTATTAACAAAAATTTATCATACCTATAACCTTATTATTACAACGTAATGTTTTTAAACGAAAAATTGCGGTAATTTTAAGCGTGTCCCAGTTTTTCAACTTTAGTTTGTTTATGTTGAAGCCTCATGTCAGGTCATAGTATGAAGTTCTGCGTAACTTGAAATGCACCGCAAATTGTCGTGCTCATCATAGTTTTTCATTCGAATGACGTTTTAATGACGGTGTACGATTAAACAAAATTGACAAAATTTCACCAATCGAGATAATCCTAGACCTCTTGCAATGGATCGATGCAAGACCATTGCCAGTCAATCAGTGTGCAGTGACGCCACAGAAGATGATTGAGTAACTTGTCAGGATGACAAAGAAAGGACGCAACATGACTAATATTGGAAGCCTGCTAGGAGATGCAGCCACCCTAATGCTTACGGGTATGGTTGTCGTATTCGTATTCCTAACAATCCTCGTTTATCTCGTTCGGTTAATGTCGAAACTGGTACCACAAGAAGTACCAGAGCCGATCGCAGTACCTACTCAAAATACAACACAACAATCCCCCTCAAATGGCGTTAGTCCGAATGTGGTGGCAGCAATTTCTGCCGCTGTCCATCAATACCGCACTTCGGCCGCTAAATAGATTGAGTTAAAAGTTTAAAAAGGAGTTTATGAGCATGTCTAAACCACTCGCTATCACGGACGTGGTACTTCGTGACGCCCACCAGTCTCTGTTTGCAACACGCATGCGTATTGAAGATATGTTGCCGATTGCCGCAGAGCTCGACAAAGTTGGCTACTGGTCTTTGGAAACGTGGGGGGGAGCAACCTTTGACGCGTGTATTCGTTTCTTAGGGGAGGATCCTTGGGAGCGCTTGCGTGAGCTGAAAAAAGCCATGCCGAATACGCCAATGCAAATGTTGCTTCGTGGTCAAAACCTATTGGGCTACCGTCACTACGCGGATGACGTAGTCGAGAAGTTTGTTGAGCGTGCTCATGCTAATGGTATGGATGTGTTCCGTATTTTTGATGCGATGAACGACGTGCGTAACTTCGAAAAAGCGGTGAAAGCTGCGGTTGATGTCGGCGCGCATGCTCAAGGGACACTGTCGTACACCACAAGCCCGGTTCACAATACCGATACTTGGGTTGACCTAGCAAAACGCCTTGAAGATTTAGGCTGTCACTCGCTATGTATTAAAGATATGTCTGGCCTACTTAAGCCATACGAAGCGGAAGAGCTAATCTCACGTATTAAAGCGTCGTGTGAAGTGCCACTAGCGCTGCACTGCCACGCGACAACGGGTCTTTCTACGGCTACAGCTGTAAAAGCAGTCGAAGCGGGTGTGGATATTCTGGATACCGCTATTTCTTCAATGAGCCAAACCTACGGCCACACGCCTACAGAAACCGTGGTTGCTATGCTGCAAGGCACCGAGCGTGATACGAACCTGAAACTTGAACAGATTGAGCCTATCGCCGCTTACTTCCGTGAAGTACGTAAGAAGTACGCGAAATGGGAAGGCCAGCTCAAGGGTGTTGATTCTCGTATCCTGATTGCTCAGGTACCAGGCGGCATGCTGACTAACATGGAAGGTCAGCTCAAAGAGCAAGGTGCGGCCGATCGCATTGATGAAGTTCTAGAAGAGATCCCACGCGTGCGTGAAGATCTAGGCTTTATCCCTCTCGTTACGCCGACCTCTCAGATTGTCGGTACTCAGGCGGTGATCAACGTACTTACTGGTGAGCGCTATAAGAGCATTACCAAAGAAACGGCGGGTGTACTAAAAGGCGAATACGGTAAAGCACCAGCAGAAGTGAACGCTGAGCTGCAAGCTAAGGTACTCGATGGCGGTGAAGCAATCACTTGTCGCCCTGCGGATTTACTGGAAGCTGAGCTGCATACTCTTACAGACGACTTGCTACAAAAAGCGAAAGCGGATGGCATTTCTCTAGCGGAAGACACAGTGGATGACGTTCTTACTTACGCACTTTTCCCACAAGTTGGTCTTAAGTTCCTGAAAAATCGTCACAACCCAGATGCATTTGAACCAGCACCGGGCAAAGAAGAAGCGAAACCTGCGGCGCCAGTAGCGGCTCCTGCGGCATCAGCTCAGGGTATCGAAGCTTACAGCGTGAAAGTGGATGGTCAGGTTTATGATGTTGAAGTTGGCCCTAAAGGCGAACTGACGTCTGTAACGCCAGCTCAAGCTTCATCAGCGGCGGCAGCACCAGCGCCTGCAGCGACCAATGTTGAAGCAGTAGCGGCACCACTTGCGGGTAATATCTTCAAAGTGAACGTAGCGTCTGGCGCGCAAGTTCAAGAAGGCGACGTGCTGCTTATTCTAGAAGCGATGAAGATGGAAACCGAAGTTCGCGCAGCGCAAAGCGGCGTGGTTCAAGATGTACACGTGAAAGAAGGTGATGCTGTTGTCGTTGGCGCACCTCTCGTTAGCTTAGCGTAAGGGAGTACCATGGAAGGATTGATGATCTTATGGTCAGAAACAGGGATCGCTAACTTTGAATTCGGCCAGATCTGTATGATCTTGGTCGGATGCATCTTGTTGTTCTTAGCGATTCGCAAGGGTTTCGAGCCATTGCTGCTATTGCCTATCGGCTTTGGTGCGATCCTAGCGAATATCCCCAATGCAGGCTTCACTGAACCAGGTGGTTTGCTTTACTACGTTTACTATATTGGTATTGAGTCGGGGGTATTTCCACTGCTTATCTTTATGGGCGTAGGGGCAATGACGGACTTTGGTGCCTTGATTGCTAACCCGAAAACCTTATGGCTCGGCGCAGCAGCGCAGTTTGGTATTTTTGCTACCTTGTTTGGTGCGATTTTGTTGAACTATGTACCGGGTATGGAATTCTCGATGCAAGACGCGGCGTCCATCGCCATCATTGGTGGTGCCGATGGCCCGACGGCTATCTTCTTGGCAAGTCGTCTCTCACCTGACTTACTGGGTGCGATTGCCGTTGCCGCTTATAGCTACATGGCTTTGGTGCCGATCATCCAACCACCAATTATGAAGGCACTGACGACACCTGAAGAGCGTACCATCAAGATGGCTCAGCTTCGTCACGTAAGCAAAGGGGAGAAAGTTCTGTTCCCACTTGCGGTACTGTTGATGACAATTTTGTTCCTGCCATCAGCCACACCACTTGTCGGTATGTTCTGTTTGGGTAACTTAATGCGTGAAGCGGGCGTGGTCGATCGCCTGTCAAAAACTGCGCAAAATGAGCTTATCAACATCGTCACGATTTTCTTAGGCCTAGGTGTTGGCTCTAAGCTTCAGGCAGATCAGTTCTTGAACTTTGAAACGCTGGGTATTTTGGCATTGGGTGCAGTAGCGTTCAGTATCGGTACTGGTGCGGGTGTCATGATGGCGAAGCTTCTTAATAAGTACTCAAAAGAAGACATCAACCCATTGATTGGTGCGGCAGGGGTTTCTGCAGTGCCAATGGCAGCACGTGTGGTGAACAAAGTTGGTTTGCAAGCGAACCCACAAAACTTCCTGCTGATGCACGCAATGGGGCCAAACGTCGCTGGCGTTTTGGGCTCTGCGGTGGCAGCCGGTATTTTGTTGGCGCTGGTTGGTTAACGGCGAGTTCAACACGGATTATTAAAAAGGGAAGCGTAAGCTTCCCTTTTTGTTGTGTTTGTACCAAGGACCTGCAAACGCAGTGATTCGCACTTGCTGCTAAAGTGATTGAAATTGTTACATACTTGCTATTGAACGATGAAAAGTTAATCTAGACTCATGGACGGAAATCGTTACTATGAAGTCTCAATCAGGAAGAGGAAGCTGCAATGAAGTGTAAACAGGTCGTGATTCCAGAGTTTGGTGCCGCAGAAGTTTTAGCGTTTCAGGAAATCGAAGTCCCACAGCCACAGGCTGGAGAAGTGTTAGTGAAAGTGGCGTACTCGGGAATTAATCCGATTGATGTTAAAACTCGTGCAGGACTTGGCTGGGCAGCCGCTGAGAATAAAGATAATCTTCCTTGGGTTCCTGGCTATGATATTGCAGGTACGATTGAAGGATTGGGCGAGGGCGCGGAGCAGTTTGAGGTTGGCGAAGAGGTCGTGGGCTTTATCGGTTTCCCTGTGCGTGGTGGCGGCTATAGCCAGTATGTGTGTGTCCCTGAAACGGAGCTTACTCCGGTTCCCAACTCTGTTGCGCTTGAAGCAGCAGCAGCTTTGCCTTTAGCTGGACAAACTGCGGCACAAGCTATCAATAAAGCTCAAGTTCAAGAAGGTGAGCGTGTGCTCATTCTGGCTGGCGCTGGCGGTGTTGGCCACATTGCAGTACAAATCGCGGTCGCAGCGAAAGCCGAAGTTTACACCACTTGCAGTGAACGTAACTTAGATTACCTCGCTACTTTGGGAGCTCACGCCATCAACTATGAGTTCGCTCCAGCATCCGAGCGTTTGAGTGACGTTGATGTTCTTATCGATCTTGTTGGTGGTGATACCGCTTTAGATGCATTGAAGTGCCTGAAAGACAATGCTCGTGTCGTCACGATTCCGACGATTACCGCGGAGCTGGTGTGTGAGAAGGCTAAACTGCTGGGTTTTGAAGCCAGTGGTATGTTGGTATCGCCAGACACCAAACAAATGGAAACCTTACTTTATATGGTGGGTGTTGGATTGCTGAAAACAGAAATCCAGCATGTTTACCCTTATCAACAAGTGGTTGAGGCTCATCAGCAAGTCGAAACCAGCCGTACGCGCGGTAAAGTACTTCTTAATATGCAATGTTAGAAACATTCTCTCAATATCTCGCGGAGTCTTGGTTCGCCGACTCCGCTCTCGCTGTTCTTTTTATCTCAGGATTTTTAAGTGCCACGCTTCTTCCCGGCGGCTCAGAAGCAGGATTAGTCGCAACACTGAGCCTGCAGCAGTACTCGCCCGTATGGGTAATATTTGTCGCTACGATAGGTAACACGTTAGGCGGCCTGACTAACTATTGGATAGGTATTTGGCTACCAAATCGAACTCAAAACGAGAAGCACGGTCATAAAGCCATAGCTTGGCTGCAAAAATATGGTTACTGGAGCTTGTTGTTCAGTTGGTTGCCCGTGATTGGCGACCCGCTCTGTTTAGCGGCCGGTTGGCTAAGAATGAAATTTCTTCCCTGCGTTATTTTGATAGCCATAGGCAAGGCGTTACGTTATATCGCGTTGACAGCCGTCTTCTATGGATTCTTCTAGTTTTCTCGATCTTTAAGGAGCTCTTATGAGAAAGATCTGGCTCGGCTTGCTGTCGGTCGTTTTTGTTTACGGTTGCAGTAACAGCGACGTTTCGACTCAGACAGCGGGTGCACTTCCTCCCGGTATTACTCTGGTTGAGGAAATGAAAGCCGATCCCTATAGGGTGATGATCCCGTACTCTAAGTACAAGTTGGATAATGGCCTAACGGTGATCTTAGCGCCCGATGATTCAGATCCTTTGGTGCACGTAGACGTGACCTATCATGTTGGCTCGGCGCGTGAAGAAATTGGTAAATCGGGTTTCGCTCACTTCTTTGAACATATGATGTTCCAAGGCTCTGAGCATGTTGGCGACCAGCAGCACTTTAAGATCATTACCGAAGCGGGCGGCACCCTTAATGGTACGACGACCAGAGATCGAACCAACTACTTTGAAACAGTACCCTCGAACCAGTTAGAGAAGATGCTATGGCTGGAAGCCGATCGCATGGGTTTCTTACTGGGAGCGGTCTCGCAGCGCAAATTCGAAATTCAGCGTGATACGGTGAAAAACGAGCGTGCACAGAACTTTGATAATCGCCCTTATGGCCTGATTTGGGAGCGCATGGGCGAAGCCATGTTCCCAGAAGGTCACCCGTATTCTTGGCAGCCAATTGGTTATGTTGAGGATCTTGATCGTGTGAACGTCAACGATTTGAAAGCCTTCTTCCTGCGCTGGTATGGGCCAAATAATGCGGTATTGACCATTGGTGGCGACATCGATAAAGCGCAAACCTTAGAGTGGATCCATAAATACTTTGGCACCATCCCTGAGGGCCCAAGCGTTGAAAAAGCCCCTAAGCAGCCAGCAGTATTGCCAGAAGATCGCTATATCACTCTAGAGGATCGTATTCGTCAGCCAATGGTGGTGATCGGTTGGCCAACGACCAGTTATCGCGGTGCGGACGACCAAGTGGTGCTCGATGCCATGGCGGACGCCATTGGTGGCGGTACCAATGGTTTGTTGTATCAAAAGTTGATTAAACCCCAAAAAGCACTCGATGCAGGTGCATTCAGCGATTGTAACGAGCTTGCTTGTAACTTTTATGTGTATGCGATGGGCGCATCCACCGATAAAGACGGCCTAAAGTCGCTTTACAATGACTTACTCGCAACCTTGGATGAGTTTGAAAAGCAAGGCATCAGTGAAGAGCGTTTACAGCAAATCAACGGTCTTTCTGAAGCTGGTGCCGTGTATGCGTTAGAAAGTGTTAAAGGTAAGGTTACCCAGTTGGCTGCGAATGAAACCTTCTATGGCAAGCCCGATCGTATTGAGCAAACACTAGAACGAATTCGTGCAGTCACTCCTGAGGCGGTAAGTGCGGCCTACCAAACGTTTATCGAAGACAAGCATAAGGTCACACTCAGTGTAGTGCCGAAAGGGCGCACTGACATCGCAGTGCAACCTGCAACATTCGTAACGCCAGCGCGCACGCTGCCAGAGTATAAAGAGGTGACTGAAGCGGATCTTGATTTCCGTCGTCCAGTAGACAGCTTTGATCGCAGTGTGATGCCAGAAGTGGCGGAGGCTGTAAGTGCGAAAATGCCAGAGCTTTACGAGATGTACTTTGATAATGGCAGTGAACTGCTAGGTACTGAAACGTCTGAAACGCCAACGGTGGAGATCCATTTGCAACTACCAGCAGGCAGTCGTTATGTGCCAAAAGGTAAAGAAGGACTCGCAGGGCTAACCGCTTCTATGATGGAAGAGGGCACGACAACTCGCACGGTTGAACAGCTACAAGCCGAACTTGATCGTTTGGGCAGTCAGATCGGATTTAGCGAAGGGGCTTATACCACGCGTGTTTCTGTGTCTGCGCTGGAGCGAAATCTACCGCAAACCCTCACTCTTCTTGAAGACATGCTATTTAACC
This sequence comes from Vibrio sp. 10N, assembly GCF_036245475.1. Classification (NCBI taxonomy): domain Bacteria; kingdom Pseudomonadati; phylum Pseudomonadota; class Gammaproteobacteria; order Vibrionales; family Vibrionaceae; genus Vibrio; species Vibrio sp. 10N. The sequence goes on along the minus strand of NZ_BTPM01000001.1, from coordinate 3,054,057 downwards.
CAGCAATGAAGCAAGAAGACTTCGAGCGCCTTAAAGCACAAACGCTTGAAGGTCTGGTTTATCAACACCAAAAACCAAGTTGGATGGCGTCGCAAGCAACCCGTGATGTGCTTTATGGCGACAGCGTATTTGGCCGCTCTTCCGACGGCAGCAATGCCTCAATTTCATCGATTACCTTGGATGACGTTAAAGCGTTTTATCGCGAGCACTACACACCACAAGGCGCACAAATTGTCGTGGTGGGGGATATCTCTAAGAAGCAAATTACTGATCAGCTAGCGTTTTGGTCACTATGGCGCGGCGAAGCAGCGCCGCTGATTGATCCGGAGGTGATCCCTTCTTTATCGGGGCAGAAAATCTATCTGGTAGACAAGCCTTCAGCACCGCAAAGTATTGTTCGTATGGTGCGTCAAGGTTTGCCGTTTGATGCTACCGGTGAGCTCTACCTAAGCCGCCTAGCGAACTTTAACTTGGCAGGTAACTTTAATAGCCGTATCAACCAGAACCTAAGGGAAGATAAAGGCTATACCTATGGCGCAAGTGGCTACTTTGCCAGTAACCGAGAAGTGGGTGCGATTGTGTTTAGCGCTCAGGTACGTGCTGATGCGACGCTAGCCTCACTTGAAGAGATGATCGCAGAACTGAAGAACTACAGCGAGAATGGTATGACGGACGAGGAACTGGCATTTATGCGCCTTGCCGTTGGGCAGCAAGATGCATTGACGTATGAAACACCAAGTCAAAAAGCCAGTCTGCTCTCGTCGATTTTAACCTATAGTTTGGATAAGGATTACCTGAAGCAGCGCAATGACATAGTTGCCACCGTTGATAAATCGACGCTGAATGCGCTGGCGACGAAGTGGTTTGACCCTAGCCAATACCAATTGATAGTGGTTGGCGATGCTAAGCGTTTGAAGCCACAGTTAGAGAAACTGAATATTCCAATTACAGAGCTTGAAATCTCTCAGTAACATGACCATATAGTGGGAATAGGTGATTTAGCGAACACCTTACATAGTGTTCGCTAATGTATCCGTTTTTCAATTGGAATAACAAACTATAAGCGAATCGCATTGTGACTAAATTTGCTCAGCGACTGGATCAAGTTGCTAAACATCAGGCCGTATTCAAAGAGTTCGGACGCGGAGTGGAGCGGGAATCGCTGCGTTACACCGACGATGGTCGATTGGCGACAACGCCTCACCCTAAGTCGTTAGGGTCAGCCTTCACTAATGAATACATCACCACGGACTTCTCTGAGTCGCTACTGGAATTCATAACGCCAGTATCACGTGATGTCGACACGCTGATTAATCAGTTATCCGATATTCATCATTTCACGCAAACCAAACTCGGTGACGAAAAGCTCTGGCCGCTTTCTATGCCTTGTTATGTGGGCTCAGAAGACGACATTGCGTTGGCTCAGTACGGTACATCCAACTCCGGTCGCATGAAGACGCTTTACCGTCAGGGTCTTAAGCATCGCTATGGCAGCTTGATGCAGATTATTTCTGGTGTGCATTTTAACTTCTCATTCCCAGAGTCGTTCTGGGATGCCCTGTATGGCGATCAAGATGAGAAAACACGCCAAGATGCGAAGTCGGACGCGTACTTTGGTTTGATTCGTAACTATTATCGCTTTGGTTGGCTGATCCCCTATTTCTTTGGTGCATCACCAGCTATCTGTTCATCATTTTTGCAAGGTAAAGACACCAAGTTGCCGTTTGAAAAAGTGGGTGGAACCTTATACCTACCAAAAGCAACGTCATTACGATTGAGTGATCTTGGCTATACCAATAGCGCGCAGAGTGCATTAAGAATTGGCTTTAATGGTCTAGAGCAATATCTGGATGGATTAAATCAAGCCATTCATACCCCATCGCAAGACTTTGCCAAGATTGGCGTTAAAGTGGATGGTGAATACCGTCAGCTCAATGATTACGTTCTGCAGATTGAAAATGAACTGTACGCTCCTATCAGGCCAAAGCGTGTGGCGAAAAGTGGCGAAAAACCGTCAGAGGCGCTCTCCCGTGGTGGTGTTGAATACATTGAGGTGCGTTCACTGGATGTTAACCCATTCAGCCCAATTGGGATTACTGCGGAGCAAATTCGCTTCCTCGATCTATTCCTAACTTGGTGTGCACTCAAAGATTCCGAGCCAATGGACAATTGCGAGTTAGAATGCTGGCGAGAGAACTGGAATAAGGTGATCGTTGAGGGACGTCAAGTCGGGCTACAACTGCAAATCGGTTGTCACGGTGAGGTGTTAGACAGTCAATCTTGGGTTAAACGTGTTCTTACCGATCTTCGCGATATTGCTAAACATATGGACGCTGCACATGGCGGTGATGAATATGCTGCAGTATGCGACAAGCTTGCGATGTGGAATGAAAACCCCGAGCTTTCGATCTCTGGTCAGCTACTGGAGAAAACCAAACAACTCGGTGGTCTAGGAAAAGTGGGTTGTGAGCTTGGGAAAGAGTATCGCCAAAAGAACCTTTCTCACGACTATAAAGCTTACTCGGCACAGATGATGGAAGATGAAGCGTCTCGCTCTGTAACGGCTCAGTTAGATATTGAGTCTTCGGATAGCGTTAACTTTGACGATTTCTTGGCGGACTACTTTGCGTATCTATCTCCAGAGCGTACTGAGTTTGCCGACTAGAGTTGCACCTAAAGGTAGCGCCACTTACAATCACGATACAGTCATTGTGCTCGCCACCAAAAATAGGTGACGAGCCACAACAAGGAGAACAATCATGCCACTACTGGATAGCTTCACGGTAGACCACACTAAAATGCAGGCACCTGCGGTACGTGTTGCCAAAACGATGCAAACCCCTAAGGGCGATACCATTACGGTATTCGACTTGCGTTTCACCATTCCGAACAAAGACATCTTGTCTGAGCGCGGCATTCATACGCTAGAGCACCTATATGCTGGATTTATGCGTGCCCACTTAAATGGTGAGTCAGTAGAGATCATTGATATTTCTCCAATGGGTTGCCGTACTGGCTTTTACATGAGCTTGATTGGTACGCCATCTGAGCAGCAAGTGGCGGACGCATGGTTGAGTGCAATGCAAGACGTGCTAAAAGTGGAAAGCCAGAACAAGATCCCAGAGTTGAATGAGTACCAGTGTGGTACGGCTGCGATGCACTCTCTGGATGAAGCAAAAGCGATCGCTGAGAAGATCATCGAAGCGGGCATTCAAGTGAATAAGAATGACGAACTGGCCTTGCCTGAGGCTATGTTGCAAGAGCTGAAAGTAGACTAATAGAGTCCATTGCGCGAGTTAGCGGAAATAAAAAAGATGGCGATTGCCATCTTTTTTTATGCTTTAACGTTTACGCCCACTGGGCTTCAAACCAGCTTTCTAAAATAACCACGGCAGATTGGCAGTCGACATTGCCTTTTGATAATGCCTTATAACCACCCATCTCAAATAATTCCGATCGAGCCTCGGCGGTAGACAGTCTTTCATCGTGCATTTCTACTTGGTAACCGAAACGACCGTGTACGCGGTTAGCAAATTTCTTGGCACGAGCGGTGATTTCATCAAGCGCTTTGCCACGCACATCCGTTGGCAGACCTACAACAATGAGATCGGGTTGCCATTCTTTTAATGTGGCTTCGATGTCATCCCAGTTGGGGATACCGTCTTTGGCCTTGAAGGCTTTTAGTGGACTTGCTGTGCCAGTGACCTCTTGGCCTATAGCACTACCAATACTCTTAGTTCCGTAATCGAAAGCAACGATGGTTCTGGATGTCATAAGTTCTCTATTTGTGAAGGCTATGTTTGTGCAAAGAAACGGGCTGGCGGCACGGATTGTGGTCTAAGCGTGACCGACATCCGCCGAGAGCTGTGCGATGTCAAACCCTAACATACCTACCGCACTGCTCCAACGCTCTTCCACCGGAGTGTCAAAGATGACGCTTGGGTCTGCTTCTATGGTAAGCCAAGAGTTTTCCGCCAGTTCGGTTTCCAGCTGCCCAGCACTCCAACCGGAGTAACCTAAGGCGACGATATAGTTATCTGGCTGGGCATCGGTCCCCAAAACCGCCAAAATATCTTTTGAGGTCGTAACCGAGAGCCGATCGGTGATCTGAATACTCGATTGATATTTGTCTTTTGGGTTATGCAAGATAAAACCGCGATCTTCAGACACCGGCCCACCATTTAAAACGGGCTCGTCGAGACTTTTGCTATGTGTTGTTTGCGAAGCAATAGGGAGCTCAACTTGTACTTGCTTAAGCATGTTAGCTACGGTGACATCGATTGGGGTGCTGATCATGATACCCATGGCGCCCTCTTCGTTGTGCTCACACACGTAAATCACGCTGCGCTGAAAGTAGGGATCTTTCATCCCTGGCATGGCAACGAGAAAGTGATTGGCTAAGTTCATACCCGTTTCTCCCTATCTACTATTGGCTACTTGCCTAAACGACGCTCGATAGCGTCCATTAGCTTGCCGGTAATAGAGATGTCAAAGGCGGCTTCGATTTCACGAATACACGTTGGGCTGGTCACGTTGATTTCTGTTAGTTTGTCACCAATAACATCCAGTCCTACAAAGATTAAGCCTTTCTCTTTCAAAGTGGGAGCCACAGCCTCAGCTATTTGCTTGTCTGTCTCACTTAAGGGACGTGCTTCACCGCGGCCGCCAGCTGCTAAGTTACCACGGGTTTCCCCCTTAGCTGGAATACGAGCTAGACAGTACGGCATTGGTTCGCCATCGACGACAAGAATACGCTTGTCACCGTTACTGATATCAGGAACGAACGTTTGTGCCATCGCATAGTTTTGGCCGTGATTGGTCAGCGTTTCGATGATTACAGATACGTTTGGATCATCTTGCTTAACACGGAAAATGGATGCGCCTCCCATACCATCGAGTGGTTTTAGGATCACATCACCATGTTGGTCACGGAACTGCTTAATCTTCTCGGCTTTGCGCGTCACAATAGTCGTGGGTGTCAGTTCTGGGAACCACGCAGTGAATAGCTTTTCGTTACAGTCACGCAGGCTCTGAGGCTTGTTAACGATGAGTGTCCCTTTCTCTTCTGCACGCTCTAGGATGTAGGTCGCGTAGATGTATTCGGTGTCGAACGGAGGATCTTTACGCATCAGAACAGCGTCAAGCTCAGACAGCTCAATGGTTTGCTCTGAGGTAAATTCGTACCAGCCGTTTGGATCTTCTTTGAGTTTCACGACTTTTGTGTCGGCAACGGCAGTGCCTTGATCTAGGTGCAGGTCATTCATTTCCATGTAGTGGATTTCATAACCACGACGCTGTGCTTCGAGCATCATTGCAAAGCTAGAGTCTTTCTTGATGTTGATGGATGAAATAGGATCCATCACGATACCGAGTTTAAGCATTTTTTTCTCCCGTTAACCTAAATCGCCAAAGCGTACTTGAAGTGCCGTGATCGCCGTAAGCGCGGCTGTTTCTGTTCTAAGTACACGAGGACCAAGCAGGGTTTCTTCGAATTGATATTGTTCCGTCATTTCAATCTCTTGCGCTGACAAACCGCCTTCAGGGCCGATAAGTAGACGAACCTTTTGCACTGGCTCTGGCAAGGTATTAATTGAGTATTTGGCTCTTGGGTGAAGGTTGAGTTTGAGCGCATCAGATGGTTCGGCACACCACTCTTCAAGTGACATGATCGGACGGATGACTGGAATCGTGTTACGACCACACTGCTCACAGGCACTGATTGCGATTTTTTGCCACTGCTGCAGCTTCTTCTCGAAACGTTTGGCATCGAGTTTTACACCGCAACGTTCTGAGATAAGCGGCGTGATGGTGTTGACGCCCAGTTCGACCGATTTCTGAATGGTGAATTCCATCTTGTCGCCACGAGAAATCACTTGGCCGAGGTGCAAGTCGAGCGGTGACTCGATACTGGCAGCGATTTTTTCGCGGATCTCTACATCGACGTTTTTCTTGCCGACGCTGGTGATGGTGGCTGGAAACTCATGACCACTGCCGTCAAACAGCAGTACTTCTTGACCTTCTTTCATGCGTAATACCCGGCCAATGTGCCCTGCGGCATCATCACTGAGCGCAAGTGTGCCCAAAGATTGAATCGTTTCAGGGTGATAGAGTCGAGGTATACGCATAACAATTTCCAAACAACAAACAGTATTGAGGTATAAGATGGATGCCAGCCCTCGAAATTACAAGGGCTTGGCTTAGGAATTAACTGGGATTTTTACATGCCTGTGCCACGAACGGATTATCATTGCCTTGAATGCGCTTGATACGTTCGTTTCGCGTACATTCCCACGCATCAACGGGGTAGGTTTTGTTCCAGGCATTCATCAGTTGCGTCTGCTGTTTCGACAGCTTAAAGCCATATTGCTGGCTCATATAAAGGTAGGTACGAGCAATTGAGCCACGGGCGCGATCGGGGGGCATCACTTTACGTTGCTTGAAGTTGACTTGCATCTCGCAGCGGCCATAGCTGACCCCATCCATACCATTCCATTGTGAAAAGTTGTAGTTGGAACGGTCACCGTTCACTTCACCGATCGCTGGCGTTAGGTTGTGCAGGTCGGCTTCCATGAGTTTGAATTGCTTGTCATTTCGGGTGCAATTTTTGCGTCCGCCTTCTTGCCAGCACTGTCGCTGGTGGCCAAATTGCCAAGCCGGTACCACATGCTCCCATTCGATACGACTGGCTCGCTTTTGTTGTTTGCGAACTTGATAGCCACAAGCTGACAGATCGGGTATGCCTTTTTTACCTTGCCATTGAATATCACAGCCACAGTAAAAACTGATTGGGTGATCAGCGTAGATCTTGACGGCTTCTTTTTTTGCTTTGCTAAAGCTACTTGGCGGCGCACTGTGGGCGACAATAGGGAGGGCGGCGGCCAACAAGAAGGCCGAAACGAAAAGCTGGCGTATCATAGTGAGGTCTATAAAAGGTTGAGATAACCTAGTGTAACTCGCAAAAAAGACCTTAGCTATTGATAGTTAGATCATGTAATTAGCTCAGCTGCTTGCCAGTGAATTCAATCGTGTCACCGCACTTCCGGCAGCGATAGCTGGCTTGTTGGCGCAACACCTTATTATGGCGACGAATCGTGACGGCAAAAGTGTCACATTGACAGCGATACTCGTAGGTTCGTCCTTGTACTGAGCTTACATTCAAAGAGTGCGTGGTTTTCGGCGCGATGCCAAATACCTGGCTCATCACCATCTGCCACTCTTTGCCGTGTGGGCGCACACGTCCAAATAGCGCATAAGTGATCAAGTGGGCAACCTCATGAGGGATCACTTCGTCGATAAAGTCTTGCTGGTTTTCGACAAACAGAACGGGATTGAGGCGTATTTCCCAGGATTGCAGGTAGGCTTTACCCGCAGCCTTACCACGCAACTGATAGTTGAGGGCTGGGACTGGGAAGTTGCGTTCAAAGTACTGACGAGCTTGCTCTATGCAGCGAGACAGCGTCTTGATAGCTTGATAATGAAGTTGCTCAGAAAGCGAAGCATCCACGGGGTATAACCTACAATAAAAAAGCGCCCAAATAGGGCGCCATTTTACTGAGGTTGGCTGAATATGCCAACGTGTTACACGTGGTGTTTCTTTTTGATGGTCTCGTGATAGGCGTGCCATGTGCCGTAACCAAGGATCGGCATCGTCACGATCATTCCTATGCCGTAGGTGGCAAAACCGATCAAGATACCGCCACAGATGATCAGTGCCCAAACGATCATGGCTGGTACGTTAGATTTCACCGCGTTAAAGCTAGTGAATACCGCGGTCATAATGTCGACTCGACGTTCCATCATAAGTGGAATAGAGAACGCTGAGATGGAGAATATGACCGCTGCAATAACGGCACCAACCACACTACCAGTGATCAAGAACGGAGCAAACTCGGTGAGCGGCGCACCTTGTACTGAGGGGTAGAGTGCGTGCAGCAGCGCAGCAATACGCATCCAAAAGATCATCGCGACGGCCAGAAGTACCGCAAACGCCCATTGAGAAGTGGAGTTGCGCCCGATGGCCTTCATGGAGTGGAACAGGCTGGGTTTATGTCCTTTTTCTCTTTCCCATGCGGCGTCATAAAGTCCTAATGCGAGAAACGGACCGATCAACATGTACACCACAAGACTCGGCATTATGACGAGGTGTGTTCCCTGCCACTGCACTAACAGTACGATAGCGACGGCAGCAGCGGTGAAACACAGCCCGTAGAACGCGCTGATGATTGGCATACGAATGAGGTCGTGCAACCCGAGCGCCAGCCAATGGAATGGCGCAGACACACTGAGTTGATTGCATGGAATGGTTTTAGCGTAATCTTGATCCCTGACTTCATGTTTCTTCTGGAAGTCATCAGAATTAACAGTTCGAGGCATATGTCCTCCCTGATTGACAAACTGGCCTTCGTTTTTCTCAGGGCATGGCGCTAATTTTAACGGACACGTCGGGCGTGAGACTTACAGTTATTTCTGTAGTGTCTAGCCATTTTCCGTTGTTAGCGTCTTCCCCTCTTAAGTGCTCTATTTTGCATACGAACAAACTCTTAAAGTGGTCTATTCGCAAGGGCACTTTTGTCTAACTATTGACCGTGTTAGGGAAAAACACAATTTTCAGAAGGGTATTAAATACAAGCTACAAGATAAGAAATTAACACTTTTGCAACAAAGTGTTTGAAAAGACAGGATTAAAAAAATAAAAAAGCCCTCAAAAAATTTTGAGGGCTTTTTTGGAGTAAAAACTCAGGCTAAGAGTAATTACAGACCAGCAAACTCACGTAGGATTGCTGCTTTATCTGTCGCTTCCCAAGGGAATTCTTCGCGACCGAAGTGGCCGTATGCTGCTGTCTTTTTGTAGATAGGCTGAAGCAGGTTTAGCATCTCTTGTAGACCGTATGGACGTAGGTCGAAGTTTTGACGAACCGCTTCTACGATGATGTCGTGAGAAACTTTTTCAGTACCAAATGTCTCAACCATGATAGACGTTGGATCCGCAACACCGATTGCGTAAGACAGTTGGATCTCACAACGGTCAGCCATACCAGCCGCTACGATGTTCTTCGCTACATAACGTGCTGCGTATGCTGCAGAACGGTCAACTTTTGATGGATCTTTACCAGAGAATGCACCGCCACCGTGACGAGCTGCACCGCCGTAGGTATCAACGATGATCTTACGACCTGTTAGACCACAGTCACCCATAGGACCGCCGATTACGAAACGACCGGTTGGGTTGATGAAGAAGTTGGTTTCTTTGTTGATCCACTCAGATGGTAGTACTGGCTTGATGATCTCTTCCATTACCGCTTCACGCAGATCAGGTGTTGAGATTGAATCACAGTGCTGAGTTGAAAGAACAACCGCATCGATACCCACGATCTTACCTTGGTCGTATTGGAACGTTACCTGAGACTTAGCGTCTGGACGTAGCCAAGGTAGAGTGCCGTTTTTACGTACTTCTGCTTGCTTTTGAACAAGGCGGTGAGAGTAAGTAATAGGTGCTGGCATTAGGATGTCAGTTTCGTTCGTTGCGTAACCGAACATGATGCCTTGGTCGCCTGCGCCTTGCTCTTTAGGATCCGCTTTATCAACACCTTGGTTGATATCTGGAGACTGCTTACCGATGGTGTTTAGAACGGCACAAGAGTCCGCATCAAAACCCATATCAGAGTGCACGTAGCCGATTTCGCGAACGGTTTCACGAGTTAGCTCTTCGATGTCTACCCATGCTGAAGTGGTGATCTCACCACCCACCATCACCATGCCAGTCTTAACGTAAGTTTCACAAGCAACACGTGCTTTTGGATCTTGTTCTAGGATTGCATCAAGAACCGCGTCAGAGATTTGGTCTGCGATTTTATCTGGATGGCCTTCTGATACTGACTCAGAAGTAAACAGGTGCTTAGCCATGAGAGCTCCAATTACTGTTTTTAAGCGAGTGTCTAATTACTCACTTGTAATAAATTCAATGATATATAGTAGGTGTATCTACATCTAGACGTCTATTCTAGTCATCAATGTTCGATTAGCAAGCGATTTTTGCTTTTAACATATAGCCAAACGTTTGCCTGTTTTAAACGCTGCGAGCCATATTCAGCCGACATTATTCGGCGAAAATGCCAAAAAATGACGGTAAATCGTTTGCAGAGACTATATCGCTTTGCGACAATAGCGGCCGCTGATTATTCAATCAGTCTATGAAAAACTTGGAATTCGCTTAATGCACTCAGGAGCAGACATGTCTTCTCGTAAACAACTCGCTAATGCAATCCGCGCGCTAAGCATGGATGGTGTTCAACAAGCTAACTCAGGTCACCCAGGTGCACCTATGGGTATGGCAGATATCGCTGAAGTTCTTTGGCGTTCTCACCTAAATCACAACCCGTCAAACCCAGAGTGGGCTGACCGCGACCGTTTTGTTCTGTCTAACGGCCACGGCTCTATGCTGATTTACTCTCTGCTTCACCTCAGCGGCTACGAGCTGTCAATTGACGATCTTAAAAACTTCCGTCAACTGCACTCAAAAACGCCTGGTCACCCAGAGTACGGCTACGCACCAGGTATCGAGACGACGACTGGCCCTCTAGGCCAAGGCATCACTAACGCGGTTGGTATGGCGATTGCTGAGAAATCTCTTGCAGCGCAATTCAACAAAGAAGGTCACGACATCGTTGACCACTTCACTTATGTCTTCATGGGTGATGGCTGTCTGATGGAAGGTATCTCTCACGAAGCGTGTTCACTAGCGGGTACTCTAGGTCTTGGTAAGCTGATCGCTTTCTGGGATGACAACGGCATCTCTATTGATGGCGAAGTGGAAGGCTGGTTCTCTGATGATACGCCTAAACGCTTTGAAGCGTACGGCTGGCACGTAATCCCTGCAGTAGACGGTCACGATGCTGACGCGATCAATGCAGCGATTGAAGCGGCAAAAGCGGATCCACGTCCAACACTTATCTGTACTAAAACCATCATCGGTTTTGGTTCACCAAACAAAGCGGGCTCTCACGACTGTCACGGTGCACCACTAGGTCACGACGAAATTGCAGCAGCACGCGAATTCCTAGGTTGGGAACACGGTCCATTCGAAATCCCAGCGGACATCAAAGCTGAGTGGGATGCAAACGAAGCGGGTAGCGCAAAAGAAGCAGCTTGGAACGAGAAGCTAGCAGCTTATGAAGCGGCTTACCCAGAGCTTGCGGCTGAGTTTAAACGTCGTGTAAACGGTGAGCTTCCTGCTCAGTGGGAACAAGAAGCAAGCAAGATCATTGCTGACCTTCAAGCGAACCCAGCAAACATTGCATCACGTAAAGCGTCTCAAAACGCTCTAGAAGCGTTCGGTAAGATGCTTCCTGAGTTCATGGGCGGCTCTGCTGACCTAGCACCATCAAACCTAACCATGTGGTCTGGTTCTCAGTCGCTAACGGCTGACGATGCGTCTGGCAACTACATCCACTACGGTGTACGTGAGTTTGGTATGACGGCGATCATCAACGGTATCGCGCTACACGGTGGTTTCGTTCCTTACGGTGCAACATTCCTAATGTTCATGGAATACGCTCGTAACGCAATGCGCATGGCGGCACTGATGAAAGTGCAAAACATCCAAGTTTACACGCACGACTCTATCGGTCTGGGTGAAGATGGTCCAACGCACCAACCAGTTGAGCAAATCGCATCACTACGCGTAACGCCAAATATGAGCACATGGCGCCCATGTGACCAGGTTGAGTCTGCAGTGGCTTGGAAATACGCGATTGAGCGTAAAGATGGCCCAACATCGCTGATCTTCTCTCGTCAAAACCTAACACAGCAAGATCGTGACGCTGAGCAGCTAGCAAACGTTGCTAAAGGTGGTTACATCCTGAAAGATTGCGAAGGCACGCCAGAGCTGATCCTTATCGCGACAGGTTCTGAGGTTGAGCTAGCAACAAACGCTTACGCTGAACTGACGGCTGAAGGCAAGAAGGTACGCGTCGTATCGCTTCCTTCAACTGACGTCTTTGACGCGCAAGATGAAGCATACCGTGAAGCGGTTCTTCCAGCGGCAGTAACTAAGCGTATCGCGGTTGAAGCGGGTATTGCCGATTACTGGTACAAGTATGTTGGCTTCGGTGGCAAGATCATCGGTATGACGACATTTGGTGAGTCTGCACCGGCAGGCGAGCTATTCAAGATGTTTGGTTTCACAACGGAAAACGTTGTGAACACAGCAAAAGAGCTGCTTGCATAAGCACCTTCTCTTGAAATGAAAAACCGAGCCTAGTGCTCGGTTTTTTTGTGGCTATTCAAACTCTTTGCCCTTGTTATCAAGTGTGCGTTTGCCACAGTCTTGGCAGGTTATGTAGCGATCCATATCGTAGTAATGGCCGCCATTAATAAACGTATGCGCAAACAGCTTAATCTTGCCCATTAAGGATGGGTCGGTATCGTAACTGCTTGGCTTGCGTACCAGCATCTCTTTGTGAGTGGTGGATTTGTTGCAAGTTTGGCAGTAGGTTGAGCTTGTCATAGAGAACATCTCCTGTGCGTTAAAAACTGTGTGGTTAAAAGACACAAGATCATGACTCTTGTATGAGTGTAACAGGGGTATAGATAAGAAGAGTGAGCGCTTTAGAGAGGTGCATCGCAACTATTGGTGATAAATAGCGCAATCAAATTGCTAATCACGTAATGCGAAATGACGGTCGATCGGTTACCATGCAAGCCTTTATCACGTGAACAAAAAGGCGTAATGCGATGCTAAGAGTGGCAATTAATGGCTTTGGACGCATTGGACGGAATGTACTCAGAGCGCTATACGAAAGCGAGAAGAACGATCAAATCAAAGTCGTCGCCGTGAACGAACTTGCGCAACCTGAAGCGATGGCTCATTTGCTTCAATACGATACCAGTCATGGTCGTTTTGATAAAAAGGTCACCCACGACCAAGAGCATCTCTATCTGACTCACAAAGATGGTCAGTTCGACACCATTCGTATTTTGCATCTTGAAGACATCAGTCTATTGCCTTGGAAGAATCTAGAAGTCGATATTGTCTTAGACTGTACTGGTGTGTTTGGTAGCCGCGCAGATGGCGAGAAACATATAGAAGCTGGCGCTAAAAAGGTGCTGTTTTCTCATCCTGGTAGTAATGATCTTGATAACACCATTATTTACGGTGTTAACCACCATACTCTGACCAAAGATCACACCATTGTCTCCAACGGTTCTTGCACCACAAACTGCATCGTGCCAGTTATCCAAGCGTTAGATGAAGCCTTTGGTATCGACTCTGGGACTATCACCAGCATTCACTCTTCAATGAATGATCAACAAGTTATCGATGCCTATCATGGCGATCTACGACGTACTCGCTCAGCCAGTCTATCTATCATTCCGGTGGATACGAAACTTCACAAAGGCATCGAACGCATCTTTCCGAAATTTTCTAACAAATTTGAAGCAATTTCTGTAAGAGTGCCAACAATTAACGTCACCGCTATGGATCTTAGTGTAACTATAAATACGAATGTGAAAGTTAATGACGTAAATCAAGTCATTATTAACGCTTCTCGGTGTACATTAGACGGCATTGTTGACTATACTGAAGCACCGCTGGTTTCCGTGGACTTTAACCACGACCCACATAGCGCCATTGTTGATGGGACACAGACTCGAGTGAGTGATGGTCGTCTGGTCAAAATGTTGGTGTGGTGTGACAACGAGTGGGGCTTTGCTAACCGCATGTTAGACACCGCGTTAGCAATGCAAGCGTCTCAGTAGTATCAAGGGCGCTCTTGGGGAAAATATTAATTTTGAAGGTTGAAATTAATATTCATGAGCCCAATATAAGTAACCAGTTGATGAATTCTAAAACTTGGCAAGAAGCCGGGTTTCAAAAACTTTATTTATTTTTTAGTTGAGAGGACTAAACATGTCTGTAATCAAGATGACTGACCTGGATCTAGCAGGTAAACGCGTATTTATCCGTGCTGATCTGAACGTACCAGTAAAAGACGGTAAAGTAACATCTGACGCTCGTATCCTTGCGTCTCTACCAACCATCAAGCACTGCCTAGAAGCTGGCGCTAAAGTTATGGTTACGTCTCACCTAGGTCGTCCTACTGAAGGCGAGTACGCAGAAGAGTTCTCTCTACAACCTGTTGTTAACTACCTAAACGACGCACTTGAGTGTGAAGTTAAGCTTGCTAAAGATTACCTAGACGGTCTTGAGCTAAATACAGGTGAGCTTGTTGTTCTTGAAAACGTTCGCTTTAACAAAGGCGAGAAGAAGAACGAAGAAGAGCTATCTAAGAAATACGCTGCACTGTGTGACATCTTCGTAATGGATGCATTCGGTACTGCTCACCGTGCACAAGCGTCTACTCACGGCGTTGGCATGAACGCACCTGTAGCTTGTGCTGGTCCTCTACTAGCTAACGAACTAGACGCACTAGGCAAAGCAATGGACAAGCCTGCTCGTCCAATGGTTGCTATCGTGGGTGGTTCTAAAGTTTCTACTAAGCTAACGGTTCTTGAGTCGCTATCTAAAATCGCTGACCAACTTGTTGTTGGTGGTGGTATCGCGAACACGTTCATTGCAGCTGCTGGCCACAACGTAGGTAAGTCTCTATACGAAGCAGACCTAGTCGACACAGCTAAGAAGCTAATGGACGAGTGTGCAATTCCAGTGGCGACTGACGTTGCATGTGCAAAAGCATTCGACGAGAACGCAGAAGCGGAAATCAAGCACGTATCTGAAGTTCAAGACGACGACATGATTTTCGACCTAGGTCCAGACTCAACAGCTGAACTAGCGAAAATCCTAAAAGATGCTAAAACTATCCTATGGAACGGCCCTGTTGGCGTATTCGAATTCAAGAACTTCGAAGCGGGTACAGAAGGCATTTCTAAAGCGATCGCTGAATCTGAAGGTTTCTCTGTAGCAGGTGGTGGTGACACGCTAGCAGCTATCGACAAGTTCGGTATCAAAGCTGACGTTTCTTACATCTCTACAGGTGGCGGTGCATTCCTTGAGTTTGTTGAAGGTAAAGTACTACCAGCAGTAGCAATGCTTGAAGAGCGTGCTAAAGCATAATTATCTTTTTATAAAGCGGGCTAATGAGTCCGCTTTTATCTATGCTGCAATGGCTGGTTAACTTTGATACAATGCCGCCCATTGTGAGCAAACGATTGCCAATTTTTATTTAAAACGACAGAAAATAGGACTTATTCCATGTCTAAGATCTTCGACTTCGTAAAACCAGGTGTTATCTCTGGCGATGACGTTCAGAAAGTATTTGAAGTTGCTAAAGAGAACAACTTCGCTCTTCCTGCAGTTAACGTAGTTAACACTGACTCTATCAACGGTGTTCTTGAAGCTGCAGCTAAAGTTAAAGCTCCAGTTGTAGTTCAGTTCTCTAACGGCGGTGCTGGCTTCTTCGCTGGTAAAGGCGTTAAGCTTGAAGGTCAAGGCGCGCAAATCCTAGGTGCAGTTGCTGGTGCAAAATACGTTCACGCAGTTGCTGAATCTTACGGTGTTCCAGTAATTCTTCACACTGACCACGCGGCTAAGAAACTTCTACCATGGATCGACGGTCTTCTAGATGCGGGTGAAGAGTTCTTCGCTCAAACTGGTAAGCCACTATTCTCTTCTCACATGATCGACCTTTCTGAAGAGTCTCTAGAAGAGAACATCGAAATCTCTGCTAAGTACCTAGCTCGCATGGCGAAAATGGGTATGACTCTAGAGATCGAACTAGGTTGTACTGGTGGTGAAGAAGACGGCGTAGATAACTCTCACATGGACGCATCTGAGCTTTACACTTCTCCAGAAGACGTAGCATACGCATACGAGAAACTAAACGCTGTTAGCCCACGTTTCACTATCGCTGCTTCTTTCGGTAACGTACACGGTGTTTACAAGCCAGGTAACGTTGTTCTAACTCCAACTATCCTACGTGACTCTCAAGCATACTGTGCAGAGAAGTTCGGTATCGCACCTAACGCTCTAAACTTCGTATTCCACGGTGGTTCTGGTTCTACTGAAGCAGAAATCCAAGAGTCTATCGGCTACGGTGTTATCAAAATGAACATCGATACTGATACACAGTGGGCAACTTGGGATGGTATTCGTTCTTACGAAGCTGAGAACCACGATTACCTACAAGGTCAAATCGGTAACCCAACTGGCGAAGACGCGCCAAACAAGAAGTACTACGATCCACGCGTATGGCTACGTGCAGGTCAATCTTCAATGGTTGCTCGTCTAGAGAAAGCTTTCGCTGACCTAAACGCTATCGACGTACTATAAGATTAAATCGCATAAGATTTAACTGATAGTAAGATGAAAAAAGTCGCTCTTTGGAGCGGCTTTTTTTATGCCTGATGGAAAATAACGTGATGTGATTAAAAAAACTGGCACAACTGCTGTTGATTGCGTAACCTTTTGTTATGTTTTGTGTATTGGTATTTTCTGCCGGTATGCTTGAAACGATTTTGCGCGCCTTTGCTAATAAGTCAGTGGTATTAGCTAAGACTCGCTTTGCTCATCATTATCCTAGAGGTACACAATATGGCCAATGAGTCTGTTGATATTGAAACTCCCCTTGTAGACAGTCTGTCACATGCTGAAAAATGGTTAACGAATAACTCCGATCTTCTGCTTCAGTACGGTGTGAATATCATTTCTGCACTGCTTATCCTGTTCATTGGTAACATCGTGGTTAAAGCGATTGCGGGCAGCGTAGCTAAGTTGCTGCACAAGAAGAAAATGGATAAGGCCGTTGTCGAGTTTATTCACGGCATCGTACGTTACACCTTGTTTGTTATCGTGCTTATCGCAGCATTAAGCCGTATTGGTGTGCAAACCGCATCAGTGGTTGCAGTGATTGGTGCGGCGGGTTTGGCTATCGGTCTTGCGCTGCAAGGCTCACTGTCTAACTTTGCTGCTGGTGTATTGATTGTTGGCTTCCGTCCATTCAAGTCAGGCGATTACGTAGAAATTGGTGGTGTTGCTGGCTCGGTGGATTCTATTCAGATTTTCCAAACTGTTCTAACGACCCCTGATAACAAAATGGTTGTGGTACCAAACGCATCTGTTATTGGTTCACCTATCACTAACTACTCTCGTCATGCGACGCGTCGTATTGACCATGTGATTGGCGTCTCTTACGGTGCGGATTTGAAGAAGACCCAAGAAGTGATTCGTAAAACGCTTGAAGCGGATGAGCGTGTTCTAAAAGAGCCGGGTATCACTGTTGGTGTGGTCGCGCTTGCTGATTCTTCTGTGAACTTTGTGGTTCGTCCATGGGTTCGTACGGAGCAGTACTGGGATGTGTACTTTGATACACTACAAGCGATCAAAGAAGCGCTCGATGCAGAAGGTATTGAAATTCCATTTCCACAAATGGATGTGCATTTGAACAAAGTGGACTGATCGCTCAGACTTTAATATCGGATGTAAAAAAGGAGAAGCTAGGCTTCTCCTTTTTCTATTTCAATCACTTCATTTGCAACGCTGTCTAACACTCGTTTGAGAGTGCTGCCATCAATGCCAAATGTCCACTCAGGCTTGCCTGGTGTATACAGGATCTCTTCGGCATCAAACAAACGGCTATCGACAACGATGGTGATGTCATCCGGGAGTCCTATCGGGCATACCGCCCCCGGTACGCAGCCTATCTGCTCAATCATTTCTTCATTGCTGCAGATAGAGGTACGTTTTCCGAGCGCGTGTTTTAGCTGCGCCTTGTCTAACCTAGAGTCTTTATCGGTAAGGAACAGAGCAAACCCTCCGCCCTTCTTTTTCAAGAACAAGCTCTTGCTATGCAGCCCTGTCCAACCAAGCTCTTTCGCTATACGAACATCTGTTTCAAAGTCCAGAATAGGCTCATGCTGCCACTTCGAAAAGGAGACCGATAAGGCCTCCAGTAACGTAAGGTTGGCAAGATAGATGCTCTCTGTTCTATCCATTCAGGTTTACTCCATTAACCCTTTGGTAAGTAGTAGAGCAATAGTAAACATCATGGCCGCTACCGCCAAGTCGATACCTTTCTTAACTTTAGGTTTTGATAGCGTTGGGCCGAGTTTTGCCGCGCCCATCGAGAGCGAATAGAACCAAACAAATGAAGCCAGTACCGTACCGATAGCAAAGGCAATTCGGTCATTACCTTCAAACTGACCACCAATCGAGCCGAGAATCACCACGGTATCGAGGTACAAGTGTGGGTTTAGCACGGTAACCGCAAGGGCACCTAAAACCACGGTTCGTCTGCCGCGTGCGAGCACTTCACCCGATGACTCTTTTGCCGCTGGTGCTTTAAATGCACTGCGCAGTGACAACAAGCCGTAACCGGTTAAAAAGGCGATACCACCCAGTGTCACAGCAGTAAGTAATAGTTCATTCTGCGATAGGATCGCACCACCGCCAAAAATACCCAGAGAGATGAACGTCATGTCCAGTAGGCTGCATACCGTCGCCGTTGTCAGGTGATGATTGCGTTTAATGCCCTGATTTAATACATAAGCGTTCTGAGCGCCAATTGGGATAATCATAGTCGCGCCCAATCCGAAACCTTGAAGAAGCACCCAAAAATTCACTTTAATTTCCTCACAACTGCATAAAAGAGAGCGAGAGAATAGCGATTCGATTATGATTAGGATAGTTAATAATATTAATGAGAAATAAGCTTAGCTAATGGCTGTTTTGAGAGGTTAAAAGATGCGCGGATTAGACTACAAATGGATAGAGGCACTGGATGCGATTGTTGAGCAAAAAAGCTTCGATAAAGCGGCGGAGCACTTGTATATCTCTCAATCTGCCGTATCTCAGCGCGTGAAGCAACTGGAAAAATGGTTGGCGCAGCCGGTATTGGTTCGTGAGCAGCCACCACGTCCAACCGCAGTGGGGAAAAAGTTGCTTGGGCTATATCGCCGTGTGCGTTTGCTAGAACAAGAGTTGGTGCCAGAGCTTGCTGCCGATCTTGGCGATAAGCCGCTATCGGTTTCTCTCGCGACGAACGCAGATAGTCTAGCGACTTGGCTGTTACCGAGTTTGTTTCCACTGCTCGAGTCCAAGCGCGTAGAGCTTGATCTTATTGTTGATGATGAAGGTCGAACAATAGAAAAGCTGAAAAATGGAGAAGTAGTCGGCGCAATCAGTCTAGAGCCGCAATCGATTCCTGGCTGTGTGGCCGATTACTTAGGACGCGTTGACTATCTTTGCGTGGCAAGCCCAAGTTTTATCAAACGATACTTCAGCCAAGGAGTGAACCGGGAAACCTTAATGAAAGCGCCAGCCGTTGCCTATGACCAACACGACAAGATGCATCAGAAGTTTGTGAGTCAACACTTCAATATTATGCGCGGCAACATACTTAAACACACCGTGCGAAGCTCAGAAGCGTTTGTGAAACTGGCGGTCGCCGGTGTGGCTTACTGCCTTATTCCTAAGCTGCAAATCCAAGATGAACTCGAGTCCGGTGCCTTGATTGAATTGACGCCCAATATCTTACTATCACACCAAATCTACTGGCATCACTGGCAGTTAGAAAGTGGTGTGCTCAGTGAAGTGTCGGATGCCATTATTGGCCATGCTAGGCAGTTCTTGCCTCAGTAATGACAGACATTGTTTGGTCAATGTTCTGTCAGCTTTTCAATGTCCGGGAACCTATAATTCAAACTTATGCCTAATATTGAGTATAAGAAAATAAGACGAGGAGTCTTCATGAAACAGTCTTTAGTTGTTGGTAGTTTGGTCGTCAGTCTATTTGCGGCGCCAGTGTTTGCGAGTCAGCCGGAATTTGCCCACATTTCTACAACAGGCTACGGTGAAATCCAAGCCAAACCGGATATGGCAGAGTTTTCAGTTCGCGTGGTTCAGTCTCAGATGGATGCTGATCAAGCCAAGCAAGGAGTGGATACCGTTGTCGACAAATTTCTTGATGGCTTAACTAAGAATGGTATCGACAAAGCGGATATCCAAAGCTCAAACCTTTACCTATCACCGCAGTATCATTATCCAGAAAAAGGTAAGCCTGAGCTGATTGGCTATCGCGCCTCACGCACAGTGACCGTTCAAGTGATGGATCTCGATAAGCTCAATAATTATCTGGATCTTGCCTTAGAGTCGGGGATCAATCAGGTCGACAACATTCAACTGAAAGTCAAAGATCAAGGCCAGTATCAAGAAGCTGCTCGTATGGCGGCGATCAAAGACGCTCAGAGTAAAGCGTCGTCACTTGCGAAAGGGTTTGATCAGCAGCTCGGTAAAGTGTGGCGTATTGAGTACCTTCAGCAAAGGAACCAACCAGTAGTAATGCGAGCGATGGCCATGGATAATCAGGCGGAGTCGAACAGTTATCAAGACTCGGTGATTACCATTCGTGATCGTGTGGATGTGACTTATCGTATCGATGACTAACAAAAAACGCCCTGCATTTGCAGGGCGTTTTATTAATGATGACTAGCACTATCTTTAGTGAAGAATACGCGCTCTCAACGTTCCTTCAATCTGCTTCAATTTCGCCAACGCTTCTTCCGAACGCGCTGTCTCGACATCAATGACCACATAACCGATATCCGCGGACGTTTGTAGGTACTGACCTGCGATGTTAATCCCTTCCTCTGCAAAAATCGTGTTGATTTGCGTTAGGATACCTGGGCGGTTTTGGTGAATGTGTAGTAGGCGAGAGCAGTCAGTGTGCTCTGGCAGTGATACTTCTGGGAAGTTCACGCTTGATAGTGTTGAGCCGTTGTCTGAGTATTTCGCTAGTTTACCAGCAACCTCAACACCAATGTTCTCTTGTGCTTCTTGTGTAGAACCACCTACGTGCGGCGTAAGGATCACGTTGTCGAACTTCATTAGTGGAGACTCAAACGGGTCTGCGTTGGTTTTTGGCTCTTCAGGGAACACGTCAATCGCCGCGCCAGCGAGGTGACCGCCTTCAAGAGCATCACAAAGAGCTGGGATATCAACCACAGTACCACGCGCCGCGTTGATAAAGATTGAGCCTGGCTTCATGCGCTCGAACTCTGCTGCACCCATCATGTTCTTTGTGCCAGCGGTTTCTGGAACGTGCAGTGAGATGACGTCACACTTGTTCAATAGCTCAGTCATAGTGTGTACTTGTGTTGCATTACCAAGAGACAGCTTGTTCTCGATATCGTAGAAGTAGACACGCATACCCAAGTTTTCAGCAATGATACCCAGCTGAGTACCAATATGACCGTAACCGATAATACCAAGGCGCTTACCACGAGCTTCATAAGAGTTGTCCGCACTCTTCTTCCAAATGCCACGGTGAGCAAGAGCATTCTTCTCTGGAATGCCACGAAGTAGCAATAGGATTTGACCAAGGACTAACTCAGCCACGCTTCGCGTGTTTGAGAATGGTGCGTTGAAGACTGGCACGCCGCGCTTAGCCGCAGCTTCAAGGTTAACTTGGTTAGTACCGATACAGAAACAGCCAATCGCCACAAGTTTCTCTGCCGCGTTGATCACCTTGTCTGTCAGGTTAGTGCGGGAGCGAATACCGATAAAGTGAACGTCTTTTACCGCTTCCATTAGCTCGTCTTCTGGTAGCGAGCCTTTGTGGTAAGTGATATTGGTGTAACCGGCAGCTTGTAGAACCTCTACAGAAGATGGATGCAAACCTTCCAGCAGAAGAATCTTAATCTTGTCTTTTTCCAGTGAAACTTTGGCCATTGAACTCATCCTTAACATGGGAAATTTGGGCTAAAACGGCGCACATTTGACAGTGAGAATATCAGGGAGGGAGCTTCCAACTGCTTGAGGCAAACGTTTTCCTTGTGCGTCTTGTGACCAATAAAGTAACAAAAAAGTTTAACGATGGGTAAGAAAATTACGGAATAAGGCATAATTTTCTTATAGGAAAACGAAAAAACGGCACCAAGGGTGCCGTTTGTAGTCAAATGACGTAATCGCGTTCAATATATCGGCCAGTTATAAGGCCAGTTATAGTGTGAACGCACGTGTCATTAATCTTCGATTTTTGCGCCTTCTGGCGTACCAGTGATGATCACGTCGGCACCGCGGTGCGCGAACAGACCCACAGTCACCACACCCGCTAGGGCGTTGATTTTGTCTTCCATCGATTTTGGATCAGTGATTTGCATGCCGTGTACATCTAGGATCACGTTGCCGTTGTCGGTCACAACACCTTCGCGGTACACAGGGTCGCCGCCAAGCTTGACAAGTTCACGTGCTACGTATGAACGCGCCATTGGGATAACTTCTACAGGCAGTGGGAACTTGCCCAGAACGTCGACTGCTTTGGTGCCGTCAACGATACACACAAATTTGTCTGAGATAGCGGCTACGATCTTCTCACGAGTTAATGCAGCACCGCCGCCTTTGATCATGTCGCGAGCTGCGTTGATTTCATCTGCGCCGTCAACGTAAACATCAAGCGCTGCTACATCGTTACAGTCAAATACTTCGATGCCAAGTGCTTCTAGCTTCTCAGTGGAAGCAATAGAGCTTGAAACGGCACCTTTGATGTCTTCTTTGATTGTGCCTAGCGCATCAATAAAGTGGTTAACAGTAGAGCCGGTACCTACACCAACAATGCTGCCTTTCTCAACATACTTAAGTGCTGCCCAACCAGCGGCTTTCTTCATCTCGTCTTGAGTCATGGTGAAATCCCAATGTTTAGAATTAAGGTCAAAATGCGGGCGAATTATATATCAAAAAACGCAAAAAATGACGGTTAAGTTGGCGAAATGAAGAAAAACAGCAAAAAACAGCAATCGATTGCTCTGTTCGCGACTATTTTTGCCAGCGCCAAATTTTGCTTGGTGTCATGATGGTACTAAGTGGAATATCCCATGACTCAATCGGTAGCCGATCGACTTGCTGACAATCGTGAGCCAGCCCAATGGCTTTTGGACCAGCCTGATTAGTGGCAAACAGTGCCAGGGTTCGGTCATAGTAGCCGCCACCCATTCCGAGGCGTTGGCCATCGTCATCGAAAGCAACCAGCGGAGTAAAGATGATATCCAGATCCGCGACAGGGCATATCGTCTGCGTATCAAGCTTTGGTTCAAGGATCTTATATTGATTGTGTACCAGAGGAGTGGTGTGTGCGTAGCGCAAGAACAGGAGATGGCCTTTGGAAAAAGGATGGATAACAGGAAGGTAGGTCTCGATTCCTTGTTGCCAGCACCACTCAATCAGAGGCTGAGTATCGAGTTCACCATCGGTGGCCAGATACAGTGCAACTTTTTGACCAGCGCGGAGCTCGCGTAGCTGCTTGGCGCGTTCGACCAAGGCGAGGGCGTACTGAGCTTGCTGATCTATGCGTATAGATTGGCGGCGGCCTCGAATCAAGGTTCGAATTTGCTGCCTAGTCGATGGTGACATTAGGAATACCCCAGAGTGCCGTTGAGGATTGTGGCCCTTGAACCAGCTGGTTCAAGGCGGATCAGCAATGATAACCGTAGGCTTCTCGATACGAGCCGAGCTTGCTCAATAGCTATCAAGTACTAACCCTTTGGTATTGCTTATCGGCTCAGGGACTTAAATCCACTGACGCACACCCCAGGGTAAAATTAGGCTTGCTGTCCTTGCTTTACTTTGCTGATGACATCATCAAGCGATGCCGCGAGCTGTTCCATGCGCTCGTTTATTTGTGTCACTTCTTGCAGTGACTCATTACTGCGAGTATTAAGCTCATACGACATGTTAAGCGCCGCAATGGTAAGCAGTTTCAACTCGTTGGTTACTTTAGTCCTTTGGGACATCTCTTGCAATCGGTTATCCAAATCTTTCGCCGCTTGAATAAGGGTATCTTTCTGATCTGCGGGGCAATTTACCCGAGTCAGTTTACCCAAAATTTCCACTTCGACAGCTTGATTTTCCATAATGACAAGAACTCTTTTAAGTATCACCAATAGCGGTAATGTTGAGGGAGAAACTATAGGTAAAGCCACATTAAGATTCAAGCTTTTCTGGTGACTCCGTGCCAAATGCGTGGCTAATCACACACGAAATCGACAATTCGCACAAAAGCTATTCAGAAACGGGCGGGACACCATTTCCGCCATGAGTGGGAAGTGGTAGCATTGCACATCCAATTCGAATAAAAGCAGCGCTACTGATTACACAGCTGGCTGCTACAAGACAACGAGAATCGTTATGAGTGAATCAACACTACCCGATTACATTGCGGTAGCGACAGAGCTACAACAAGCCGGCCTTGCCGTTTCCCCTGCTGAACTGCATGGCCTATTGGTTGGCATGTTAAGTGGCGGGTTAGGTTTAAAAGATGACAGTTGGCAACCTCTGTTGTTTGACTACACCAATGATGGGCTAGGTTGGCCTCAATCATTGTTAACGCGTTCAAAAGCGTTGTTGGATTTGTCGATCAAAGAACTGACGGCTGAGCAGAGCTTTGAATTAGCGCTACTTATCCCTGGTGAGGGTGTTGATGCGAGTCTATTTGAACAGGCAGATGGCTTGAGCGAGTGGGTAAACCACTTCATCTCCGGTCTTGGCCTGATCAATGCGCCATTAGCGAAAGCGTCGGCGGATACCAAAGAGGCATTAGGTGATTTAGAAGAGATCGCGAGATTGGGCATTGATGAAGATGATGATCTCGAAGAGCAAGCGCAATTACTTGAGCAGGTTATCGAACACGTTAAAGCGTGCGTATTGACTATTCATGCCGAGTTTGGCGTAAAACCAAGTAAAGCGGCTGAGTCACCAACGATTCACTAATCCAGGTGCGGGTCAGGTTAGCGAACAAGGAGAAAGTCTGTGCCCAAAAAGTATGATGTTGTTATCGCTGGTGGAGCGATGGCGGGCGCGACGCTCGCCATGGCGTTGGATTCCAGCTTTGATCATGCGTTAAACATTGCGGTTGTCGAGTCATATGCACAAGACAATGCAGCTCACCCCGGGTTTGATGCCCGCTCAATTGCTCTTTCTCATGGAACGGTTGAACTGCTTAAAGAGTACGGGCTGTGGCATGTCATAGAAGATCATGCCACGCCAATCACTCACATTCATGTTTCTGACCGCGGCCATGCTGGAATGACCGATTTCTATGCGGAGAAAGAAGGTCTTGAGGCGATGGGGTACGTTGTTGAACTGGCCGAAGTTGGCAAGCGTTTCAATCAGCAGCTCGCAGAGCGTTCTCAAATCGACCTTTACTGTCCCTGTTCCGTGAGTGCAGTGACTCAGCATCAAGATGACGTCACGCTCGATATCAGTTCCTCGCAAGAAGAGACGCTGCAGTTGAAGGCAAAGTTAGTCATCGCGGCTGATGGTGCCGATTCTGCAATTTGTCATGCGACGGGATTAGCGCAACAGGTTCAAGACTTCAATCAAGTCGCGGTGATCGCCAATGTGTTGACCAGTGAAGCCCCAAACGGCCGAGCGTTTGAGCGATTTACCGAAGACGGCCCACTTGCCTTATTGCCGATGTCACAATCACGCAGCTCGCTCGTTTGGTGCATGCCAGCTACGAGCGCGCAATCTGTACAGGCGCTCTCTGATAGTGAGTTTCTCGATGCTCTTCAGCAAGCCTTTGGTTGGCGATTAGGGCGGTTTACCCGCGTCGGTTCGGTGGTTAGCTATCCGCTACTACTGAGATATCGACCACAAATTATTGCGCATCGTATTGCGGCGGTGGGGAATGCAGCGCAGACGCTACACCCGATCGCAGGACAAGGATTTAACCTTGGGATTCGCGATATTGCGACATTGGTGGATTCGCTGCGTGAAAACCGCAAAGATGTGGGTGAATACGCTAATCTAACTAAGTTTCAAGCACAACGTCAGCCCGATCGTGAGCTGACTATAACCATGACCTCTGGTTTGGTGCACGTATTTTCCAACGATTTATTAACGCTTAGGATGGCGAGAAATCTTGGGTTGGCAATGATGGACAATTTCCCACGGCTGAAGACGCCAGTGTTTAATCGTGCTTTGGGTGTGGTGAAAAGGTAATACGAAGATGCAAAGTTTTGATATCGCCATCGTCGGTGGTGGAATGGTGGGACTCGCGTTGGCGCGTGCTCTTAAAGATACTGGGTTGCGAATTGCGATCGTCGAGGGCACTACGCCCTCTAAAGATTTGTCTGGTGATCCCGATATTCGCGTATCAGCTCTCAGCCGAGCCAGCGAAATGATCCTTAAAAACCTCGGTGCGTGGGAGGCGATTGCAAAGCATCGCAATGCTCCGTATCAGGCGATGGAGGTTTGGGAGCAGGACAGTTTTGCCCGCATTGAGTTTTCTGCCAGCCAAATGTCACAACCCAACTTGGGCCACATTGTAGAGAATCGGGTGATTCAATTAGCGCTACTGGAGCAAGTTGAACAACAAAGCAATGTCACTCTATTTATGCCGCACCGTTGTCAGTCGATGGCGATTGGTGAGAGTGAGGTGTGGACGACTTTGGATAATGGTCAATCGTTTACCAGTAAGTTAATTGTCGGAGCCGATGGCGCTAATTCTTGGGTTCGTAAGCAACAAGATATTCCGCTTACCCATTGGGATTACGGCCATAGCGCGTTAGTGGCGAATATCTCTACGGCAGACCATCATGCTCGGGTAGCTCGCCAGGTGTTTACCTCGCAAGGGCCTTTGGCTTTCTTGCCAATGAATGATGACAATCTGTGTTCCATCGTATGGTCTACCGAGCCGTTACGCGCCGAGAAATTGGCGAAGATGTCTGATGAAGAGTTTAATAAAGCGCTGACGGCTGAATTTGACAGTCGATTAGGGCTATGCCAAGTGCAATCTGAGCGTCGAGTATTTCCACTTACCATGCGTTATGCACGTGATTTCGTCACTGAGCGTGTGGCGCTTGTTGGGGATGCGGCACATACGATTCATCCTCTCGCGGGACAGGGAGTGAACTTAGGGCTGCTTGATGCTGCGAGTTTGGCTCAAGAGCTAACGAAGCTTTGGCATGCAGGGAAAGATGTGGGGCGTAAGCGTCATTTACGAGAGTATGAGCGCTGGCGCAAAGCGGAAGCGGCGAAAATGATTGCTGCGATGCAAGGCTTCAAAGATCTATTTGAAGGCGACAACCCGGCTAAGAAATTGATCCGAGGCATTGGTATGAGTTTAGTAGGGCAGTTGCCTGGAGCTAAACAAGAGATCATGAGCCGTGCTTTGGGGATGCGAGGCAGGCTTCCAGAGCTGGCTAAGTCTCTGGTAGTTCAGGACTAATATTGTTCCAAATCGTCTTTTCGGAGCAAAAATTAAAGGACAGCCTTAGGCTGTCCTTTTTAATGTGGTGGATATTCTTGTCTGCGCAGGTGAAAGCAAATGAGGATGAGACGCAGTGACAAGTTTGACTAAAATTTCAGTTAGGCGTACGCGCACCTCAGCTTCATCACTTCTTGGTTTACTTCTTTTACCGCTTTGAAATGGCGCTGTTCTGCACGATCTGGGATGATCAGTTTTCCGTTATCGAACTCAAAGCCGCCGATTCCATAAATGTAGATTTTCCCCTTGAACAATCGACTTATGTGTTTAGCAATCATACTTGGCGTATAGCGCTTAAACAGTCTCATTTAACCTTCCTTATAGTGTTACCTAACGTTGTCCTAGCTCGAGAATTATAGATAAAACCCCAGCTAAAATGTGTGATTAAGGAGGCTTAATTGCCCTCTTGTTAGCGTCACTTTTTTGTTTTGTGCTACGTTTTGCATTTCTTCCAACTTATCGCCAATGCCACGTGATACTTAGCACAAAAGCTCATCGTGGGGGCTTCCATTCTTTTTACTATGCTGTTTCTGATAGCCTAGTTGTTAGATTTTCAGAATTAACAATATTAAGTACGCCCGATTCTTGGTTTTCGATTGGTTTTAAGTTGCTTACGTTTTAGTAGACCGGATAAATCAAGAAAAGTTGTCGCCAGACACACAAATTTACACATTCATGACTGAGTGTGGGTGGTGGAGATTGGGAAACATTAAGATAAAAAAAAGCCCGCACAGCGGGCCAAATGTCACAGATGCATTACACAAAAGTGGAGTTACTGCTCTAGGCAGAGATTCACTCTAGTGCGTGATCCAACTCAGCCTTAACGGCTAACTTGAACACAAAACCACCATAACTTAAATTTCATGAAATGACTATTTATGCTCAATAAATGTATAAGTTTTCATTGATGTATATGGTGAAATCCGACTAAGTTCACATTTGGTGGTTCTGAGTGGACAAAATATTACATTTGAAGCGCTGGTTTTAGGTTCTCAGTAGGGGGCCGTGGTGTGGAAGCTAGCGAATAATGTCACTCCAAGTGGGAGCGCATTGTGCACAGAGATCGCTTAACGCCAGCTCAATTCCAGCGATACGTTCACCACTGCTAATGGTGATTATCGGTGTGGATTGCAATGTATGGTCAAATACGATGGGCATAGGGGTTTTGAGTAACAGTGGTGTCACCGTCCCCACTTTATAGCCAGTAAGCGCTTCGATGTCGCTGCTATCGACACAGGTCATGCGCCTCGATTGCAATACGGCGCGTACCTTCTTGGGGTCGATCTGGCGATCGCCTGGGCAACAGGCCAGCGCATAGCGGTTTCCCATATCCCTCAATACCATGGTTTTGACCATCATATTCGGAGTAATACCGCGCAACGCAGCCGTATCTTCAATCGATACGGCTTCGCGAGATTGCATGAGTACCCTGAATGGGATGCCATTTTGCTTTAGGTACGTGGTGATTGGCGTCTCTAACTCAACACGTTGGCGCTCAGAGATGTCAGACTTTGGCATTGTCACCAATACTCACTCGCTATCGAGTGGATAAGGCGGTAATGACAATGACAGTCGGCTATCTGGTTGTGAGGCCAAACGGAACTCAACGTCATCATCAAGATTATTGTTGATGATGATTGAAGCCATCAGTGTATGGTCATCGTATTGGAATGTACTGAGTACATCGCCCGCTTTACGCCAGTTATCACCCACTGAGCGCTCGATAGTCAGTTCATCATCGCCAGTAATAGCTGCGGAGAGTGAGCCGGTTAACGTGGCAAGCATACGCTTGTTGATCCCACGGTATTTGGCTCTGGCAACGGTCTCTTGGCCAGTGTAGCAGCCCTTGTTGAAGCTGATTCCATCCAAAGCTTGTAGGTTAAAGGCTTGAGGAATGTGCTGGTTTTGCAGTTCAGCGGTCAGGATTGGCAGCCCTGCCTCGATATCGAACTTGGTCCAGATGGACTCCTGTACCCATTGCAGTTCTTGGCCGTCTAAGGTGTGAATAAGCTCGTCACTCGCCAGTACAAGCCAACGCTGGTCATCAATGCGTACGGCACTGCTGGCGTTTTGCTGCCTTACGTCACCTGATGATGGAAAATGTTCATCAACCCATGCTTGAGCCTGTTCTCCCATGACACCAATACACATTTTGCTGCTTTGAGTAAATTCAACTTTAGAGAAGATAGCGTACTTCTTTAGCTCAACTAACTCTTGGGCAATCGCCGACAATGGTTGAAACATTGCGTAGCCTTGCTTGGTATGAAATAGGCGGAACACACTCCAGGCTTTGCCTTTTGCATCGCAATGCGCGCCAAGCGTGGATTGCTGCGCCTCCAGTGAGACCACATCACAGGTCACCTGACCTTGAAGGTAAGACTTACGGTCGTCACCCGTCAGTTCAATCGCGCCCCAAGCGTTGAGCGGCGTCAACATGAGTGCGGGAAGCGTTGTCTCTGGGGTGAGGGATAGTGCTTGAATGCTAGGTTGCCATTCCATAGGTTGTGATCTCTTTGTTATACATGGTTGTTATGTTAATCGCGGCGCTGCCATTTGTCAGCTTAAACTGCGTAGTATAAACGGACCGTTGAGTGAGCTATAAAAGCGAAATGCGGTTTGTTGCACGAAATCTTGTGAGCAAAGTTGAGTTTGTGTGATACAGGGTGTGGTGGGGTATTCACTTGCTTGTTACACTCGCCCCATAATGAGTAGTAGATGGAGATTAGAATGTACTCTAGTGAAGAAAAAGCGCGCATCAAGTGGGCATGTCGTAGAGGTATGTTGGAGCTCGACGTAGTGATTATGCCTTTCTTTGAGGAGTGCTTTGATACTCTCAATGATCAAGAGCAGCGTGACTTCGTATCGCTGCTGGAATGCGATGATCCAGACCTGTTTACTTGGGTCATGGGGCATGGTCGCAGCGAAAACCTAGGTCACGCGTCCATGGTCGACAAAATCGTGGCACACAATTTAAGTAAAGTTCGCTAATCAATTTATAATGGCGCAGGCCGAGGTTCCTCATCTTGACCTGCTCCTATCTTTCTCCTCCCTTCCTTTGATTATTGATAACCTCGTTAAATGTATCCTTTGCCTGATCCTTCTATTTACCCCTTTGCCCCTGGTGGTTTTGCCCTTGATATGGCGCTTGATCGCTTCTAACGAAATGCTACGACCTTGCGTAACGGGGCGTTTGCGCTGCAAAGAAGATAAATGGCACCTCAATGATGAGAGATTGAATGAGGTCCGGTTTAATCTTGCTTTTGCTTGGTGGGTCATTGCTCTCTATGACGCTCAACATGGCTGGCGACTTATTTGGCGTGCGGGTATGGCAGAGCGAAGTTACCGGCACTTGGTTGTGGCCATAAAAGGCTGGCAATAAAAAAGCAGCCTGAGTAGGCTGCTTTGATTCGAATGACCGCTTTGTGGCAGATTACGGCTCCAAAATAGTTGGGCCGCTATTCTCTAACATCTCAGGGTAATCGAGAGTGTAGTGTAGACCGCGACTCTCTTTACGTTGCATCGCACAGCGAACCATAAGCTCTGCTACTTGCAGCAGGTTACGCAGTTCCAGCAGGTTATTAGAGACCTTGAAGTGGCTGTAGTATTCGTGAGTTTCTTGTTGCAGCAATTGAATGCGGCGTAGCGCACGCTCTAGGCGTTTATCGGTACGCACAATCCCCATGTAATCCCACATAAACAGACGCAGCTCGTGCCAGTTATGTTGGATGATGACTTCTTCATCAGAGCAGCTGACTTGGCTTTCATCCCACGCTGGTAATGTCTCTGGGTGCGTCGCGCTGTCGAATTTTTCCATGATGTCTTTGGCCGCTGACCAAGCGTATACCACACATTCAAGTAGCGAGTTCGACGCCATGCGGTTAGCACCGTGAAGACCGGTGTAGCTCACCTCACCAATCGCATATAACTGCTCTAGATCCGTGCGACCGGATTTATCAACGATGACGCCACCACAGGTATAGTGCGCAGCCGGTACGATAGGGATCGGCTCTTTAGTCATGTCGATGCCAAGATCTTGCAAGCGCATATGGATGGTTGGGAAGTGCTTAATAATAAACTCTTCTGGCTTGTGGCTGATGTCAAGGTACATGCAATCGGCACCCAAGCGCTTCATTTCAAAGTCGATAGCGCGAGCGACCACATCACGTGGAGCCAGCTCTTCTCGCTCGTCAAAATCGGGCATAAAGCGCGTGCCGTCAGGGCGTTTTAGATAAGCCCCTTCACCTCGTAGCGCTTCTGTCAGCAGGAAGTTACGTGCGTCTGGGTGGAACAAACACGTCGGGTGGAATTGGTTAAACTCCAGGTTGGCGACTCGGCAACCAGAGCGCCATGCCATCGCAATGCCGTCACCAGAGGACACGTCTGGGTTAGAGGTGTACTGATACACTTTTGATGCACCACCAGTCGCAAGGACGACAAACTTAGCACGCACGGTTTCAACGTGTTCTTTGTTGCGGTTCCAAATATAGGCACCAACCACTTTGTCTTTGCTGCCACCCACTTTGTCTTCAGTGATCAAATCTAAGGCGTTGTAGCGCTCAAAAATCTCGATGTTTGGGTGGTTAAGCACGTTGTCTTGAAGCGTAGTCTGCATCGCCATGCCCGTCGCATCGGCCGCATGCAGAATACGACGATGACTGTGGCCGCCTTCGCGCGTTAAGTGATAACGCGGCGCTTCGTCCTTTTCGGTTTCAACTTGGTCAAAGGGCACACCGCCATCGATAAGCCACTGGACGCACTCCTTGGCGTTCTCGGCAATAAACTGTACGGTGTCTTCTTCACACAGCCCGGCACCCGCAATATTGGTGTCGTTAACATGTGACTCGATGCTGTCGGCTTCGTCGAAAACTGCGGCAATACCGCCTTGAGCGTAATAGGTTGCCCCTTCACTCAACGGGCCTTTACTTAAAACAATAACCTTAGCGCGCTCAGCAACTCGCAGCGCAAGAGAAAGACCAGCAGCGCCACTTCCTATAACTAAAACATCACAAAGATGTTCTCGGTTTGTGTTCATAATTCTATTAAAATCCTGACCTATGGTAGAGCTAGCAGACTCTACCCAGCTAAAAGTGCACGATAGGAAGCTGCGTATCGCAGCTGGCGAAGGGCACTTGCTAAGAGGATTACCGCCATGCGTAACGGGTTGAAAAACTCGTTGTGTTGTGGCGTTAAGTAATCCATTCTAGAGAATTGGCCCCATTGTAGTTGACGCCAAATCACATTGTGAATGATAAATAACAAAAAAATGCAGAAAGTTTGGAACTTTCCAATTTGCATAGAGTCACAATAGTGCTCATGTTAGCGGTGGTGTCAAGACTACAATATGCATAATTAATACTCATATCTGAGAAGGTAAGGGTAATAACGAATAGGAGTGAACGCTCGCATGAACGAGCAGCCGACCGATCAGGTGTTGATTGAGCGCGTTCAAAGTGGAGATAAACAAGCATTTAACCTATTGGTTTTGCGCTATCAAAACAAGGTTTGCAATCTCATATCACGATACGTGAGCAATTCGGGCGATGTAGCGGACATAGCCCAAGAAGCATTTATTAAAGCGTATCGAGCGATCCCAACGTTTAGAGGCGAGAGTGCTTTCTATACTTGGTTGTATCGCATAGCAGTGAACACCGCGAAGAATCACATTGTGGCACAGAGCCGTAGGCCACCTGCCAGCGATGTGGACGCAGAAGATGCCGAATTTTTTGAAACCGGTAACGCTTTGAAAGAAATTTCGAACCCTGAGAACTTAACGTTGTCGAATGAATTGAAGCGAACAGTTTTCGCTGCAATTGAAGCGTTACCTGAAGACTTAAAGACTGCAATGACCCTTCGTGAGCTTGATGGCTTGAGCTACGAAGAAATTGCAGAAGTAATGGATTGCCCAGTAGGAACGGTACGTTCGCGTATCTTCCGTGCTCGTGAAGCGGTAGAGAAGAAGATTAAGCCTCTTCTTCAACGCTAAAACTAGTTACAACTATGGTGAATATAATGGCTGACAAACAGAAGCTTTCAGCATTCATGGATGGAGACCTGATCGATGAGGCGCTAATCGAAGCGCTGGAGAATGATCAGGAGAGCAAACAAACCTGGCAAAACTACCACCTCATCGGTGATGTGATGCGTGGTGATGAACCACAAAGCCTAGATTGGAATATTGCTGAGAGCGTCGCACTGGCACTCGATGATGAGCCAGCGCATCAAGCGGTAAGCAAAGAGACAGTGACACCGATTGAGGCGCAACCGACACCGTCGCAAGCGAAACGTCAGCTACCGGCATGGCTAACTCAGTTTGGCCAAGTGGGTATTGCCGCGTGTGTATCGCTCGCCGTTATTTTAGGTGTGCAGCAGTTCTCTGGACAAGATGCATCGCAACCTGAAGTTGAGCAGCTACCAGTGCTGCAAACTATCCCATTTTCGGGTAGCGCGGAGCCTGTAAGTTTGACTCGTGATTCAGTCGCGAGAACAAACCAGAATGAAAGCGCCAATGTACAAGAGCAGCGCCGCCGCATTAATGCTCTATTGCAAGATTACGAGCTACAGCTGCGCTTAAACAGTGACGATCAAGCGTCTCTGACTACGGATACAGAATCGGTAATTGAATGAAAAAACTTCTGACCAGTTCGTTATTGCTGTTCAGTTTGTTTGCTAACTCGGCCTTTGCAGAAGAGCAATCTTCTGTAGAGGCTTTGTTGCATCAGATGAATGACGCCAGTCAGCAATTGAACTACGAACTGTCTTATATCCTTATCAAAAAGAACAGTATTGAGCCTTTGTTGTATCGTCATGCGCGACATGAAGATCAGCAGTTGGCTCATTTGGTCTATTTAAGTGGACCGGTTCGCGAAGTGATCCGCCGTGGCAATGAGGTCAGCTACATCGAGCCTGGTGTCGATCCGTTTACTATCGAATCGGGTAAAATGGTCGCGCCTTTGATGCCACTGCTTAACAGCGATGTCACAAAGCTGAGCCAATATTACGATT
This sequence comes from Vibrio sp. 10N, assembly GCF_036245475.1. Lineage (NCBI taxonomy): Bacteria > Pseudomonadati > Pseudomonadota > Gammaproteobacteria > Vibrionales > Vibrionaceae > Vibrio > Vibrio sp. 10N. Next base: position 3,019,840 of record NZ_BTPM01000001.1, on the reverse strand, counting down.
ATGTGCGTGTTGGCCGTGCCAGAGAAGCGGGAGCGGCAGCGCAAGTATTTCGTGTCGTGCCTAAAGATGGGCTGCGTTACTCATACGTGTTGTGGGTCGATGAAAAAAGTAAATTGCCTCTGCGCGCGGATCTTCTTGATCGAGATGGTGAGATCTTAGAGCAATATCGCGTTATCTCTTACACCATCAACGATCACATTGCGACCATGCTCAGCTCGCTCGATGAAGTCCAGCTCCCTGCGGTACTGTCGCTGCCGAAAGGCAACATTGAACAGACCTTCTGGCAGGTTGGTTGGGTGCCAAGTGGTTTCAATCCCAAAGATCTTAATCGCTATCGCATGATCGCCACCGAAGATGTGGTAGAGAGCCAAATGTACACTGATGGCTTATTTAGCTTCTCCGTCTACGTATCGGATCGTGATAGTAATTCGATGAAAGGTCAGCTGATCCGTCAAGGACGTCGCACTGTGCATAGCATTGTCACCGGTGATAAGCAGATCTCTGTGGTTGGTGACATTCCTCCTGCGACTGCGCAGCGCATCGCACAATCTGTTAAACTGAATAAAGTACAGCAAGCAGATGAAGGCGTAACCCCATGATGACCGCTCTTGCGACGGTGACCTCGGTAACTAACCGTGGTCATCGTTATCAAGTTGAATTGAGCTGCGACCAACAAACCAGTTGCAGCTCTTGCCAATCAAAAAACAGTTGTGGCACCGGCATTGTCACCAAAGCGGTCGGTAACAAACAGCTGAGCTGGCATCTACTGACCTCCAAAACCGTCAACCCTGGCGATATTGTTGAAATCGCGTTTCCAGAGAAAAGCCTGCTGCAATCGGCGGCATTGATCTATTTGTTGCCTCTGTTGTTCCTGTTTTTAGGAGCGATGGTGGGCCAATTGTGGCTCGCGCCATTGCTTGGCGGTAGTGAGCTGGTGGTGATTGGTTTTTCAGCAGTTTCTGCCTGTTTGGGCTTCAGGCTCGCAAAGAAATGGGTGTCGCCAATGGAGGCGGCGTCGCATCAACAGGTTGAATTGGTGCGGGTGCTCGGGCAGTCCATTGCCTAAATAAGGTGCGAACCGCAACGAAATTGGGTAGAATCTGCCAACTTAATTGAAATGCGTGTTTTTTCCGCTATTTCATTCCCTAATTGTTTAAGAGTTTAGCTACACCAAATCTATGAAGCACATTCGTAACTTTTCTATTATCGCCCACATTGACCACGGTAAATCGACGCTGTCGGACCGTTTGATCCAAGTTTGCGGCGGCTTAAGCGACCGTGAAATGGCGGCACAGGTTCTTGATTCGATGGATCTAGAGCGCGAGCGCGGTATCACTATTAAAGCTCAGAGTGTTACTCTGGATTACACGGCGAAAGATGGGGAAACCTATCAGCTAAACTTTATCGATACTCCAGGACACGTTGACTTCTCGTACGAAGTATCACGTTCCCTGGCGGCTTGTGAAGGTGCGCTACTGGTGGTTGATGCGGGTCAGGGTGTTGAAGCTCAGACACTAGCGAACTGCTACACCGCAATTGAAATGGAACTTGAAGTGGTTCCAGTTCTGAACAAGATCGACCTTCCAGCAGCAGAGCCAGAGCGTGTTGCTGAAGAGATCGAAGAGATCGTTGGTATCGACGCGATGGAAGCGGTTCGCTGTTCTGCGAAGACCGGTCTAGGTGTTGACGATGTGCTTGAAGAGATCGTAAAAGCGATCCCGGCACCAGAAGGCAATCCAGACGATCCACTGCAAGCGCTAATCATCGACTCTTGGTTCGATAACTACCTCGGTGTTGTTTCTCTAGTACGTATTAAAAACGGCGTGCTGAAGAAGAACGACAAGATCAAAGTAATGAGCACCGGTCAGGTTTGGGGTGTAGACCGCCTTGGTATCTTCACACCAAAACAAGTTGACACGACTGAGCTAAATACCGGCGAAGTAGGTTGGGTTGTGTGTGGTATCAAAGACATCCTTGGCGCGCCAGTGGGTGATACACTGACCACCGCTAAGAATGGCTGTGAAGTTGCACTGCCAGGCTTCCAAAAAGTAAAACCTCAGGTCTACGCGGGTCTATTCCCTGTATCGTCTGATGATTACGAAAACTTCCGTGATGCACTAGGCAAACTCAGCCTAAACGATGCGTCACTGTTCTATGAGCCAGAGAGCTCTGCTGCACTGGGTTTTGGTTTCCGTTGTGGCTTCTTGGGTATGCTTCACATGGAGATTATCCAAGAGCGTCTAGAGCGTGAGTACGACCTAGACCTGATCACGACAGCGCCGACGGTAGTCTACGAAGTAGAGAAAACGGACGGTTCACTTCACTATGTTGATAGCCCAGCGAAACTGCCGGCAACCAACGACATTGAAGAAATTCGTGAGCCAATCGCACGTTGTAATATCCTTGTACCATCGGATTACCTAGGTAACGTGATTACGCTTTGTGTTGAGAAGCGTGGTACTCAGGTAGACATGGTTTATCACGGCAACCAAGTGGCTGTGACTTACGATATCCCGATGGCAGAAGTAGTACTCGACTTCTTCGACCGTCTGAAGTCGACTTCTCGTGGTTATGCATCACTGGATTACAACTTCCAACGCTTTGAAGCGTCGAACATGGTGCGTGTGGACGTACTGCTGAACGGTGATACGGTAGACGCACTGGCCATCATCACTCACAAAGATCAGTCTCAGAGCCGTGGTCGTCAGTTGGTTGAGAAGATGAAAGAGTTCATCCCTCGCCAGATGTTCGATATCGCGATTCAGGCTGCGATCGGTAACCACATCATTGCGCGTTCTACTGTGAAACAGTTACGTAAAAACGTAATCGCGAAATGTTACGGTGGTGACGTAAGCCGTAAGAAGAAACTGTTGAAGAAACAGAAAGAAGGTAAGAAACGTATGAAGCAGATCGGTAACGTTGAACTGCCTCAAGAAGCGTTCCTTGCGATTCTACACGTAGGCAAAGACTAATTCTTTTGCCTAACGTGGCGACATAATACAGCAGAAGTGAAAGTGCTCATTGAGTGCTTTCACTTTCGTTATTTTTAAAGATACGAAAATTAAGGGAATTGAATGGCTAATACCTTCTCATTGATCCTCGTCATCGTGACGTTAGTGACTGGTGTCGTTTGGGTTATGGATAAGCTCGTATTGAGAAAGCAGCGTCAGCAGAAGCTGGCGGACATCCAAGCGCAAGCAAATCAAATTGATGAAGAAACAGCAAACAAAGCGGTCGAGCCATCTTGGTTTGTTGAGAATAGTGTTTCCATTTTTCCTGTTATCGCCTTTGTGTTGGTATTGCGTTCATTTATTTATGAACCATTCCAAATCCCATCAGGCTCTATGATGCCGACGCTACTGGTTGGCGACTTCATCCTCGTTGAGAAATACGCGTATGGACTTAAAGATCCAGTATGGCGTACTCAGTTGGTTGAAACGGGCAAACCTGAGCGAGGTGATATCGTCGTATTTAAATACCCACCGCAGCCAAATATTGACTACATTAAGCGTGTGGTTGGTTTGCCGGGTGATACGGTTCGTTACAGCGCTCGTAAGGACATCTGTATTCAACGTCCAGGCGAGTCACGCTGTAAGCCAGTTAAGCTGTCGAATGTCCAAGACAGCCCATTTATCCAAAATGGTATCCCGCTAATTCAAATGGATGAAAAGCTGGGAGAAGTCGGCCACCAAGTGCTGGTGAATCCACTTCGTCGTGACCGCGTTGATCAATATCAGCCGCGCAATGGCGTGAACGAGTGGGTGGTACCAGAAGGTCAATACTTCGTGATGGGCGATAACCGTGACAACAGTGCCGACAGCCGTTACTGGGGTTTTGTGCCAGAAGGCAACCTAGTGGGTAAAGCGGTTGGCATTTGGATTAGCTTTGAATTTGAACGTGGTGCAGACAGCATTCTGCCTACATGGATCCCAACCGGTGTCAGATTTAATCGCATCGGTGGAATAGACTGAACGAGAGAGCATGAATTCTCCTATTAAACTTTTAGAAAAAAAGCTCGGCTATCAGTTCAATGATAGCGAGCTGCTGATGCTGGCGCTGACTCACCGCAGCGCCCACGGCAACCATAACGAACGACTAGAATTTCTGGGCGATTCAATTTTAAGTTTTGTCATTGCTGACGATCTTTACCATCGTTTTCCTAAGGTAAACGAAGGGGACATGAGTCGAATGCGTGCCACCTTAGTGAGAGGTAATACTCTGGCTGAGCTAGGGCGTGAATTCGTCTTGGGAGATTACTTAAAATTAGGTCCAGGTGAGCTGAAAAGTGGCGGATTCCGTCGTGACTCTATCTTGGCTGATGCGGTTGAAGCGATCATTGGTGCGATTTATCTCGACAGCGATGTCGAGACGGTTCGCGGTATTGTGCTCAGCTGGTACCAATCGCGTCTTGACGCGATCAAGCCTGGAGTGTCACAGAAAGATCCAAAAACTCGCCTGCAAGAGTTTCTACAAGGTCGAAGAAAACCACTCCCTGTCTACACAGTGACTAATATTAAAGGGGAAGCGCATAACCAAGAGTTTACCGTTTCCTGTGAAGTGGCAGGTGTGGATAAGCCTGTTATCGGCAAAGGCACCAGCCGCCGCAAGGCAGAACAAGCGGCTGCGGAACTGGCTTTAGAGAAACTGACCAATGTCTGATAAACCAAATTCTGATCAAGAGTTCGATCTCGATGCGTACTTCGCTTCAACGAGCGACTCGACAAGCGCAGCAACTCATGAAAGCACCGGTGAGCAACACTGTGGCTTTGTGGCTATCGTGGGTCGTCCTAACGTCGGTAAATCGACGCTGCTTAACCGCATCCTAGGACAGAAAATCTCGATCACCTCGCGTAAACCGCAGACCACGCGCCACCGTATTATGGGTGTGGACACCGAAGGCGACTATCAAGCGATCTATGTAGACACTCCGGGTCTGCACATCGAAGAGAAACGTGCGATCAACCGTCTGATGAACCGCGCGGCAAACAGCTCGCTCAGTGATGTGAACTTGGTGTTGTTCCTTGTGGATGGTACGCAGTGGACTGACGACGATGAGATGGTGCTGACCAAGCTTCGTAAGTCGAATTTCCCAGTCATCTTGTGCATCAACAAGGTAGACAACGTGAAAGATCGCAACGACGTGATGCTGCATATGCAGGAGATGACCAAGAAGATGGAATTTGTTGATGTGGTGCCGATTTCGGCTAAGCACGGCAAAAACATCGACGTGATTCGTCAGCATGTTCGCGAACACCTTCCTGAGGCAGTACACCACTTCCCAGAAGAGTACGTCACAGACCGTTCTCAACGTTTTATGGCGTCTGAAATCCTGCGTGAAAAGTTGATGCGATTCACCGGTGATGAGCTGCCTTATTCGGTGACGGTTGAGATTGAGCGTTTCGATTACAATCCGGATACGGATGGTTTCCACATCAATGCGCTTATCTTAGTAGAGCGCAGTGGCCAGAAGAAGATGGTGATCGGTAAAGGTGGCGAGAAGATCAAAACCATCGGCCGTGAGGCTCGTCTTGATATGGAAGAGCTGTTCGATCGTAAAGTCTATCTAGAGACCTGGGTAAAAGTGAAATCAGGTTGGGCTGATGATGAGCGTGCACTGCGTTCTCTTGGCTACATCGACGATATCGAAAACAAATAATACCGTAGATCAGAGTAGCGCTAGCTGCTCTGATCCCTTTTAGACAGAATATGACCTATGGATGGATTGCAACGCTGCTTTGTTTTGCATCGAAGACCTTACAGTGAATCGAGCTTAATACTCGATGTATTCAGTGAGGAATATGGTCGCGTCACGCTACTTTCCAAAGGCGCTAGAAGTAAGCGCTCGAATCTCAAAGGCGCTCTACAGCCTTTCACCCCACTATTGTTAAAGTGGTCCGGCAATGGCTCAATGAAAACATTGAGGCAAGCGGAAGCCATCAGTCTTGGTCTGCCTTTATCCGGTGTGAACCTCTATTCTGCGATGTACGTTAACGAACTTATTGCGCGCGTGTTGGCGAGTGAGATCGCATTTCCTGATTTATTTCACGACTATCTTCAAGCGTTAACAGAGCTTGCCCATAATACCAATCCTGAACCTGCGTTGCGGCGTTTTGAACTCGCTCTCCTTTCTGCAATGGGATACGGTGTAGACTTCTTGCACTGTGCTGGTACGGGCGAACCTATAGATCCGACAATGACTTATCGTTATCGGGAGCAGAAAGGATTCATCGCAAGTGTGCGTAGAGACAATCTCACCTTTTTAGGTGAAGAGCTCATCGCCATCAGTGAGCGACGTTTCCTGAGTAAAACACAGTTACAAGCGGCAAAACGCTTTACACGCATAGCATTAAAGCCGTATCTTGGCGGAAAACCATTAAAAAGCAGGGAACTGTTTCGAATGAAGCAGTCCTGATCATGGAGTAATCATCGATGAGTTCTATCCTTTTAGGTATCAATATTGACCATATCGCGACCCTACGTAATGCTCGCGGTACTAAGTATCCAGACCCAGTACACGCGGCAGAGATTGCTGAGCGTGCAGGCGCAGATGGCATCACTATCCACCTTCGTGAAGACCGTCGTCACATCCTAGACCGCGATGTGCGTATCCTACGTGAAACGCTACAAACGCGTATGAACCTAGAAATGGCGGTGACTGACGAGATGATCGACATCGCGCTAAAAACTAAGCCTGAGTTCGTGTGTCTGGTACCAGAGAAGCGTGAAGAGCTTACCACTGAAGGTGGCCTTGACGTGAAAGGTCAACTTGAGAAAATCAAAGCAGCAACTGAGAAGCTAACCGCAGCGGGCATCAAGGTGTCACTGTTTATCGACGCTGACCGTGAGCAAATCGATGCGTCTAAAGCGGCGGGTGCGCCATTCATCGAGCTACATACTGGTCATTATGCCGACGCGGAAACAGAAGAAGATCAACAAGATGAACTGAAGAAGATCGCGGCTGGCGCAAGCTACGCGGCTGACATTGGTATCACAGTTAACGCAGGTCACGGCCTGACTTACCACAACGTTGGCCCTATCGCGGCATTGCCAGAGATCTACGAGCTGAACATCGGTCACTCGATTATTGGCCGCGCAGTGTTTGATGGCTTACATAAAGCGGTTGCTGACATGAAAGCGGTCATGGAAGCGGCGCGCCGCGGTTAATCCGAGCACGGTAAACAACAAGTAGAGGCGAGACTTAGTGGCAATCTTAGGACTTGGGACAGACATTGCGGAAATCGAACGTGTAGAAAAGGCGTTATCACGAACAGGTGAGGCGTTTGCTAAGCGTATCCTGACCGACAATGAACTGATGCAGTTCCAAAGCCTAAAACAGCAGGGACGCTTTCTTGCAAAGCGCTTTGCTGTCAAAGAAGCCGCCTCTAAAGCGCTCGGTACCGGTATTGCTCATGGCGTGACCTTTCATGATTTTGAAGTGTCCAACGATGAGCACGGCAAGCCCATTCTGACGCTCAATAAAAAAGCCGCACAAATTGCGGCTTCTATGGGGGTGGTGTCTAACCACCTCTCTATCTCTGACGAGCGACATTACGCTGTCGCAACGGTTATATTAGAGAGCTAGCGCGTTCAGGTATCAGAACCTAGGACCCTGCATCTTGTTCCCCTTTCAAATACAGCTCTGAAGTTTCCAGTACCTTGTCCATTTCGTCTTGCAGCTCAAACAGCTCAGGTTCAATGTCCTCTAGGCTGTCACCGGCACGCAGGGCTTTTTCGATGGTGGCACAGATAGATTTGAGTCGTGGCACGCCACAATATGAGCAGCTGCCATGCAGTTTATGAATCAAATGGATCACCTGTTCCACATCGTCGAAGCCGTTGTCGAGGATGTTATTGGCCAGCTCTGCCACTTCCGGAATAAAATCGACCAGCATCTGCAGCATATCGATGGCGAGATCTTCTTTGTTGGCTGCCTGTTTTAGCGCGGCATTCCAATCTATCACTTGTGAAATGGGTTTTTCCACGATAATGGCTGGCGGTGTTTCCGCTTGTTGATCCACATCGCTTGGTGCAACAAAGTCTAAGCACGCTTCCGGCTCGGATGGACGTAGGGGCACCCATTTATTGAGAACCTGCAGCAGCATGGTTTCATCAATCGGTTTGGTTAGGTAATCATCCATGCCTTCTGAAAGCAGTCGGTCGCGCTCGCCACTCATTGCGTGAGCAGTCACCGCCACTACTGGCGTCGCGCCGTTTTGCTGCGTTTCTTTGATTAGCTTACACGCAGTCACGCCATCCATTTGTGGCATTTGAATGTCCATGAACACCATATCAAAGTGCTGCTCTTGCGCTTTTTCCACGGCCGCTTGACCACTTGTGCAAGATACTACGGTTTCGACACGCTCAGAGAGCAGTGCTGTAATCAGCTTCAGGTTCGCAGGGTTGTCGTCGACTGCCATGACATTGAGGTTGCGTTTTTCCGATGAAATGACTTCCACAGCAGGGGCCAGCAATGCAGGTTGTTTGTCGACCAAAGATTGCAGCAACTTGCGGCGTGACAGAGGCTTAGTCAAACACTGCACTTGGTGGGTTTGCATCAAGTAATCAGACAGAGCCAATTGAGTGCTGGCAGTACCAATAATGATATTGGAGGTAGACTGCTTGCAGCGCGCAATCCACTCTTCAATCACGGTTAGCGGTATTTCTTCATTGGTTGGCAGACAGACTATGATGTAATCGAACGACTCGACGCGCTCTGGTAGTGTCGAGCGGTAGGTAACCATGACACCTTCGTTAGTCAGGGTCTGTTGTAGCACTGAAGCGGCTTGCATGTTTGGTTCAACCAATAGCAAGCGTTTGTTGTGGATCACCGATGGGTCGATAGGATCCAACATTGGAATGTCGGTTGAGCTGAGTTTAACGGTAAACCAGAATGTCGAGCCTTGGTGCAGGCGACTGGTGAGACTAATATCACCACCCATTTGACCGACCAGTTTTTGGGTGATGACCAAGCCAAGGCCGGTACCGCCATAACGTCGTGAGATGCTCGCATCAGCTTGACTAAAGGCTTGGAATAACTGGGCTTGTTGGCGTTCAGAGATGCCGATGCCGGTATCTCGCACCATAAATTGCAGCTCGACACGATCTTCTTTGTTGCTTTTCAGCTCTACCGAGATGTCGATGTTGCCGCGCTCAGTAAATTTGATCGAGTTACCCACAAGGTTGGTTAGGATTTGCTGGATACGCAGCGGGTCACCCACCAAGCCGCTTGGGATTTTCGGATCCACTTTTAGCGTTAGCTCTAGGCCTTTTTCATGGGCACTGGTCGCTTGCAGTGCCACCACTTCATCAAGGCTGTCTTGGAACTCAAATGGAATATTCTCCAGTGCCAGCTTACCCGCTTCGAGTTTCGAGAAATCGAGGATATCGTTGATGATATTGAGTAGGTTATTGGCTGACTTCTCGATGGTTTGCAGATAATCGGTTTGGCTATTGGTAAGCTGAGTTTTTAGCATCTGACGAGTAAAGCCGATGACGCCATTGAGCGGTGTGCGCAGTTCATGAGACATGTTGGCCAAGAACTCAGACTTCACTCGCGCCGCTTCTTGAGCACGTTTTTTCGCGATGTCCAACTCGACATTCTGAATCTCCAGCTGCTCAAGCGTTTCACGAAGATCGGATGTGGCTTGGTCAATACTGTGCTGCATTTCCACATGGTATTCAGACAGTGATACCGCCATGGCATTGATACCGTTTTTCAGTAAGTCGAGCTCGCCGTGCATTTTGCCTTCGATACGCACATCGAGATGACCCCGGCGGATACGGTCGACCATGTTTTTCATGTGTGAGATAGGGCGGGTCACATCGTACATCAAGCGGTAGGCAAAGATGCCGGATAAAATCAGCCCGAGCACTAATACCAAGATTGCCGAGAAGACTTCTTGATACTGTTGCAAACGCAGAGAAGATAAGTCGAGTTCAATGGCAACATAACCTAGGATTTGGCTGGTTGAGGCTAGCTCTCGCGTATCGGTGGCCAGCTGACTTTCAGCGATGACAGGTGCTCGGAGAATTAAGGTATTGTCACTGAATTCAGAGGAACTCAGGAACGGAATGGGGCGGTCTTTGGGAAACGTGAGTGTGTCGAAGTTAGGATGAAAGTTGGATGTTACAAACAGTTCATGTGAGGCATCGAAAACGGCGATACTGCGTACAAATTTTGAATTCTTGCGATGGGCGTAGCTAATCAGACGTCTGACCGATTCGCGGTTTTGATTTACCAGGCCTTGCTCACTGGCAATCGCCAGCGGTTCAATAATACTAGAACCAGCATTCAGCACTTGAGATTCAAGGTCGTGATAGCGGTTATATGAGAAAAAGGCACTAAGAAGAAGACCGATGATCAGGGTCGGTGCCAAGGTTAATGTGATTACGCGAGCGCGAAGGCCGTATCTGGTCATGTTAATTCGACATCATTATTTACCAACAGAGTGTCATCTGATGGGGGGATATGGGACAATACCCAGTATTGCATCCTCAAGATGACGTAAGCTTAATCAAAGCAGCGCTGTTCGACAATCATTCAGACTCAGAATAGTGAAACTCTAACAATATTTTATAGGCGCAAAGCACGAATGCTTTGCCTTGGAATTGGTCATGGCACGTTTTTTTAAACCAACAAAGAAAACTTCTTTCTCCAAAAAGCACCAAGAAGTGCAGATTGAACGCATGGATCACCACGGTGCCGGTATCGGCTATCTCAATAAAAAACCGGTATTTGTCGAGGGCGCGCTGGCGGATGAAAAGGTGTTGGTACAACTAACCGAGAGCAAAGCCAAATTTGCGAAAGCGAACCTCATCAAAATACTCAAGCCTTCTGAGCAACGCGTTGAGCCGTTTTGCCCGCATTACCATGAATGTGGCGGTTGTAATCAGCAGCACCTTGAACGTGATGAGCAAATTGCTCACAAAGAGCGTGTGCTGTCGCAGTTGATGACCAAATTTGCAGGACAAACACTGGCGTTATCGCCGTCTATTACCGGTGAAGGGCTTGGCTATCGCCGCCGTGCAAGGCTGAGTATTCAAGTCGATAAACAGCGTGGCCTGTTAATGGGGTTTCGCCGTAAGCAGAGTAATCAAATTGTCGATGTCGACCACTGCCCTGTGCTTGATGAGAAACTCAACGCGTTGATCCCTGAGCTAAGAGCCATTTTTGCTGATTTCAAGCAGCCAAATATTCTTGGCCACCTTGAACTTGTTTTGGGCGACGCAGCGCCCGTAGCTGTAATTCGACACACTAAGTCATTGAGTGACAAAGACCACGCTCGTCTATTGGCGTTTGCGGAGCAAGTTGGTATGACACTCTACTTTATGCCTGAAGCAAACCAACTCGATAGGGTGGTGGGTGAACAGCCGTTCTATAACGAAGTTGGTTTAAAGCTGCCATTTTTGCCTTCTCACTTTATTCAGGTTAACCAAGCAATTAATCAGCGTATGGTTGCCCAGGCATTAGAATGGTTAGCCCCAGAGTCATCTGATCGCGTATTGGATCTGTTCTGTGGTTTGGGTAACTTTACTTTGCCTTTGGCCAAGCGCTGCGCTCATGTGGTGGGTGTAGAAGGTGTACAAGATATGGTGGATTGGGCCACGGACAACGCGAAACTAAATGGTCTCGCTAATGTCGAATTTTATCAGGCCAATCTGGAGCAGGATCTGTCACAGCTGCCATGGGCATCGCAGCAATTCGACAAGATTTTGCTCGACCCAGCTAGGGCTGGCGCGAGCGGTGTAATAGACCAAGTTTCCGCGCTGGGTGCGACACGTGTCCTTTATGTTTCTTGCAATCCTGCTACCCTTGCGAGAGACAGTCAGAGCCTAATTGAACAAGGCTACACATTGACTCGTTTGGGTATGATGGATATGTTTCCTCATACCAGTCATCTAGAGTCGATGGCGTTGTTTGAAAAATAGCGCAAAGTCATCAAGGCTAACCGGGAGCGGTTAGTGAACCAATAAACTAGGAAGAAAAAGAAATGGTTGCGGTAAGAAGCGCGCATTTGAACCCAGAAGAACAATTCAATTTGGATAATTGGATTGCGTCACTAAAGCAAGATAAAAACACCTCGAAAAGATTGAAAGACGTTTACCGTCAGTGTGAGGAAATCGTTGCCGATAGTGATCAAGGGGCCTTGCTGTTGTGGCGCGGGAGAGAGATGAATGAAATCCTCATTACCCTTTCAATGGATAAAGCGACGCTGGTGGCAGCGCAGTTGTATCCAGTGGTCTCTAGCGGCTTGTATGATCGTGAGTTACTAGAAGAAAACTACGGCAAAGAAATCATCAAACTGATCGACGGCGTGGAAGAAATGGCCGCCATCGGTCAGCTCAACGTGACCCTTGAAGGCTCAGAAGCCTCGGGACAAGTCGATAACGTGCGTCGCATGTTGCTGGCGATGGTGGACGATTTCCGCTGCGTGATCATTAAGCTTGCTGAACGTATTTGTAATTTACGTGAAGTGAAAGATGAGTCCGATGAAGTGCGCTGTGCGGCCGCCAAAGAATGTGCCAATATCTACGCGCCACTTGCCAACCGTCTTGGCATCGGTCAGCTCAAATGGGAAATCGAAGACTACGCCTTCCGCTACCAGCAGCCAGACACTTACAAACAAATTGCCAAGCAGCTTTCCGAGCGACGCATTGTGCGTGAGCAATACATCAAAGACTTCGTTGATGATCTTACTAGCGAGATGCAAGCGTCGAGCATTCTTGCTGAAGTCAGCGGTCGTCCAAAGCACATCTACAGTATCTGGCGCAAGATGCAGAAGAAGAATCTGGATTTTGACGAGCTGTTTGACGTACGAGCAGTGCGAATCATCGCTGAGCGTTTGCAGGATTGCTACGCGGCACTTGGCGTCGTGCACACCAAATACAAACATTTACCTAGCGAATTCGACGATTACGTCGCTAACCCAAAACCGAATGGCTACCAATCGATTCATACCGTGATCTTGGGGCCAGAAGGCAAAACCATTGAAATCCAAATCCGTACTAAACAGATGCACGAAGACTCCGAGCTGGGTGTTGCCGCGCACTGGAAGTACAAGGAAGGGGGCAGTGGCGGTCGCAGTGGTTACGATGAGAAGATCACTTGGCTGCGTAAGCTACTCGATTGGCAAGAAGAGATGTCAGACTCTGGCGAAATGCTCGATGAGCTTCGTAGCCAGGTGTTTGATGATCGCGTTTATGCGTTTACACCACGTGGCGATGTGGTCGACTTGCCTATGGGTGCCACGCCGCTTGATTTTGCTTATCACATTCACTCTGAAGTTGGGCACCGCTGTATTGGCGCTAAGGTAGCAGGACGTATTGTTCCCTTTACCCACAAGTTGGCGATGGGTGACCAAGTTGAAATCATCACCGCGAAAGAGCCAAACCCTTCTCGTGATTGGCTCAACCCGACAACGGGATTTGTACACTCAGGTCGAGCGCGCGCTAAGATCAATGCGTGGTTTAGAAAGCAAAGCCGCGAGAAGAACCTAGAAGCGGGTCGTGAGATCCTTGAAGCTGAACTGGTGAAGATCGGTGCAACACTCAAAGATGCCGAGCAGTATGCCCTAAAACGCTTTAACGTGAATTCTGCTGATGAACTTTATGTCGGTGTGGGCAGTGGTGATCTAAGAATCAACCAGATCATCAACCACATCAACGCGTTGGTAAATAAGCCAACAGCGGAAGAGGAAGATCAGCAAGCACTTGAGAAGCTGCAAGAGTCAGAAAGCAAAGCGCCAGCGCAAAGCCGCCCGCATAAAGATGCGGTAGTGGTGGAAGGGGTGGATAACCTCATGACCCACCTAGCGCGCTGTTGTCAGCCTATTCCGGGCGATCAGATCAAAGGTTACATTACACAAGGACGCGGCATCTCGGTGCACCGCGCTGACTGTGAGCAGCTTGAAGAGCTCAGTCACCACGCGCCAGAGCGTATTATTGATACGGTGTGGGGCGGTGGGTTTGTTGGTTCTTATATTTTGACGATTCGTGTTGAAGCATTGGAGCGTGTTGGTCTTATCAAGGATATTACGACCTTGCTTACCAATGAAAAGATCAACGTATCGAGCATGCGCAGCCGTACTGATTACAAACGCCAGATGACAGTGATGGATTTTGATTTGGAAGTTAAAAATATCGAAGTACTGTCGCGGGTGTCAAAGCGTGTTGAACAGATCAAAGATGTGATGAATGTGAAGCGATTAGGCTAAACTCTTAATCAAATGACATTCATTAACAAGGGCGAGTGCTACCACACTCGCCTTTGTCGTAACTAGGAATCCAATATGACCCAACCTATAGACCAACTCCTCTCTATCATGGCGCAGCTTCGTGATGAAGAGAAAGGCTGCCCATGGGATAGAAAACAAACCTTCGACACCATAGTCCCGCACACCATCGAAGAAACCTTTGAAGTCGTCGATGCGATTCACAACAAAGACTGGCCGAACCTAAAAGAAGAGCTAGGCGATCTGCTGTTCCAAGTGATCTTCTATAGTCAAATGGCTAAAGAGCAGGGTTTGTTTGATTTTAATGAAGTAGTAGAAGGACTTAACGACAAGCTCACGCGCCGCCATCCGCACGTTTTTTCTGACGTTGAGTTTGAAGATGAAGCGGCGATCAATGCCAATTGGGAAGCAGAGAAACAGAAGGAAAAAGCGCAACTAGGCAAAACTGCGCAAAGTATTCTAGACTCAATACCACAGTCGCTTCCTGCGCTTTCCAAAGCCAACAAAATTCAGAAACGTTGTGCAAAATTTGGCTTCGATTGGGATGCTCTTGGGCCTGTGGTTGAGAAGGTTCAAGAAGAGATCGAAGAGGTCGTTGAAGAAGCGATTCAAGTCGATGTAAACGAAGACAAATTGGAAGAAGAAGTCGGCGATCTCTTGTTTGCCGCAGTGAATCTTGCTCGCCATTTGCAGAAAGATCCTGAAGTCGCGCTAAGAAAAGCCAACGACAAATTTTCTCGCCGATTTAAGGGGGTAGAAGCGCGTGTTACGGAGGAAGGTAAGTTATTGACGGACTTCAGTCTTCAAGAGCTGGATGCGTTTTGGAATGATGTAAAAAAACAAGAAAACAGCTCGGATTTGTGAACCGCTTCTCACTAGTGTAAGTTTCTACTATTGATTTGAAGCAAAAAATAAAAATTTTGAATGTGATAAGTTTCACGTTGTGGCGGTAAAGGGCTTCTGGTATATTTGCATCCCGTCCAGAAGAAATCCATTTTCCCTCATTCAACCAACTTCAGGTTAAACATGACGACAAATTATATTTTTGTTACTGGCGGGGTAGTATCCTCTCTAGGTAAAGGTATTGCAGCAGCATCTCTTGCAGCAATTTTAGAAGCACGTGGTCTTAAAGTGACCATGATGAAGCTTGACCCTTACATCAACGTTGATCCGGGCACAATGAGCCCAACTCAGCACGGTGAAGTGTTCGTCACGGAAGATGGCGCTGAAACTGACCTGGACCTTGGTCACTACGAGCGTTTCATCCGTACCAAGATGACAAAACGCAACAACTTTACTGCTGGTCGTGTTTACGCTGACGTTCTACGTAAAGAGCGTCGTGGTGACTACCTAGGTGCGACTATTCAGGTTATCCCACACATCACAAACGCTATTAAAGATCGTGTCATCGCTGGTTCTGAAGGCCACGACGTTGCGATCGTTGAAGTTGGTGGCACAGTTGGTGATATCGAATCTCTACCATTTATGGAAGCTATCCGTCAGCTAGCGGTTGAGCTTGGCCGTGAGCGCGCTATGTTCATGCACCTGACTCTTGTACCTTATCTAGCCGCTGCGGGCGAAGTGAAAACTAAGCCAACGCAACACTCGGTGAAAGAGCTTCTATCTATCGGTATCCAACCAGATATTCTAGTTTGTCGTAGCGATCGCATGATCCCTGCAAACGAGCGTAAGAAGATTGCTCTGTTCTGTAACGTACAAGAGAAAGCGGTTATCTCAATGAAGGACGTAGATTCTATCTACAAGATCCCTCAACTGATTAAAGCGCAAGGTCTTGACGATCTTGTTTGTACTCGCTTTGGTATCACTGCTCCAGAAGCAAACCTATCTGAGTGGGAACAGGTAATCTACGAAGAAGCGAACCCAACGGGTGAAGTCGTTATCGGTATGGTAGGTAAGTACATTGAACTACCTGATGCCTACAAGTCGGTAAACGAAGCACTTAAGCACGCTGGCCTTAAAAACCGTCTAAACGTGAAGATCAAGTATGTTGACTCACAAGACGTAGAGACTAAAGGCGAAGAAGCACTAGCAGGCCTAGACGCAATCCTAGTACCTGGTGGCTTCGGTGACCGCGGTGTTGAAGGTAAGATCCTTGCTGCAAAATACGCACGTGAGAACAAAGTTCCTTACCTAGGTATCTGTCTAGGGATGCAAGTTGCGCTTATCGAATACGCTCGTAACGTAGCGGGTATGGAAGGCGCGCATTCAACAGAATTTAACAAAGAGACGAAATACCCTGTGGTAGGCTTGATCACAGAGTGGGTTGATGGTGAAGGTAAAGTTGAAGAACGTACTGAAACCTCTGATCTTGGCGGTACTATGCGTCTAGGTTCTCAGCTATGTCACCTTGAAAAAGGCACAAAAGCTTACGAGCTATACGGCAACGCGAAGATCCACGAACGTCACCGTCACCGCTATGAAGTGAACAATGTACTTCGTCCTCAGATTGAAAAAGCAGGTCTAAAAGTTTCTGGTCTATCAGCAGACAAGAAACTAGTTGAAGTGATCGAGAACCCAGCACACCCATGGTTTGTCGCTGCGCAGTTCCACCCAGAATTCACTTCAACACCACGCGATGGTCACCCACTGTTCTCTGGCTTTGTAAAAGCAGCAGGTGAGTACCAACGCGGTACTGAAGAAAAGTAAAAAGGATACGGGCGGCAGCGAAGGTTGTGCGGCTGCCCTAAATTTGACATTTATATTTAATGAGAGGAAACATTAATGTCTAAGATCGTTAAAGTTCTAGGTCGTGAAATCATCGACTCACGTGGTAACCCAACTGTTGAAGCTGAAGTACACCTAGAAGGCGGTTTCGTAGGTATGGCTGCGGCTCCATCTGGCGCATCTACTGGTTCTCGCGAAGCTCTTGAGCTACGTGACGGCGACAAAGCACGTTTCCTAGGTAAAGGTGTTCTTAAAGCTGTTGAAGCTGTGAACGGTGCAATCGCTGAAGCTCTAGTTGGTAAAGACGCTAAAGCTCAAGCTGACGTTGACCAAGTAATGATCGACCTAGACGGTACTGAAAACAAGTCTAAGTTCGGCGCGAACGCTATCCTAGCTGTTTCTCTAGCAAACGCTAAAGCGGCAGCAGCTGCTAAAGGCATGCCTTTGTTCGAGCACATCGCTGAGCTAAACGGTACTGCAGGTCAGTTCTCTATGCCTCTACCAATGATGAACATCATCAACGGTGGTGAGCACGCAGACAACAACGTTGACATCCAAGAGTTCATGATCCAACCAGTTGGTGCTAAGACTCTTAAAGAAGGTCTACGTATCGGTGCAGAAGTATTCCACAACCTAGCTAAAGTTCTTAAGTCTAAAGGCTACAGCACTGCAGTTGGTGACGAAGGTGGTTTCGCTCCTAACCTTAAGTCTAACGCTGAAGCTCTAGAAGTTATCGCAGAAGCTGTTGCAGCTGCTGGTTACGAACTAGGTAAAGACGTAACTCTAGCTATGGACTGTGCAGCATCTGAGTTCTTCGACAAAGAAGCTGGCATCTACAACATGAAAGGCGAAGGTAAGACTTTCTCTTCTGAAGAGTTCAACCACTACCTAGCTGAGCTAGCTAACCAATTCCCAATCGTTTCTATCGAAGACGGTCTAGACGAGTCTGACTGGGATGGCTTCAAGCACCAAACTGAACTACTAGGTGACAAGCTTCAACTAGTAGGTGACGATCTATTCGTTACTAACACTAAGATCCTTGCTGAAGGTATCGAAAAAGGCGTAGCTAACTCTATCCTTATCAAGTTCAACCAAATCGGTTCTCTAACTGAGACTCTAGCTGCTATCAAGATGGCTAAAGACGCAGGTTACACAGCAGTAATCTCTCACCGCAGCGGCGAAACTGAAGATGCAACTATCGCTGATCTAGCGGTAGGTACAGCTGCAGGTCAAATCAAGACTGGTTCTATGAGCCGTTCTGACCGTGTTGCTAAGTACAACCAGCTAATTCGTATCGAAGAAGCGCTAGGTGAAAAAGCACCTTACAACGGTCTTAAAGAAGTTAAAGGTCAGTAATTCATAGTTTGAATTATTAGCTTAAAGCTTTAATGAATGCCTCACTTTTTAGTGGGGCATTTTGCTTTTAAGGCTCTAAGAACAATGAGCCGCTCTGACCGTGTTGCTGCTATACCTAAAAGAAAGCAACCAACTAATTCGTATCGAAGAAGCGCTAGGTGAAAAAGCACCTTACAACGGTCTTAAAGAAGTTAAAGGTCAAGCTTAATTCTTGATTTTTAAACGACTTTGAAAAAGCCGCTCAATAGAGCGGCTTTTTTTATGGCCAATTAACCTTACAGATTTGTGACGTTTGTCATCAAAACGGGTAACAGTTTGGGTAACACCATCCAGTATGTTACTTCTGAATTTTGTCCAATGGGTTAAAGTGACTACAGTTTTCATAAAAACGTATTCCTACTTATACAGAGGACATTACCATGGCTAAAGTTAGCAGCCCTACTACTACGTTTAACAACGAGTACTTCTCATTCATCGTTTCTGAGTCTTGGAAGCACATCGGTGCATCTCAAGCGCACGCTGATATCCTAGCGCACAACCTACTAGTTGGTGGCCTTCAAGGCAAACTACACCAAGGTCTAGGTGTTATCGAAGCGGTAACTATCCCTTACGAAGCGGGCATCCTTGACACGACTACGACTCCAGAAATCGAGTCTGAAGGTGACACTTGGGCTGTTTACAACGGTAAGAAGTCTTCTGGCCACTACGTATGTACGCTAATGGCTCAAACGGCTATCGAGAAAGCACGTAAGCACGGTATCTCAATCGTATTCGGTTACGACCACTGTGACGGCGGCAACTTCTCTAACTACACACAGATGGCAATGAAAGAAGGCATGTTCGCAATGTCTTCAAACAACTCTGTACCTCTAAACGCACCATTCGGTGGTATGGATCCAGCAATGTCTTGCCCTCCGTTCGATGCGGCTCTAGTTGGCGGTGAAGAGCTACCACTAGTAACATCTATCATGATCGGTGAAGGTTACGACTCTCACATCTGTGACGCTATCGTTAACGACCGCGACCTACACGTTGCTGCACTTGTTGACCAAGACACTGGTGAGCTAACAGCTGACGCTCGTAAGTGGGGCTCTCTAATCGAAGGTTACGGCCGTGTTGCTGACTGTAAAGCACCATGGACGTTCCTAACGCCACGTCTATACTCGCTAAACATCTGGAACGAAGTAATGACGGCAATCATCAACCCGAAAGGTAAGATTGCTCCTGAGCTTCCAGCGGTACCAAGTGACTTCTTCACTATGGAAGATGCACCATGTCCAGTAGGCGGTTCTTACATCCTAGTGATTGACCCAAGCCACTTCGGTCCAATCGAAGAAGTGAAGCGTAAGTCTGACATGTTTGTTCAAGCGCTGAAAGCTAACCGTCCACGTGCTGGCTTCAACGAAGTATTCATCCCAGATGAGTGGGGCCTAAAAGCTCTTGCAACTGCAACTGATGAGCATCAAGTAATGGACGCTCACTGGGACGGTTTCAAAGACTTCCTAAAACGTTCTGGCACTTCAATCGAAGAGCTAAACGCGAAATGGGAAGCGAAAGTTGGCGCTGAG